>NZ_JBYTBK010000047.1:0-33919 GCF_058789115.1 Pseudomonas sp. FW300-N1A1 | reverse complement strand
GCAGTGAAACGATGCATCGCCGATGGTAGTGTGGGGTTTCCCCATGTGAGAGTAGGTCATCGTCAAGATTAAATTCCAAAACCCCTATCTGCATCTGCAGGTAGGGGTTTTGTTTTTGTGCGCGAAAAAGTGGCCATTCTCTAGCCGGCTGCTTACGTCTGCTGCCACTGCCTGATCAGGAGTCCATAGACAATCAGGTTGACCAGCAGCACAAAAGCCCCCAACCCCAGTTGGATTTCCAGCGTCAGCCCGGCGGGGTATATCAGCGGCCAGACGTAATGCTCGATGAAGCTTTCGCTGTAGCCGGCCTGCCCGGCGTTATGGCGCATGAGGTTCTCCCAATGGGTCAACGGGCAGTTCCAGTGGAGGATTTCGACCAGGGTGCCCCAGACGGCCGCGGGAAAATGGCACCAGATCACTTGGCGCCATTTGAAGGCCAGCAGTGCGCCCAGCAGCACGAACACAATGAGCAGCAAATGCATCAGCATCAGCCCATCGGCCGCTATTCGGTAAAACATGGGGCCCGCCTCCTTTGAACGGGGGTTGTGAGCACCTTGCTCGGCATCCCGCCTGAGCCAGTCTTGCACCACCTATACTCAAAATACCGCCATCACAAATCTCAGCGGCCCCAAACCGATCGAGGCGTGACGACGGCTGTCCTGTTATTACCGGGGGACTGCGATCTTGAGTCTGCGTTTCCTGTGCCTGGCCTTATTACTGATCCTGCTGCTGTTGCTGGCGGGATGCGCCACGGTGCGTCGCTCTGAGCCGACGGCGCCGATCGTGATCACGGAAGCGACCTGGCAACAGATTGACCGGGATATAGACAGCGCTTCATTGTCCTCCAGGGAGGAGGTTAGGGATTACACCCGCAAAGCCATGGGGCGCTGGCGTGAGCAAGTATTCCGCCGTACCGAAACCGACTTCATTCCCTGGTTTACCGGCTACTGGACCCAACAGTGGCTGGGCGTGAAGGTGGGCTGGTACAAGATGAGCGCCAAGGGCGAGACGGATTCGCCGGTCAACCGACTGACGGTCTACCTGCAGGAACAGTATCACGAGCGTGTGCTGGATCCCGTCTCCAGGGTGACCGATCCGAACGTGATCATGGGCGATGCCGTGAGGTTGTACCTGCAGATGCTCAGCGCTCATATGGCCGAGATACAGGAGCAGTATGCAGTCCCCCAGGATCAATTCGACCGCAGGCTCAGCCAAGTGCCCGCCATCACCCTGGCGCCTCCTGCAGCACGCAATGCTTCGCTCTATCAGATCATTCATACTGAGCCGGTCACTCGATTGCCCGCTTACACGGCGCTTGTCGAACAGGTCCGCAGTTCCAACAGCGGTGCCGGGGCAGGGTTGTCGGATGCCGGGATATCTTCGGTGGCCAAGCGTGCAAGCGAACGGCTCGAAGCCCAGATTGCTACTCGCAGCGTCGCCAGCGCAGTGGCGGCAGCCGTCGGCCGGGTTGCCGGGGCGGTAATTTCCGTGGTCTCCCTCGGCATCGGTGCCATGTCGAATGAAAGTGATCGGCCGATCGCACAAGCGCAAATGCGCCAAAGCCTGAGCGCTGCATTCGACAAGGCATGGCTGGGCTTGATGGAGAACGAGGCAAACGGTGTGATGGCCGGGGTCAACTACATTTCCGGGCAAATCCAGCAAGGTCTTGTCGCCAACCTGTCGGTCATGCCGCAGCCTGTGCGCACCCGGCCCAACGAACCGGCCCTTCAGCGTGAACAACGCAGCGACGTTTACCTGCCAGCGCCGACTGATCAGGCCCAGCCGTCCTCAGGCTTCGCGCAATAATTGCCACGCTTACTGCGCCCCGGGGCAACGCCCGCTGGCAACGGCCTGGCTGATCGCCACGGCGAGGCCCTTCACGTTCTTCTGATGCGCCAGTACCAGATCGTCGATAGTCGCGCCTGACGGGGTCTGGATCGTTGTCCGGCAGTTGATGAACTCACTGTTATCCTCTGACTCGAGGTTTCGCAGGCGCCATTGCGCGTCGACTAGGGCATAGTGCCCGGGAATCGAGTCGAAGCGTTGCACATCGACACGCAAGGACATTTTACGGGCGTTGCTTGTGCCTGACAGTTGATCGGCGAGGGCGCTTTGCAGTTCTTCCGACAGGCTCGCTCCCCACCATTCGGTTTCCAGGACCGCCAGGCCGCTGTTGCCCTGGCGGATGACGATCTGCGTGCGGTCGACCTGCGCCGGCACGCTGACCTGCTCAAACTGGATGCTGCTCGCACCGCGGGTTGCCGATGCCGGCTGGGCCGGAATCAGGGTGTGGTAATGCACCGGGTCGCTGCTGCAGGCTGCCAGCACCAGCAGCGAACCGACCAACCCAACTCTCAACGACAAAGACATGGACGCACTCCTGTGGTCAGCGGTTCGACGACGGTTGCAGGTTTGGCGGCGAGGCATCTTTCTGACGTCCGCGCAGCAAGGATTCCGGATGCCGGCCCAGATAGTCCGACAACTCGCGCAGGGAGCGTGACATGCGCCCGAGTTCTTCCAGGGTCTGGGTCAACTGTTCGCGTTGTGGGGAGTCTTCGGCGAGGGTCGAGTTGGCCGCTTGCAGGGTCTTGCTCACTTCCTGCAAGGTGTTCTCCACTCCCGGCAAGGTCTGGGTGCTGAACTGCTTGATGCCTTTGCGCATTTCCGTGAGGTTGCTGTCCAGGTTGTTGGCGATGCGCTCGATCGGCAGCTTGTTGATCTTGTCGACCATCGCCTGCAATTGCTCCTGCAGCAGTTCCAGGCTGGCCGGCACGGTGGGAATCATCACGGGACGAGCATTGAGGTCGAAGGCGACTTTTGGCGCCTTGGGGAAGAACTCCAGGGCGATGTACAACTGCCCGGTCAACAAATTGCCGCTACGAGCCTGGGCGCGCAGGCCATTGTCGACAAAAGTGCCCATGAGTCGCACGGCTGCTGCTTCGTCTTCAGGATTATGCTCCAGCGCCTTGAGCATCTTCAGATGGGCTTGCCCCAAGCGTTTAGGATAGATGACGATGCCGACATTGATCGGGAACGTGCGGGCTTTTTCGTCGAAATCCAGGTTGATCGCCACCACTTTGCCAATTTCCAGCCCCTGGAACTCGACGGGCGCATCCACCTTCAAACCGCGCAAGGCCTGATCGAAACGCAGGACGAGGAACTGCGGCTTGCCATTGGGCGGGGCGAGCGCGGTCGCCTGGTCCTCGAACAGCTCATAGTTTCGATTTTCTGCGGCGCTCTTGTCACCGGGGCTGTAGTTCGGGGCGCGGAAGGCAATGCCGCCGAGCAACATGGCTGACAGCGACTCGGTCTTGACTGCAAAGCCGTCGGCCCCGACATTGATGTCGATGCCACTGGCATTCCAGAATCGGGTGTTTTCGGTGACATGCACGTCGTTCGGTGAATTGACGAAGATTTCGATGTTCACGCCATTGCCGTCGGTGTCCAGTGCATAGGCAACCACCTGGCCCACCGGGATCTTGCGGTAGTAGACGGCCGACCCGATGTCCAGCGACCCCAGGTCCTGGGCGTGTAGCATGAAGCGCTTGCCGGGTTCGCCATAGGTAATGGTCGGAGGGACTTCGAGTCCGGTGAAGACCCGGGCGCGGGCATCGGATTGCCCCGCGTCGGCACCAATGAAGTCACCTGAAAGCAAGGTGTCGATCCCGGACACCCCGCCCGCGCCAATGCGCGGTCGCACCACCCAGAACTTGGAGTCCTCGCGGGTGAAGGATTCGGCCTGTTTCGACAGTTTTACCGTGGCGTTGACGCTCTTCTGGTCATCGCTCAACGCTACATCGGAGACATGGCCGATCACCACGTTGCGGTATTTGACCTCGGTCTTGTTTGCCGTCAGGCCTTGGCCGGTCTTGAAATTGAGGGTGATCACCGGCCCTTGTTGCATCAGGTTGTGCACCACCAGGGAGAGCCCGACCAACACCGCAACGATGGGTACGATCCACACCAGAGAAACGCTCCAGCGGCGGGTCTTGATGTCGGCTTTGCCGGGCTGTGGCTGCCCCTCAGTGGCTTTCGATTCCATCCATGACCTCCTCGGTTTGTGGGTTATCCCAGATCAGGCGCGGGTCGAAACTCATCGCCGAGAGCATGGTGAAGACCACCACCATGCCAAAAAACAGAATCCCGGGTCGTGGCTCGATATCACCCAGTGCCTGGAACTTCACCAGGGCGGCGACCAGCGCAACGACAATGACGTCGAGCATCGACCAGTAGCCGATTAGCTCGACGAAACGATACAGCTGCGAACGTTCCTTGCGGGCCCAGAGACTGCCCCGCTGGGCGGTTACCAGCAGCAGCGTCAGGGCGACAAACTTGATGCCTGGCACGGCGATACTGGCAATGAATATGATCAGGGCGATGTCCCAGGCACCATGCTCCCAGAATTCCAGCACGCCACCGATGATGGTGCTGTCGGATCCACTGCCGAACATGCTGGTGTTCATCACGGGCAGCAGGTTGGCCGGGATGTAAAACACCAGCGCCGCGACCAGGAACGCCCAGGTGCGGGGCAGGGAGTTGCTCTTGCGCCTATGCAGGGGCGCACCGCAGCGCTCGCACACAGGGGGCTGGTCGGTCATGTCGCAGGCCAGGCCGCAGCTGTGGCACAGGCAAAGGTTGAGATCGCGGGCTTCGGACGGGCTATTCATAGGCAGTCCCACAGTTCACGAACGTCACGTCCGGCGATGCGGATCAGCAACAGGCTCAGCACCGCGAGGGCAAACAGGCCGATGCCGGGGATCACGTCCAGCAACCCGGCCAGTTTGAATACGGCCACCATGGCCCCCAGCAGGCAGACTTCCAGCATGCTCCAGGGTCGCAAGCTCTCCAGCCAGCGCATGCACAGCTTGAACGCCGGTGCGCGCCTGGAGGTCAGCGCGAAGCTCAGCACCCAGATCAGCAACAGCAGTTGGAACACGGGCGCGATGATGATGGAAATGGCCGCGACCAGGGCGATGAAGGTAATCGGGCCGTCACTCAGGGCCACCACCGAATCCCAGAGGGTGGCGCTGTTTTTCAAGCCTTTGAGGCTGATGCTCATCACCGGGTAGAAATTGGCGAATATCCACAGCACGGACGCGGTCAGAGTCAATGCCAGGCGTTGCTGCAGGGTCATGCCGTTGTAGCGCTGCAGCACCCCGCCGCAGCGTTGGCACAGGGCGGTCTGGTGTTTGGCGAGCACGGCTTTTTCATACACGGCATCGCAATGCTCGCAAATGATCAGGTGGTCGCTGCTGGCCATGGTTCACACTCAAGGAAAAAGCCGGACGTGTCAGGGGGTTAACTGAATATAGAAGCGCCTTGCGATAGAGCAAATATAAAGTTCAGTGCACAACAATAGAGGCATGTGTTTACCGTTTCGATACGCTGAAACGAAATACTGCGCGCGACCGAAACCGGCGGCACGCAGCGACGCGATTGGGCGCAGGGGGCGAAAGTTACTCGCCGCGAATGTACTGTTCCAGCTGGCGGATCAGTTCGGCCTGCTCGGCAATGGCTTCCTTGACCAGGTCGCCAATGGACAGTAACCCCAGCAATTGGCCGTTTTCAACCACGGGCAAGTGACGCAGGTGCTTGTCGGTCATGATGCTCATGCAGGTTTCGACGGTTTGATGGGAATCCACGGTGATCACCGGCGAGTTCATGATCTCGCTGACCGGGGTGCCCACCGAGGAACGGCCCTTGAGCACCAGCTTGCGCGCATAGTCACGTTCGCTGATCACGCCGACGATCTTGCCGTCGTCCATTACCGGCAGCGCGCCTACGTTCTTCGCGGCCATCACCATCAACGCTTCCAGCACCATTTGATGGGACTTGATGGTGTGGACCTCCTGATTGTGACTGGCTTTTAACTTGAGCAGTTGCGCGACGGTCTTCATGGAGGTCTCTCCGCTGTTGTCTGTGTTAGAGGACGGCCTATACAGAATCGTAGACGCAGGCTAATGGAGCAAGGGGGCAAAGCGGCATTTACACAATCTAAATGCGTCATCGGCGGCGTTCGGGGCGCCTGCGGCTGGAAAGCACAGACAAAAAAGCCGCTGATAACCCGTTCAGGCTATCAGCGGCTGTGCAAGGCAACTTAGCAGTAGCGGTCGATCACGCTGACGTCTGGCCGGGACTGCAGGTTCTGCCATTCCTGAGTCAGGGTGGCCAGTACCCGGCCGACGAAATCTTTGTCCGCGGCGGCTTTCTTGCCAACATAACCCTGGCCGCGACGGTACATCTTCAATCGGGCACGCAAGTCACGTTTGTTCAGTTCGAACTCGGCTTCATGGGCATGGGGCGACAGGCAGTCGATATGCACCTGGCCAGATTCGGCAATCCACAGGATATGACTGTCATGGCTGTCTTTGTGTGCGGCGAACATACGAGCCAGTTCATCAATAGTCGGTTGATTGTTCAGATTCATGTTAAAGCCCCTTGACCAATGTTTGATCTGTCTAGTTGATTCGCTAATTCACTTCTCTACTTCGGTAAGTTGATATCTGGTACCGAAACCAGGGCGACAGTGGTTGTCTGCCGAATATCGGCAGGGCCTTGAGCAGGATGCATGTAGTCTTGCCGAGAAACTGCTACGTACTGGCGTCACAACGGGGGAGAAGCAGCGATTACCTGGATGTTGTTGCCCGATACAAACCTGCTCGGTCACAAGCATCTTGAAGAGTATTCGCCAGCGCTTCCTGTCCTGGAGGGACGTTCATGCCGGGTCAGTTTCATCAATCTGCCTTGTGGGCAGTACACATCCGGGAGCAGCTCGGCGGTCAGTCGAGCCTTTTCACAACACTTTTGCCTACGCTCCCGATCGGGGAGACGTCCGCATCATGCAAGGGGAAAAACAACTCGTCAACGGTTTTGTAGTGAAAAATTTCATTCACTACAAAAATAATCCCGGCACCGATCCGTAGCGGTTTAACCTTGTCCTACAATCGCTTGCGTGACACAGGTAAAGGCAGCCCTGAGCACCGATGGCGGGTAGAATCGAAGGTTCAGATCATCTTCGAGGTTGCAGTGGTGGACTTACAGCAGGGCTTCGTCTTGACCCGGCATTGGCGCGATACCCCGGCCGGCACGCAAGTCGAGTTCTGGTTGGCGACCGATGCCGGCCCGCGCTTGGTGCGCTTGCCCGTGCAGCCGTCGGTGGCGTTCATTCCCGAGCAGTACCGCGAGCGCACCCTGGAACTGGCGAGCAGCGAGCCGGGTGTCGAACTGCGCCCGCTCGCGTTGCAGGATTTCCAGCATCGCCCGGTGTTCGGCCTGTATTGCCAGCAACATCGCCAGCTGATGCACCTGGAATCGGTACTGCGCAGGGCCGGTGTAGAGGTCTTCGAGGCGGACATTCGTCCACCCGAGCGCTACCTGATGGAGCGCTTCATTACCGCTCCCGTGTCATTCACCGGAACGCCTGACGCCAGTGGCCTGTTGCTCGATGCCCAGCTCAAGCCGGCCCCGGATTATCGGCCGCGCTTGAAGTTGGTCTCGCTGGATATCGAAACCACCGAACAGGGCGAGTTGTATTCGATTGCCCTGGAGGGCTGCGGTCAGCGCCAGGTGTACATGCTCGGAGCGCCAAACGGTGACGCCACCCAGGTGGACTTTGCCCTGGAGTATTGCGATTCCCGAACCCTGCTGCTGAAACAGCTCAACGCCTGGTTTGCCCGGTACGATCCCGACGCCATCATCGGCTGGAACCTGGTGCAGTTCGACCTGCGCGTCCTGCATGAGCATGCCCGGCGCCTGGCGGTCCCGTTGCGCCTTGGGCGCGGTGGCGAGGAAATGCAGTGGCGCGAACACGGTTCGGGCAATAACCACTTCTTTGCCGCGGCAGCGGGACGTCTGATCATCGATGGCATCGAGTCCCTGCGTTCGGCGACCTGGAGCTTTCCTTCGTTCAGTCTGGAAAACGTCGCACAGACGCTGCTGGGAGAAGGCAAGTCGATCGACAACCCGTACCAGCGCATGGATGAAATCAACCGCATGTTCGCCGAGGACAAGCCGGCCCTGGCGCGCTACAACCTCAAGGACTGCGAGTTGGTGACGCGGATCTTCGACAAGACCGAGCTGCTGACCTTCCTGCTGGAACGCGCCAGCGTCACCGGGTTGCCGGCCGACCGTAGCGGCGGCTCGGTGGCCGCGTTCACCCACCTCTACATGCCGTTGATGCATCGCCAGGGTTTTGTCGCGCCGAACCAGGGCGAGCGGCCGCCCCAGGCCAGTCCCGGCGGTTTTGTCATGGATTCGCAACCTGGTTTGTACGAGTCAGTGCTGGTGCTCGATTACAAGAGCCTGTACCCGTCGATCATCCGCACCTTTCTGATCGACCCGGTGGGGCTGGTCGAAGGCTTGCGTCACCCTGACGACAGTGAGTCGGTGCCGGGCTTTCGGGGGGCGCGCTTCTCGCGTACCCGGCACTGCCTGCCGGCGATTGTCGCCCGGGTCGCCGAGGGTCGGGAAGCGGCCAAGCGCGAACACAACGCGCCCTTGTCCCAGGCCTTGAAAATCATCATGAATGCCTTCTATGGCGTGCTGGGCTCCAGTGGTTGCCGGTTCTTCGATACGCGCCTGGCGTCTTCGATCACCCTGCGCGGGCATGAAATCATGCAGCGCACCCGGCAACTGATCGAAGCCCAGGGCCATACGGTGATCTATGGCGACACCGACTCCACTTTCGTCTGGTTACGGCGCGCCCATGGCCAGGAAGAGGCGGCGCAGATTGGCCGCTCGCTGGTGGCCTACGTCAACCAGTGGTGGCGTGAGCATCTGTTGCGCGAGTTCGGCTTGCACAGCGTGCTGGAACTGCAATACGAAACCCATTTTCGACGCTTTCTGATGCCGACCATCCGTGGCGCGGAGGAGGGCAGCAAGAAGCGCTACGCAGGCCTGGTGACCCGCGCCGATGGTACCGACGAGATGGTCTACAAGGGCCTTGAAAGCGTGCGCACCGACTGGTCGCCGCTGGCCCGACAGTTTCAGCAAGAGCTCTACCTGCGGATTTTCCATCGGCGGCCGTATCAGGACTATGTGCGCGAGTTTGTGCGGGCGACGCTGGCGGGTGAGCACGATGAGTTGCTGATCTACCGCAAGCGCCTGCGCCGGCCGCTGGACGACTATCAGCGCAACGTGCCGCCCCATGTCCGTGCCGCGCGCATCGCCGACGAGTACAACGACCGGCAACACCGGCCGCGCCAGTACCAGCGCGGCGGCTGGATCAGTTACGTGATCACGGTCGCGGGGCCCGAACCCTTGGAGACCCGCAGCGCACCGATTGACTACGACCACTACATCAGCCGTCAGCTGCAACCGGTGGCTGACGCGATCCTGCCGTTTGTGAACGACGACTTCAGTACCCTGATCGGTGGCCAACTGGGCTTGTTCTAGGCCTCAGACCATCGCCAGCCGCTGCTTGCGGGTGGGCGCCGCGAAGGCCAGGTCCAGTGCCTGGAAGTCCGCTGGGTCGAGTTGCAACGCGCCAGCGGCGGCATTCAACCGCACGTGTTCGGGGCGAACCGCCTTGGGGATGGCGATCACGCCCTCCTGAGACAGCAGCCAGGCCAGCGAGACTTGCGCCGGGGTGACGCGATGACGTGTGGCGATCGCTTTGAGTGTCGGCTCGACCAACAGGTTGCCGGCCTGGGCAATCGGGCAATACGCCATCAATGGCATGCGCTGCTGCTGGCACCAGGGCAACAGATCGAACTCGATGCCACGCTCTTCAAGGTTGTAGAGCACCTGATTGGTCGCGCAAGCGGTGGAGGGCAGCTCGCCCATGTCCGCGACATCGAAATTGGACACGCCCCAGCGGCCGATCTTGCCGTCTTCACGCAAACGCTCGAAAGCCTCGACGGTTTCCTCAAGGGGGTGCTGCCCCCGCCAGTGCAGCAGATACAAGTCGATGTAGTCGGTGCCCAAGCGCCGCAGACTGCGCTCACAGGCCTGGGGAATGCCGCGGCGGCTGGCGTTATGCGGGTAGACCTTGCTCACCAGGAATACCTGATCACGCACACCGACGATGGCCTGGCCCACTACCTCCTCGGCACCGCCTTCGGCGTACATTTCGGCGGTGTCGATCAGGGTCATGCCCAGGTCGATGCCGGTACGCAAGGCATCGATTTCGCGCGTGCGCTGGTGCCGGTCTTCGCCCATGCGCCAGGTGCCTTGGCCGACGACGGGGACCGGTACGCCGGCCAGTTCAAGTGTTCGCATGACCATCTCCAGATTGCATTGGCGCGAGCGGCCGATCCGGCTCCGGGTGCTCGCGATGGACGCTAACGATAGCCCAGTTCGGGCACAAAATTGACGAACCCCCGAAAGCGTCCTTTCATTGAACTGTCCTGCCGTTCACCGGAACGGCGGCCGCGCACGCAGCGCGCCACCCGGGAGTGTGATGATGAAGCGTCAAGCACGAGTCTTCTGCCTGTTGATCGCAACCATGACCCTTGGCGCGCAGGCCGAGGACGCGCCTCCGGCGGACGATTCCGCGCCTCCCCTGAACCCCCACGTAATTGACAAACTCATTGATGTGGGGGACTACCTGCGCAGCCTGCCCAAATTCGAGGTCAACGCCGAGGTCACGCGCGATACCGTGCTGGACTCGGGGCAGAAAATCCAGACCGGCTCGCGAACCACGCTGAAGGTGGCGGGGCATGACCGCCTGTACGCCAAGGCCGATGGCGATACGCAAACCCGGGAGTTCTTCTACGATGGCAAGCACCTGACACAGTACTCGCCCTATCTGAAGTACTACACCACCGTGGATGCTCCGGCCACCGTCAGCGAAACCCTGCACAAAATCGAGCAGCACTACGGTATCCAGGTGCCGACGGAAGACCTGTTCCTCCTGGGCCGCGACCAGGCGCAAATCGACGCACTCAAGAGTGCGATCTATGTCGGGCCCTCTTACATCAAGGGCACGCTGTGCGACCATCTGGCGTTCCGCCAGGCGGGTGTCGACTGGCAGCTGTGGATCACCCGTGCCGACAAACCCTTGCCCTGCAAGCTGGTGATCACCACCACCGACGTGGCGAGCTTTCCGGAGTACAGCGCGGTCTACAGCTGGAACCTTGCCCCGAAGATCAGCCCCTCGGCGTTCACCTTTACGCCGCGCAAGGGTGATGTCGCCATCCCCTTGAAGAAAGCCAGCCAATAGGGGGGCAGGATCATGTTCAGAATTCCTCCATACGCGGTTCTGGTGTCTCTGCTGGCGACCGCAATGCTGACCGTCGGTGTCGCTGAACTGGTCGACGCCCGTCAGCTGCGCGCCCAGGGCGGTGCCCGGTCGTCGGTCAATCGGGCACCGCCGGCGCACGCCCCGCGAGCCCAGCGCGCCCACACCAATCAGCGGGCCAATACCAGCCAACGGCTCAATACCAGTCAACGGATCAATACCAATCAGGGTGTTCGCGCCAAACAGCGGATCAACCCCAATCCGCAGCTCAGCAGCGGCCAGAGGGTCAGCACCCCGAGGGCCAAGACCGCCCCGCGGGCCAACACCAACCAGCGGGCCAGTACCGGCCAGAGAGCCAGCACTGACCAGCGGCTCAGCACCGCCCAGCGCGATCAGGCCAGGCAGCGCGCCGATCAGGCCAATGTGGGGAACGAGGTCAACTCGGGCAACCGTGTGAATGCCGGCAACAACGTCGGTAACCGGGTGCGGGTCGACAACAGTGAACGCAACGTCAACAAGACTCGCGATGTGAATATCGATAGCGAGGGGCACGGCGATTACGATGACGACGATTATGATCACGATTATGACGATGACGATGATTACGACCATCCGCTCGCCATGGCCGCAGCCATCACGGCTACGGTCGTGGTCACCGCGGCGGTGGTGGGTTCGGTCATGCGCCCGTCGGAGATGCCCAGCGACTGTGTGCAGGTGACGCGCAACAACACGGCGTACATGCAATGCGGATCGACCTGGTTCCAGCCACAGTACCAGGGCAGTAATGTGAGCTACGTGGTGGTCAACGCGCCATGAGCGATGCTGGAAAAAAGGCGTCCTGGGGGGAATGCGGGCACTCACCCCTAGACGCCTGAATCACCATGACCGAGGGAGCCTGGTGAGGCCGTTCGTGATGCAGCGGCGGTGGTAAGGCGCCCCGTGAACGGTGTTGCAGACTGCGCCCCCGACGGGCGCAGTGGGTTACTTGCCGAGCTTGACCCGGGTCCAGCCGCGGGTCACCACTCGTTGGGTCGCGATGGGCATGTCCGGGATGGCGTACAACGTGGCCATCACGGCCTGGGGCGGGTACGAACCCGGGTCGTCGCGGATCGCTTCATCCACCAGTGGCGTCGCCGCAGCGTTGGCGTTGCTGTAGCCGACGTTGTTGGTGATCTCGGCCATGATGTCCGGGCGCATCAGGAAGTTCATGAACAGGTAGGCGTTGTCGACGTTGGTCGCATCGTGCGGGATGGCGACCATGTCATAGAAACTGCCGGCGCCTTCCTTGGGGATGCTGTAGTCGACCTTCACCTTGTTGCCGGCTTCCTTGGCCCGGGCCTTGGCTTGCAGCACGTCGCCGGAGTAACCGACCGCGACGCAGATGTTGCCGTTGGCCAGGTCCGAGATGTACTTGGACGAGTGGAAGTAGGCCACTGACGGGCGAATCTTCATGAACAGCGCTTCGGCCTCGGCGATCTGCTGCCTGTCCCGGGTGTTCACCGGGTAGCCCAGGTAGTGCAGGGCGGCCGGCAGCATTTCGGTGGGCGAATCGAGGAAGCTGATCCCGCAGGCTTTCAGCTTGGCCGCGTTTTCCGGTTTGAACAGCAGGTCCCAGGAATTCACCGGGGCATCGTTGCCCAGCACTTCCCTGACCTTGTCCGGGTTGAAGCCGATACCGATCGAGCCCCACATGTAGGGGAACGCGTGGGCGTTTTCCGGGTCGCTGGCAGCGGCGTTTTTCAGCAACACCGGGTTGAGGTTTTTCCAGTTGGGCAGCTTGGACTTGTCCAGCGCCTGGTAGACGCCGGCCTTGATCTGCTTGGCCAGGAAACTGTTGGACGGCACCACGATGTCGTAACCCGATTTGCCGGCCAGCAGGCGAGCTTCCAGGGTTTCATTGCTGTCGAATACATCGTAGGTCACGCTGATGCCAGTCTCGTCTTCGAATTTCTTGACGGTGTCCGGGGCGATGTAGTCGGACCAGTTGTAGACGCGCAGAACCTTGTCATTGGCCTGGGCGCCTGTGGTGATCGCGCCCAATAAGGACAGTGTCAGCAGAGTCCTGCCAAACATTTTCATCGGTACAACTCCATTTTTTTATTCAAAATCACAAAACAAAAATGCAGTGAGCATCAAACCCTGTGGCGAGGGAGCTTGCTCCCGCTTGAGTGCGCTGCACTCACAAAATTGGAAGGGTTGCCAGGATTTTTGGGGCCGCTCCGCAGCCCAGCGCGAGCAAGCTCGCTCGCCACAGGTTTGTATTTACTCAGTTGAACAGCAATGACACTAGGCCGTCGCTTCTACCATTTGCTTGTTGGGTTGCTGCCAGGATTCGCTGGCGGTCTGGTCCATCGCATCCTGGATCGCCCGTTTGCGATTGGCTTCGGCCTTGCGGCTGAAGTACCAGACCATGAAGGTCACGATCGATACCGCCAGCAAAATCAGGCTGGCCACGGCGTTGATCTCGGGCTTCACGCCCAGGCGCACCGCCGAGAACACTTCCATCGGCAAGGTGGTGGAACCCGGGCCGGACACGAAGCTGGCCAGCACCAGGTCATCCAGCGACAGGGCGAACGACATCATGCCGCCCGCCGCCAGCGACGGCGCGATCATCGGGATGGTGATCAGGAAGAACACCTTCAACGGGCGTGCCCCCAGGTCCATGGCCGCTTCCTCGATGGACAGGTCCAGCTCACGCAAGCGCGCCGAGACTACCACCGCGACATAAGCGGCACAAAACGTGGTGTGGGCAATCCAGATGGTGACGATGCCACGCTCCTGCGGCCAGCCGATCATTTGCGCCATGGCCACGAACAGCAGCAACAGCGACAGGCCGGTGATCACTTCCGGCATCACCAGGGGCGCGGTCACCAGGCCGCCGAACAGCGTGCGGCCCTTGAAGCGGGTCACCCGGGTCAGCACAAAGGCGGCCAGGGTGCCCAGTGCCACGGCGGCAATCGCGGTGTAGCAGGCGATTTCCAGCGAGCGCACCACCGAGCCCATCAACTGGCTGTTGTCCAGCAGGCCGGCGTACCACTTCACCGACCAGCCGCCCCAGACCGTCACCAGCTTCGAGGCGTTGAACGAGTAGATCACCAGGATCAGCATCGGCAGGTAGATGAACGTCAGGCCGAACACCAGCATCATTCTTGAAAATCCGAAACGGTTCATGCCCGTCCCTCCATCTCTTTGGCTTGGCTGCGGTTGAACAGCAGGATCGGCACAATCAGGATCACCAGCATGATCACCGCCAGCGCCGAGGCTACCGGCCAGTCACGGTTGTTGAAGAACTCCTGCCACAGCACGCGGCCGATCATCAGGGTCTCCGGGCCGCCCAGTAGTTCCGGAATCACGAACTCACCCACCACCGGGATGAACACCAGCATGCAGCCTGCGATGATGCCGTTCTTGGCCAGCGGCACGGTGATTTTCCAGAAGTTGTTGAAGTTGCTCGAACCCAGGTCCGAGGCGGCTTCCAGCAGGCTGGCGTCGTGCTTGACCAGGTTGGCATACAGCGGCAGCACCATGAACGGCAGGTAGGCGTAAACCACCCCGATATAGACGGCCGTGTTGGTGTTGAGGATCTCGATCGGGTGCGACGTCAGGCCGGTCCACATCAAAAACCCATTGAGCAGGCCGTTGTTGCTGAGGATGCCCATCCACGCATACACGCGGATCAGGATCGCGGTCCAGGTCGGCATCATGATCAGCAACAGCAAGACGTTCTGCGTTTCCTTGCTGGCCTTGGTAATGGCGTAGGCCATCGGGAAACCGATCACCAGGCACATGGCCGTACTGAGCAGCGCTACTTTCAACGAGCCCAGGTAAGCCGAGAGGTACAGCTCGTCGGCGGCCAGTAGCGAGTAGTTGCCCAGGTTCAGCAGCAGTTGGAACTTCTGTTCGGCGAAGCTGTAAATCTCGGAGTAGGGTGGAATGGCCAGGGCGGCTTCGGAAAAGCTGATCTTCATCACCAGAAAGAACGGCAGCATGAAGAACAGAAACAGCCACAGGAATGGAATACCGATGACGACCTTGCGACCGCTCGGCAAAAACCGCTGGAACTGCTGAGTGAGGGTATTCATGCGCGCAGTACCACGCCGCTGTCGTCTTCCCACCAGACGTAGACCTGATCGTCCCAGGTCGGACGTGCGCCACGGCGTTCGGCGTTGGCCATGAACGACTGGACGATCTTGCCGCCGGGCAGTTCGACGTAGAACACCGAGTGCCCGCCCAGGTAGGCGATGTCATGCACTTTGCCCTGGGACCAGTTGTAGCGGGTCTCGGGCTTGAGGGTGCTGACCAGCATTTTTTCCGGGCGGATGGCGTAGGTGATCGACTTGTCCTGCACCGAGGTGCTGACGCCATGGCCGACGTAGATCTTCTGTTCCAGATCAGGGCTGTGAATGATCGCGTGGCCCTCCAGGTCCTCGACCACGGTGCCGTCGAAGGCGTTCACGTTGCCGATGAACTCGCAGACCATGCGACTGACCGGTGCTTCATAGATGTCCACCGGGCTGCCGATCTGGGCGATCCAGCCCAGGTGCATGATCGCGATGCGCTCGGCCATGGTCATGGCCTCTTCCTGGTCGTGGGTCACCATCACGCAGGTCACGCCCACGCGCTCGATGATCTCCACCAGTTCCAGTTGCATCTGCGAGCGCAGCTTTTTATCCAGGGCGCCCATCGGTTCGTCGAGCAGTAACAGCTTGGGACGCTTGGCCAGGGAGCGGGCCAGGGCCACACGCTGGCGCTGGCCACCGGAGAGCTGGTGCGGCTTGCGCTTGGCGTACTGGGTCATGTGTACCAGGCGCAGCATTTCTTCGACCCGGGCGTCGATTTCGCTGGCGGGCAAACGGTCCTGCTTGAGGCCGAAGGCAATGTTCTGCGCCACTGTCATGTGCGGGAACAGGGCATAGGACTGGAACATCATGTTGATCGGCCGCTCGTAGGGCGGCATGTCGGTGATGTCCACGCCGTCGAGCAGGATCCGCCCTTCGGTGGGGCGTTCGAAGCCGGCCAGCATGCGCAGCAGGGTCGACTTGCCGGACCCGGAGCCACCAAGCAGGGCGAAAATTTCACCCTGATGGATCTCCAGGGACACATCGTCCACCGCAGTGGTTTCGTCGAATTTCTTGGTGACGCGATCGACTTTCACCAACACCTTTTTCGGTTGCTGATGACCTTCAAGCGTCTTCCTGTAAATGCTGGAGGCGTTTGCCATGTGAAACTCCCAACAGGTTTCAGTCGCCGGGCCAACACGGCCTGACTTAATAGGTGATTGCAAGCCCGTGCCGGGAGATGCCGGTGGGGCTTATTCGGCGCCGCCGTCCTGGCTGCCTGGTCGTACTTGTTGTTATTGCGTTTTGTGGTTTTCGCGAGGGGATGGCGCGCAAAGACGCGCCCGCCTGACTCGCGGGGGACCGTTCAATCGTTGAATGCGGTGTGCTGTCGTCAGCGCTGGTTGCGCAGCGCTGCCCGTTGCCGGCATGCGTCGCCAAACGCCTGGAAAATACTCAAGTAGGGAGGGTTGCTCAGCACCTGCCATTCGGGGTGCCATTGCACGCCGACGGCGAAGGCCTTGCTGTGCTCGAGGGAGACCGCCTCGATCAGGCCATCGGGAGCGATGGCTTCGGCGCGCAGGCCGGGGGCCAGGCGGTCGATGCCTTGACTGTGAATCGAGTTGACCTGGAACACCGCAGGCAGGTCCAGGGCTTCGAATACGCCACCCGGCTGCACCTTGACCGCGTGAGCCGGTGCGTACTGCACGGCCAGGTCCGGGTGATCCGCTTCGCGGTGATCGAGCATGCCGGGCAGCTCATGGACTTTCTGGTGCAGGCTGCCACCGAATGCCACGTTCATCTCCTGGAAGCCGCGGCAGATGCCGAACACCGGAATGCCGGCCGCAATGGCCGCACGTAGCAGGGGAAGGGTGGTGGCGTCCCGCGCCGGATCGTGATCCGTGCCGGGTGCGCTGGCGGGGCCCTGATAGTGGAAGGGTTCCACATTCGACGGCGAGCCGGTCAGCAGCAGACCGTCGAGCTGCGCGAGCAGATCGTCGATTTCGGTCAGTTCGCCCAGGGCAGGAATGACGACGGGCAACCCCAAGGCCGCGACGCTGACAGCACGTACGTACTTGTCGCCGCTGATGTGGTAGGGGTGCAGGCCAATCTGTTTGACGCACGCAGTAACGCCGATCAATGGCTTGAATGCCATTTTTATCACCTCGAAGTTTCACACTTGAACGAGCTTTTCCAGAGCTTAGCCTCGTTGATTTTTTTTAACAACTCCAATGTAAAAGATTCTAAACGGCTGGTGAGTGGAGGCGTAGGCCAACTGCAGCTCTTTGGCGGTTTTTTGCTGGATTGATGGTTGTGGTGGCCAATAAAATCAACAAAAAAGGCGCTTTGCTCGCTATTGACTTCACTTTGTCTTTCGGATTGACTGGGCTCGTGAAAGGGCGGTGAACATAATAATTAACATAATAGGTGCATCATGTCGGTACCCCTGCGTGCCGTTCAGCTCAACGAAGCGAACGCATTCCTTAAGAAACATCCTGAGGTTTTGTACGTCGACCTTCTGATTGCGGATATGAACGGCGTGGTGCGCGGCAAGCGCATCGAGCGCACCAGTCTCCACAAGGTCTACGAAAAAGGCATCAATCTCCCGGCCTCGCTGTTTGCCCTGGACATCAACGGTTCTACGGTGGAAAGCACCGGCCTGGGTCTGGACATCGGCGACTCTGACCGAATCTGCTACCCCATCCCCAATACCCTGAGCATCGAGCCCTGGCAGAAGCGTCCTACCGCGCAACTGTTAATGACCATGCACGAACTGGAAGGCGAGCCCTTCTTCGCCGACCCGCGTGAAGTCCTGCGCCAGGTCGTGAGCAAGTTCGACGCCATGGGCCTGACCATCTGCGCCGCGTTCGAGCTGGAGTTCTACCTGATCGACCAGGACAACGTGAACGGTCGTCCGCAGTCGCCACGCTCGCCGGTTTCCGGCAAGCGTCCGCATTCGACCCAGGTGTACCTGATCGACGACCTCGACGAGTACGTCGACTGCCTGCAAGACATCCTCGAAGGCGCGAAAGAGCAGGGCATCCCGGCCGACGCCATCGTCAAGGAAAGCGCCCCGGCGCAGTTCGAAGTGAACCTGCATCACGTGGCCGACCCGATCAAGGCCTGCGACTACGCGGTCCTGCTCAAGCGCGTGGTGAAGAACATCGCCTACGACCATGAGATGGACACCACCTTCATGGCCAAGCCGTACCCGGGCCAGGCGGGTAACGGTCTGCATGTGCACATTTCGATCCTTGATAAAGACGGCAACAACATCTTTGCCAGCGAGGATCCCGAGCAGAACGCCGCACTGCGTCACGCGATCGGCGGTGTGCTCGAGACCCTGCCGGCGCAGATGGCCTTCCTCTGCCCGAACGTCAACTCCTACCGTCGTTTCGGTGCGCAGTTCTACGTGCCGAACTCGCCGTGCTGGGGCATCGACAACCGTACCGTGGCGATCCGCGTGCCGACCGGTGCGTCGGATTCGGTACGCATCGAACACCGGGTTGCCGGTGCCGACGCCAACCCGTACCTGCTGATGGCCTCGGTCCTGGCCGGTATTCACCACGGGCTGACCAACGAGATCGAGCCGGGCGCGCCGGTCGAGGGCAACAGCTACGAGCAGAACGAACAGAGCCTGCCGAACAACCTGCGCGATGCGCTGCGCGAGCTGGACGACAGCGAGGTCATGGCCCGCTACATCGACCCGACCTACATCGACGTGTTTGTGGCGTGCAAGGAAAGTGAACTGGCCGAGTTCGAGAACTCCATCTCGGACCTTGAGTACAACTGGTACCTGCACACGGTTTGATTAGGCTGACACCCAACCTGTGGCGAGGGAGCTTGCTCCCGCTGGGTTGCGAAGCGGCCCCAAAAGATGGGACTGCTGTGCAGTCCAGCGGGAGCAAGCTCCCTCGCCACAGGTTATTCAGCGCTCGTTTCATGTGTAAACACGATCACCAATTTCTCTGCGTCGAGTCACAACCATGACAAACACTCGCAGCGACTGGGAGCAACGCTTTCAGTCCTTATCCATAGAAGGTCGGGCATTCATTGACGGCCAGTACCGCCCGGCAATCAGCGGCGATACGTTTGAATGCATCAGCCCCGTGGACGGGCGCTTTCTGGCGAACGTCGCCAGCACCGACGAAGCCGATGCCAATGCCGCCGTGCAGGTCGCTCGCCAGGCCTTCGAGTCCGGTGTCTGGGCCAAACTCGCCCCGGCCGAGCGCAAGCGCATCCTGATTCGTTTCGCCGATCTGATTCTGGAGAACCAGCAAGAGTTGGCGCTCCTGGAAACTCTGGACATGGGCAAGCCCATCAGCGATTCCATGGCCATCGACATTCCAGCGACCGCCAACGCGATCCGCTGGAGCGCCGAGGCGATCGACAAAATCTACGATGAAGTCGCGGCCACGCCTCACGACCAGTTGGGTCTGGTTACCCGGGAACCGTCCGGCGTAGTAGCAGCCATCGTGCCGTGGAACTTCCCGCTGATCATGGCCAGCTGGAAGTTCGCCCCGGCGCTGGCGGCGGGTAACTCGTTCATCCTCAAACCTTCGGAAAAGTCACCGCTGACCGCGATTCGCATCGCTCAGCTGGCGCTGGACGCGGGCATCCCCAAAGGGGTGTTCAACGTCCTGCCCGGCTTCGGCCACACCGTCGGCAAGGCCTTGGCCCTGCACATGGACGTCGACGTACTGGCCTTCACCGGCTCGACGGCAATTGCCAAGCAACTGCTGATCTACGCCGGGCAAAGCAACATGAAACGCGTTTGGCTTGAGGCGGGGGGGAAGAGTCCAAACGTGGTGTTCGCCGACGCGCCGGATTTGCGCGCGGCAGCACAGGCCGCGGCCAGTGCCATTGCCTTCAACCAGGGCGAAGTCTGCACTGCGGGTTCGCGCCTGCTGGTGGAACGCTCGATTCGCGAACAGTTCATCCCGCTGCTGGTGGAAGCCTTGCAAGCCTGGAAGCCCGGGCATTCGCTGGACCCGGCCACCAATGTGGGCGCGGTGGTCGACCAGCGTCAGCTGGAGTCGGTGCTGCGTTACATCGAAGTCGGCAAGCAGCAGGGCGGGCAGTTGATCGCTGGGGGGCGTCGTACCCTCGAAGACACCGGTGGCCTGTACGTGGAGCCGGCGATTTTCGATGGCGTGACCAACGCCATGACCATCGCCCGGGAAGAGATTTTCGGCCCGGTGCTGTCGCTGATCACTTTCGACACCGTTGAAGAAGCCCTGCACATCGCCAACGACAGCATCTTCGGGTTGGCGGCCGGGGTCTGGACCCGCAATCTGAGCAAGGCCCATACCTTCGCCCGTGGCCTGCGGGCCGGCAGCGTCTGGGTCAACCAGTACGACGGTGGCGACATGACGGCGCCGTTTGGCGGGTTCAAGCAATCGGGTAACGGTCGCGACAAGTCGTTGCATGCCTTCGACAAGTACACCGAGCTCAAGGCGACCTGGATCAAGCTCTAACCTTTTACACAGCAGCGGTTGCAGGCATCGGCGTGCGACCGCTCGGGAATTCAATCATGCAAAAACACGTAAACAGCTACTACGCCGCGACCCGCAATGAGACCGTCGATTTCCCGGTACTCGAAGAATTGGTCGAGTGCGATGTCTGCGTTATCGGCGCGGGCTACACCGGTCTGTCGTCGGCGCTGTTTCTCAGCGAAGCGGGCTACAGCGTCACCGTGCTGGAAGCCGCCAAGGTCGGTTACGGCGCCAGCGGTCGCAATGGCGGGCAACTGGTCAACTCCTACAGCCGCGATGTCGATGTCATCGAGCAGCGCTATGGCGATAAAACCGCCGAAGTGCTCGGCAGCATGATCTTCGAAGGTGCCGACATCATTCGTTCGCGCATCAAGCAGTACGACATCAAGTGCGACTACAAGCCCGGTGGCATTTTCGCCGCGCTGAACAAGAAGCAGCTCAAAGGCCTGGCCAAGCAGAAAAGCAGCTGGGAGCGTTACGGCAACCACAACCTGCGCATGCTCGATGCCGCTGAAATCGCCAGGGAAGTCGGTTCGAAAAACTACGTCGGCGGCCTGCTGGACTTGCAGGGCGGTCACGTACACCCGCTGAACCTGGCCTTGGGCGAGGCCGCCGCCATCATCGGCCTGGGCGGAAAAATCTTCGAACAGTCGGCGGCCGTGGAAATCACCTACGGTGAGCCGATCGTGGTCCGGACCGCCAAGGGTGTGGTGCGCGCCAAGTACCTGCTGATCGCCGGTAACGCCTACCTGCCGCAGGACCTCGACAACCGTGTGACCCGTAAAAGCATGCCCTGCGGTTCGCAGATCGTGGTCACCGAGCCATTGTCCGAGAAAGTGGCCAGGAGCCTTATCAGCAACAACTACTGTGTCGAAGACTGCAACTACCTGCTCGACTACTATCGCCTGACCGCCGATAACCGCCTGCTGTACGGCGGCGGCGTGGTCTACGGTGCCCGCGAGCCCGACGACATCGAGCAACTGATCCGGCCGAAAATCCTCAAGACCTTCCCGCAACTCAAGGACGTGAAGATCGACTACCGCTGGACCGGCAATTTCCTGCTGACCATGTCGCGCATGCCGCAGTTCGGCCGTATCGAGAAAAATGCCTACTTCATGCAGGGCTACAGCGGCCACGGCGTGACCTGCTCGCACCTGGCCGGCAAGCTGATCTCGGAAATGATCCGTGGCGATGCCGAACGCTTCGATGCGTTTGCGTCCCTGCCGCACATGCCGATGTTCGGCGGCCGCACCTTCCAGGCACCGCTGACCGCCATGGGCGCGGTGTATTACGCCATGCGTGACCGTTTCGGCATCTAGTTTCAACCTCACCGACGGCCTTGCTGATTGAGGCCGTCGGATTTTTTACGGACCCTTTACCGAACCTGCTGAGCGGTGGGGGGCAAACGTGATTTAATAGCCGCCTTCACGTCTTCGGGACAGAGGAACGGCGCATTTCGCGACAGAAGTCGCCCGCCATCCACCCCACATTACCCTTAAGTTGTTCTCACATAAGGCTGTCATGGACACGGGCTCTCGACTCAAATTAGTACGCGAAAGCTACAAGCTGTCCCAGCGCGAGCTGGCCCGGCGTAGCGGCGTCACCAATGCCACCATCTCCCTGATCGAACAGAATCGCGTCAGTCCATCTGTCAGCTCACTCAAGAAGCTGCTGGAAGGCATTCCCATGTCCCTGGCCGACTTCTTCACCTTCGACCAGCCGCCCCGCGAGCACCAGTACATCTTCCGCGCCAACGAGCAACCCGACCTCGGCCGCCACGGCCTGCGCCTGCTGCTGATCGGCGCTTCCGTACCCAGTCGGCAGATGCGCCTGCTGCGCGAGCAATATGCACCGGGCGCCAGCTCGGGCGAAGAACCGATCGTGCACACCGAAGGCGAGGAGTGCGGGTTGGTGACGCGCGGCACCGTCGAGCTCACGGTGGACGGCCAGGTGAGTGTGTTGAATGCCGGGGATGGCTATTACTTTCCGACGACCTTACCGCATCGGTTCCGCAATATCGGGGCGGACGAGGCCGAGATTATCAGCGCGAATACGCCGGCTAACTTCTGATATCGAAAGCGGTGGGTGGCCGCTTCCAATCCATAACGCTCATTAGTTGGCGTGCGTTACGCCGTTTGTGGGATCGCCCTGGGCAAGCATCTGCACCAGGAGTTCCTGCTCCTTCGCACCCGGTAAAATCCCACGGGTTTCTCCCTCAAGCACGATAATGCCGTCCTCGTTGGTGAGGGTGATTACTGCCGTCGCGCGGCCTTTTTCATCGGTGCTCACAATGACCCAATGGCAGGTCACGGTATCGCCAGCATAGACGGGGCGTTTGAAGTTGAATGTCATCGCCGACGCCAGCCAGCCGATCTGGCCGCCGATTTCGGTCACCAGGCTGGCGGTCAACAGACCGTGGGATACCGGTGCCCTGAAGTGACGGGCTTCGGCGAAATGCGCATCGAAATGTACCGGATTGTAGTCGCGGGAAATCTGCGCAAAGCGCTGGATGTCATCCTGCGAGAAGCGGCGGGAGAGGGTGAAGCTATCGCCCGTTTGAAGCCCTTCGGCTGCACGCTGTCTAAAGCTTTTCATTGAAGTCCCTTGTCTTATCGATCTGCAAAGAATGCCCGGCCCATGGAAAGTAGCCTGTTTTTACCTTGGAGGTGAAGATGCGGGCAGTGCCAAGTCGCACGCCGCGCATGTCGACGTAGCTCGGCAGATTCTGGAGATGACGGTCAGCGCAGGATCTGATCGATTAACAACAGTACGGCGATCATGATCATGATTGCTCCCGAGAGCCGACTGACTGCTTGAGCGGCCACGGGGCGCGCTTGCAATACGGCTCGAGAGCCGAAACCCACCAACAGGTAGATCACGCCGCAACTCAAGGCGTGGAGCAGTCCTAGCGCGATGATCTGCATCGGCACCGGCCAGGAAGCTGTCGGGTCGGTGAACTGCGGCAACAAGGCGAGAAAAAGCAGGAAAACCTTGGGGTTCAGACCGCTCACGCAGGCACCTTTAAAGGTCCAGCGTGTCCAGGAACCGGATGCCTGGGCCTCTCCAGCGCGAGGTGTCGAGGGGTGCACAAGCATGTTGACTCCCAGCCAAAGCAGGTACGCAGCCCCGGCAACGGTCAAGACCGAAAGGGCAATGGGGTTGCTGGCAACCAGGCCGCCGACACCGGCCGCCACGATCAGCGTTGCCAATAAATGTCCAATCAACAATCCGGCCACGGCGGGCATGACGACGCGACCCACCAGGCCGGCCGATATCGCGTAGGCCCAATCCGCCCCGGGTGTAATCACGAACAAGAACGACACCGCCCAGAACGCGGCGAAAATACTAAGACTCATGTCTGTCTTACCTTCTGCAGCTGTACGAGTTCTTGTTCTGGCCTGATCGACAGCCGGAAGTGGTTTTTATCGAGTCATCTCGGGTGCTCTCAGCGGGGGGCTCGCATCGTTCTTTCTCGCAGAAATAAAGGCGGCGTCTGACCTTATCCAGACAAACGCGGACGACCAGCGGTTATAAAGTTCACGGAAAGAATAATTGAATACGCTTAAAATATTTTCTCTATTGTTCCAATGTAAATACTGAATACAGGTAGATAATTCTATATGGACAGGATTGATCAGAAGATTCTTACCGAGCTTCAGGTTGATGGACGATTGTCGGTTACCGAGTTGGCAGAGCGGGTCGGTCTGAGCCTGTCTCCCTGCCACCGAAGAGTGCGTGCGCTGGAAGAATCGGGCGTGATTCAGGGTTATCGCGCGCAGCTCTCGCCCAGCGCGCTAGGCCTGAACTTTTCGGCAATGGTGTTTGCGACGCTACGCGAGGGTAATCACCAGGCGGTTGAAGCATTCGAAGGGGCACTCGAGCAGATACCCCAGATCGTCGAGGCTCAAAGGCTTTTTGGCGAGCCTGATTACCTGCTTCACGTCATCACCCGCGACTTGCCGGCTTTTCAACAGCTCTACGATGAGCGCCTTTCCACGTTACCCAACGTCCAGCGACTGACCTCAACCTTGTGATGAAGCGTGTCATTCAAGACCGTTCGCTTCCCCTATGAATGGCCAGGGTTGCTCCTGTAGAAATCCGGGCCTGTGGCCAAACCGCAATCAAACCATTCCTGGCAATGACGCCCTGAATCCCGTTGGTAGAAGGCAACAGGATCGTCTCCCGGACATTGAAAACGGCCCGCTACGGCGCGCGACATCACCTCCCTTGCGGGTCTGCCCATGTCGACCTATCGTTAAATTCCATGCACTGACAACGAGGCAGTTTCGGTTTGTGAGGCAAAGAACATCCCCGCCCAGCCGAGTACGGCCGATGATCGGGGAGCACAGTGATCGAGTACTCTTGAACAGGAGGAAAGTCATGATGGGCAAGCACTACTTGATTGCCCTGGCGACACTGGCCATCGCCGCAGGCGCGCAGTGGATGCCTCTGCCGGCCTACGCGACCGACCAGGCTGATCAACGGCAGGAGTCGCGGGACACGAAGCAGGAAGGACGCGACGCAGCAAGGGAAACCAAGGAAGCGTGCAAAGAGGGTGATGAAAAGAACCGTGCCGAATGTCGCCAGGACAAGCGCGACACCAAGCAGGACACGCGCGATACCGCGCGGGACGTCAAGTATCAGTAGTCGACATGGATATCGCCCCACGATGCTGTCGGCCTGAACGTGGTTGATCTTTCCGGGAAGCGGTTGTAGCTGCGCGGCGCAGCTGGAAACGGATGCCGGCACCTGTACCGCGCACTTCAACTCTCCGGGAGATCAAGGGACGCGGCCCATTGCGCCCATCCAGAAACCCCGTTGCCTGCCAGGCTGGCCTGGACTCACTCTTCTTCTCTGAGCGCCTGGATCCGCCCGGACTTTTCCGCAGCCAGCAGTGCGGCATGGTCTTTCGCGTTTTGATCCGCATAACTTATGGCGAATTTGCCAATGGCCTGGTCGAAGGTGTCCGTCTTGCCCAAATACCCGCTGATGAGCGCGGAGTCTCCCGATTTGGCGTGGGCGCGGGCCAGGGTACGACCACACAAGTCGGCGTACAGCTTCATCCGGGAGGCCGTGCCCCCTTCAATCGGCGCTGACATTTTCATGTCCCGTAATTGGCGGACAAAAAAATGCCGGCCATTGCGACCGCGTGTCCAGCCCAGGAAGATGTCGCTAGAGGACTGCATCAGTCGTTGCCCGGTGACAACGCGCTGGCCCTGGTTCTCGTAGTCGCTTTTACCGGCATAGGGCGCCAGCACCGAGGGGCAAGCTTCCTTGAATTGCAGGAGCAAAGGGTGGTTTTCCGCGGAAAAGAACAGGCCGACGAAACAATAGGTACCGACGCTGCCGATCCCGACCGCCTTGACGGCAATGTCTTCGAGTCGGTAACGGTCGAAGAGCACGCGCCGTTCATGGGGCAGGGACAATCGATAATCTTGCAGCGCCATCTGCACGCGCTGCAGAAAGCCCTTCTCATGGACATGAAACAGAATGGGCGGCTGATCGATCAGTCGTCGCCGTCCGCCCACTTCGCCACTGATCTTGGGATAGAGGTAATCGCCTATCCGGATTTTGGCCTTTGCGATCACTTGCTCGCGAAATTTTTTAACTTCCGCGTTGGGTGCCAGATCAATGATCGCTTGCGCGTCCAGGCAGTCGTACCAGACCTCCAGCGGGTTCAGCTTCGACAGTTTGCGTAGGTGCTCACGGTAAGCACGAGCGCATTCGACGGCGGCGCTGCGTGCCTCTTTATCGCTGAGTCGGTTGTCGCGTGCGGCCACGGCAAAGCTGATCGCCAGGCGTTTTACATCCCACTCCCAGGGGGCGGGCAGGGTTTCGTCGAAATCGTTGATGTCAAAAATCAGATTGCGCTCGGGTGTCGCGAACAACCCGAAGTTCAACAGGTGGCAATCCCCGCAGGCTTGCACCCGAATGCCGGTGAGCGGGGTCGTGGCCAGGTCATGGGCCATTAGCCCCGCAGAGCCCCGCAAAAAGGTGAAGGGACTGCGCAACATGCGCCCGTAGCGTACAGGCACCAGCTCGGGCAGTCGATAGCGGTTGGACTCCTCGAGCAATGCGAGAGGGTTTCGATGTTTGCGCGGCGGGCTCCATATGGCGTGCGCCGAATGTGGCACGCTCTCGCGTAATTGCTCGCCTGCGCTCAGGCGCTCCTTACGTGAGCGAAAGACCGGCTCGTCCCCGGTGTCCTTTACTTTGCGGGGGGGATTTTTGCCAGAGCGCTTGGTGCCGGGAGCCATATCCACTCCTTTGCTCAACGAAGTCTGACTCGCTGGGGCACCGGACCGGGTCATGCGTCGGTTTCGTCAGCCCACCGTGCCATTGCCAGGAAAACCATTGCGTGTGCGTGCACCAGCATCCTGGCAAGCGCCGCAGACCATCGTCACAAGCTTAGCAGTTCTGGTCCCGGGTGCCGGGGAGTGCCTATGCCAATGAGGGGTGTGGCAATCGCCACAATATCTTCCACCTTGCGCTACGGCTGCTAAGCTTCGAGTTGGCTGCATCCGTGCCAGTCCATGGCCAGACGTTGAGGGCGTGTCCTCGGTTTCAACCTCCGCTTCCATTGAGGTGGGAGCGACTGTCGGCAACCTGCAAGGAGGCAGTCGATGGTGATCAAGTGCAGGGTCGATTCGAGTGCGGACGGTATGCTCGAGCCACTCGATCGTGAAGAGCTGGAGCGGGTGCTGGCGTCACTGCTGGCCAGTCCTTCGTTCGCCAGGTCCAGACGGATGGGCAGCTTGCTGCGTTTCCTGGTGGAGCATGGCCCGCAATGCTCGAACATTCCCCTGACCGAGCACGCCATCGGTATCGCGGTGTTTCGCCGTGATCCAGCGGTCTACTGCACGGGCGACGACCCGGTGGTGCGGGTGCAGGTGGGTCGGTTGCGACGCAAGCTCGCGACTCATTACGCCACCGTCGGCCAGCAGGAAACCGTACGCCTGAGCATTCCAGCCGGTTGTTATCGGCTGGCTTACCAGCGGTTGCGCCCCAAGGGGATCAGCCCCCGTCATCCTGTTCTGCACGTCCAGCCATTTACCTGCATCACCCACGATGGCGACGACTTTACCCGGGGCCTGTGTGAAGAGTTGAGCTGCCGGCTGTTCGAGTCGTTCGAGCAGACGCAGGCCGGTGCCAGCCAGGTGCTGATGAAGGTGCCGCGCAACAGTGTGAAAGTACCGGATCAGGTGCGGGCCCGGCGTGGCAGCTATTGCCTGGAAGGCAGCGTGCGGGTGGAGCCGACCCGTGTCCGGGCGTCCTTGCGGCTGATTGATGTGGCTCAAGGCCGGATTCGCTGGTCAGGGCAGTTCGATCGTAATCAGCCCTGCGGCATCGCCGCCCAGGAAGACCTGGCGGAGTCCATCTGTCGGTCGCTGACGGGGTATTTCGCCAGAGGCGGCAGTGATGCGTCCTGAGCGGTGGGGCAACCGCCCGGTTGCCCCCGGTGACGTCATTACACCGTTTTCCACTCCCCGGCTGCGTAGAGGCGGGAGGCATCATTGACACGGGTCAAGTCGATTTCGATGGCCTTGGAGCGCGAGCTGCTGAACATGGTGCTGGTCTGCACGTTCTGTTCGAACCACACGAGAATGGTCTCGACGGGGGTCAGCTCGGTCTTGCCGGTGACGATCTGTGAGGTGGCAACGTAAATGGGGGTACTGACTTGCCTGCCATCAATACCAGTGGACAACTGGTTGATTCCGGGATGAATGGGGCCATAGTCGTTCTGCAGGGTGATGGCGGTGACAGGCCCTGCGGTAACCGCCGGGCCCAACAAACCCTCCTCGCTAAGCACCGACCGTTGCCCCAGGCCGATATCGACGATGTTGGTCGAGACCTCGACCGTCACGTTGGCCTGAAAAACGTTGGCCCCGAACAATTGATACTGAGGGGTCCAGCTGAAGCTGTTGTTGCTCAGATACTTGACATAGGACTGCCAGACCACGTTGTACTCTTCGTTGCCGACCTTCTTGGCAAAGCACAGCTTGTAGCCTGACTGCTTGAGCAGCGTCAGGTCCTCGGGGGCGATCTGGATCCTGACCATCTTGCTGGTCGCGGCCAGGGTTGACGTCAATACCTTGTAGTAGTCCGCCGTTTTGAGGGTCGTGGCACCGAGGATCGCCTTGACGGCTTCCTGTACGTCATCGTGAAGTTGCTGGCTGTTCTTTCTTGCAGCGATTGGCTTACTCATGACTTACCTCTTCCTTAAGTAGTGTGTGGGTCAGTCAATGGGCAGCGGGCATTGCACCGAACACGCGATCAAGCGGCACCTGTGACGGGCTTTCCATGCCGCCACCAGGGGAGGTGGGCGGTGCCGATGATGTGTCTGGCCCTGTAGGCACATTGACGGCTTCACAGTAGGCGGGAGGCGCTGAGCGGCAAAGTATCTTGGTGTTACAACCGGGAGGGGCGTGGATCCGGTACAGGTCGGGAAGGTAACAGCCAGCGTAACGATTCTGTATCAGCGGTGGGATGTGTACCGGGAGGTCTGTGCCGGGGCTTGCCAGGTGAAAAACAGCGGGGCGGTCTTGCAACCGCCCCGCCGTGGCATCAGTTAACCGGGCTAATGGCCCGCGCATCGGCCCAGATGAAGCTCCAGCTGGTTCGTTTGCCCCTGGCGACGTCGATCAGCTTGTTTTCATACACGGTGTGATTGACCGTGCCGGTGTAGTTCAGGGTCCGGGCGGCGTTGTTCCCGGAAGCCTCGCCCGGCTTGCCGCCAGACTCGATCATGGCTTTTTTCAGGTCGGCTTCCGAGGGGGCGCTGCTCTGGTTTTTCTCAACGGTTACGAAACTCATGATGTCACCTCTTCCGTGATGGGGGATCGGCGGGTAGCAGGGCCGACAAGCGTTCATCTCCCTGCAAACAGACCGATGGCACTACTCTATTGGCCTGTCGGGCGGTGCAGAAGTGACAACCGGGCCGGTAAGGTAACAAGTCGGATACAACCGGGTCGGGTGATGTATCCGCGACGTATCAACCGGGGCGGTTCAAACCCTCGCCGTTCGATTCCCGGTCTCGTCGTCGGCCGAACGTCCTCGAGCGATTTCGCAGCATGGGCCTTGCCGTGCATTAAACGTGTCTGAATCGGGCGCTACGGGCGATAATGCCGCGCAATCGTGTTTTCAACCTAGCCAAAGAGCGCTGCCGTGATGTTCGAGATCAAGCCGTGGAACCCCGAAACCTTTCGCCAGCAGACGCGTCGCAGCACCCTGATCATTGCCGTGACCTTCATTGCACTGGCGATGGCGCTGTCCACGCTGGCGGTGATGGTGTTCGGTGAGCCGGGTGGCGACAATTTTCGCTACAACCTGGGCGGTGTCATCGCGGCGGTGGTCGTCAGCGCCGCGCTGATGAAGTTCAAATTCTGGTCCCAGCCCTGGATGGCGGCGGCGGTGTACGGCTGGCAGCTCAAGCGCAGCCTGATGAGCGTCACCAACGTCATGCACCAGGTCACCGATGCGGTGCAGGCCGGCAACCCGAGCGCGATGAAGCTGTTGCGCTTTTACCACCTGGGCCTGGCGCAGATGCATCAACTGGATGGCAACACCAGCAGCCTCAGCCAGATGGTGCACGAGATGGACCAGCACAAGGCCAACATGGAGGCTCAGGGGCTCGAGACCGAGCAAAGCCGGTTGAATCCTGAGTGGATCGCCGTGGTGAAGGCCAAGGCGTAACCGGTGCCGACGTGACGCCTCCTCATGATACTGCCCACTTTCAACGTCTTAACCCTCGGAGCCAGACCGCCGATGTTCACGATTAATCACTTTGTTGCACCGTGCTCCGAGCACGTTAACGATCAGATCCTGCAGATGGTGGTCGACAACCTGACCGACATCAGTGCCGTCGCGTTACCGCCGAGCAACCCGCTGTACAGCGTGTATCAATACGCCGTGGGGTATGAGGTCCACCTCTATCTGCAGGCACTCGACGGCAGCAAAGGGGTTGCTGTCGAATTGATCACGGCGATGGATGAGGAGGATCCGTCAAAGGTGCTCGGCTTTTTGCTTTACCTGCCGGTCAAGGATGATCATCAGGCCTGCGGCGTGGCCTTCATGGCCGTGCACGCCAGTCATCGGCGCCGAGGCATTGCCCGCGCGATGGTGCAGGACATGCTTGGCCGCTACCCCCATGCCGAATTGACCTGTGCCGTGGGCAAGGTGTCGTATTTCGAAGCGATGGGCTTTCAGGTGCTAGGCACGCGCGGTCACCAGGTGCTGATGAACACCCGGGACCACGTCACGGACGGCTTGATGGGGGTGCTGGACGTGGCGCCGATCTACAGTTCCACCGAGGTACGGCAGATACATACCTACCTCCTGCAAAAGAACGGCAAACGGGCGATGCTCGATGCCGAAAAACAGCGCGACCGGCATCTGGACCAGTTGGCGACCAAGGCGCAGGCGTTTGTGCTGGGGCGTTTGGGGCAGAGGCCTTTGCACACGTCTTGAGTCTGGGCCGGTGAAGGGCGTGTGATGGGGTGTTGAGGTTGTTCATTTCTCCTTCCGATGGATCCCGGCATTGGCGATGGCGCGAGGAAACCGCGGCTCGTAGCACAGCAACAGTGACACCCAGTGCGCACAGGCATGAATCAGGATCAGCGGGAGTAACAGCAGGTGGACCGGTATGAAAATCCACAAGGCCGGCGTCTTGATAAAGCCAGTGTCCAGGCGCCAGACAGCGCTGAGGGAGTGCCAAGGCCAGGGAAACCTGGGCAGTAACCGTTCAGGCGCGGGCGCGGCCTCGGGGCCGTCTTCCATGTAGCGTCGGATGTACTCCCAGAAGGCCAGTAACTCAGAGGCATTGCGGGTCGGCTTGCCGACGAGGGTCATCTCGAAATCGTCCTTGGGATTGCCGTCGGCGTCAGACACCGCGTGGTATTCCTTTTCCCAGCCCAGCAGGACAAACCCACCGGTGCCGTCCAGTTCGGACATGTTGGGGTTGATGCAGACGTCGGTCTTGTCCCAGTCCAGCGCCACCACCCCGCCCAGGTGCTTGGGGCGAAGCAGGTAGACCTTGCGGGTGATGCGGTTGAAACGGACGATCAGGCGGCGGGCGGTGAAGATTTCGAGGCGTAGGTAGGGGAAGGCGTATTTGAGGTAAAAATACATCGATATTGCGGGAATAGCCGGGAACATCCAATTGAATAGATAGTCGGTAATATCTAGTGGTGTACCGGAGGTTCTTGCTCCTGCAATGAACTCACTTATTACTAAGTATAGAGATATTGATAACATCCATAAAAGTATTGCGCCACCGCCACCTACAATAAGCGTAATCACTCCTCGCTTCTCATCGCTTGGGGTGCGGACATCTATGTAAGTTGAGTTGTAACAATATAAAGATTCATTGTGGTAGATCGCTTCGGATACGCGTTGTGTGACGCCTATGGGGGGTGTTTTTTCACCCTCATTCGTTTGCCTGTCTGCTTCCTTTTCCAAGGCTTCGTAGTCAACCGTTTTTCGCCCATCAAACATCAACCATTCGAACAGGTACATTAGAGTGTCGCCTCAATCGCTTTTTGGAAGTTTTTCAGTTCTTGCTCCTCGGATTTAGGCGTGCCGTTACTTCGATCCTTGCGGAACGTGCTATGACGCAAATAGGTCTGAAGTTCATTCGGAAGCAAGAGTTCTAAAGTCACGGACGTGACGAAGATTACAATGTTGATCCGTATGCACCAACGGAGCATAAAGGTCATTTTCAGTGCGAGCTTTAGCGCCATTCGCTCGCTCATGGCGCCGTCCGAGACTCCAGGTCCATCTCTGCCGGCCACATCACTTTGGGGGCGAGGCGTCGGGCGAGGTTGAAGCTCACGTCCTCGTTGTTCCAGTTGCGGGGCGGGTAGGGGAAGGTCGGCAGGGTGTGCGGGCCTTGCTGCATGAAGAGCTGGGCCATGGCCCAGTACATCTCGCCTTGTTGGATTTCGTGGGCGAACAGAAAGCGATCGATGACCTCGTGGGTGCCGGGTTTGAGAACGGCCAGCGTGACCGTTTCAATAAATCCTCCGGTCCCCATGGGGCCGTAGACACTGCAGGCTTCGGCGTGCAGGTCATCCCAGTCATAAGCTACCGGGTGTACGCCCCAGGCACTGCGGCTGAAGGGTTTTCCCCCGTCATGGTGGAAGCGGTAGACATAGACTTTGCGCCGCAGGCGATTGAAACGGATGGGCTCATTGCGCGGGGCTTCAGTATCCATTCGCCACATATACACTGCCCCCCATAGGCTCGCAGTGAACGCGATAAACCCGAAAAGATTGAGAGCAAACTCAGGTAACCCTCCTATGGTTACAACCGCCGTGATCCAAATCGCAACAGAGATGAATGACATTAAGAGAAAAAGAATGGCTATCCAGGCACACACGCCCCGCATCCTGAGCGTTGAGCGCGGTAACTCCAGATAGATGTCGTCCACGTAGTTGGGTGGGTTCGACAGTACGGGTGGATAGGGCTCAACGGAGGGTGGGTGGTTAGGCCCTGGTAGATCGTGTTTCCAACCGGGAGCTGGCTCGTTGAGTAAGGGGGCGGTGTATGCCATCGCTTAATTCCAGAAAGATGGGTTGTGATGGGGTTGGGCGATCATTGGAAGTCCACCATGGTCAGCTCTGCATAGGCATCCTGTACCTCGCGGTTGGGCCAGTAGGTCAATGACAAGGTCGCGCCTTCGATGTTGTAGTGCCGAGCCTCGAGTAAGAGGACAATCGCCCCCTGGATGTCTTTCAACTGTGTGGAGCTGCCATCGGTCATGTGGACGGTGCGGATGGTCACGCGAGGCGTGGTGCTGTTTGCTCGGTAGTCGGGCTTTTTGGGAGGTGTAGAGGTTGCCAGCGCGGCGCGACGTTCGCTGGCTGAGGTGACAATGGTGGGGGGATTTAACTCGCCTCCGCTCATGGCGCTGTCCGGGACTCCAGGTCCATCTCTGCGGGCCACTGCACTTTGGGGGCGAGGCGTCGGGCGAGGTTGAAGCTCACGTCCTCGTTGTTCCAGTCACGGGGCGGGTAGGGGAAGGTCGGCAGGGCGTGCGGGCCTTGCTGCATGAAGAGCTGGGCCATGGCCCAGTACATTTCGCCTCGATGGATTTCGTGGGCGAACAGAAAGCGATCGATGACTTCGTGGGTGCCGGGTTTGAGAACGGCCAAGGTGACGGTCTGGATCGAGCCGCCCGTACCCATGGG
>NZ_JBYTBK010000046.1:6923-35707 GCF_058789115.1 Pseudomonas sp. FW300-N1A1 | reverse complement strand
CCCTGATGAAAAACCAGAGCGAATACCACCCAAACTCAGTTATTGGAGCTTCCCCTCAAACATAGAATCTCCCACAGCGGACCCGCCTAGCGCCCATAAAAAAGGCGCATTACCCAATGGGTAACGCGCCCTTGTGTGTAACGGTAAGGAGTTAACTGCCTGCCACTGTCATCCGCTCGATCAACACCGAACCGGTGCGAATGTTGCTGCGCAGTTCCAGGTCATTACCCACCGCCAGGATTTGCTTGAACATGTCGCGCATGTTGCCGGCGATGGTCACTTCCTGGACGGCGAACTGGATCTCACCATTTTCCACCCAGAAGCCCGCTGCACCGCGCGAGTAATCGCCAGTCACCATGTTCAGGCCCTGACCCATCAGTTCGGTCACCAGCAAGCCGCGTCCCATGCGTCGCAGCAGGGCCGCCTGGTCTTCGTCGCCATGGGTGACGAACAGGTTGTGCACGCCACCGGAGTTGGCCGTGCTCGGCATGCCGAGTTTGCGCCCGGAATAGGTGCCCAGCACATAGGACACCAACTCACCGTTCTCGACGAACGGCTTGGCATAGGTCGCCAGGCCATCACCGTCGAACGCCGAGCTGCCCATGGCACGCATCAGGTGTGGCCGCTCATCAATGGTCAGCCACTCCGGGAACAGCTTCTGCCCCAAGGCGCCTTCAAGGAACGATGACTTGCGGTACAGATTGCCACCGGAAATCGCCCCCAGGAAACTGCCGAACAAACCACCCGCCAGCTCTGCGGAAAACAGCACCGGCACTTCGCAGGTCGGTACCGGGCGCGCACCGAGACGGCTGGCCGCCCGTTGCGCCGCGCGCTGGCCGATGCTCACCGGATCGGCCAGCAAATGGCCCAGGCGATTGACGTCGTACCAGTAATCACGCTGCATCTGGCCGTCAGCTTCGGCGATCATCACGCAACTCAGGCTGTGGCGCGTCGAGGCGTAACCACCGATAAAGCCGTGGCTGTTGCCGTAGACACGGCAGCCCTGATGGGTACTCAGGGTGGTGCCATCGGCGTTCTTGATCCGGCTGTCGGTGGCAAACGCTGCCGCTTCGCAGGCCAGCGCCTTCTCGATCGCCTGCTCAGGGGTAATGTCCCATTCGTGGAACAGATCAAAGTCCGGCAAGTCCCTGGCCATCAGGGCGGCATCGGCCAGGCCCGAGTGTTCGTCTTCGGAAGTGTGCTTGGCGATGGCCAGCGCCGCGGCGACGGTTTCGCGAATCGCCTCGGGGCCACTGGCCGAGGTGCTGGCCGAACCTTTGCGCTGACCGGCATACAAGGTGATGCCAAACCCCTGGTCACGGTTGAACTCGACCGTTTCGACTTCGCGCTGACGCACTGAAGTCGACAGGCCCTGCTCCAGAGACACAGCTACTTCGCAGGCACTGGCGCCCTGGCGCCTGGCTTCGGCGATGATCTGCTCGACTTGCTCTTGCAGTGCCGGTAACGCTTGTGGGCCGACGCTTTCAACTGCACTCATGCTGTTCTCCACTCAAATTCTGCTTTCGGTTAAGGCCATCGAGCGACCGGGCCGGACAAGCGGCCCCCGACTGGTTATCATGGCGGCGTTTCTTTGCGGACTGCCACCATGGTTGATTCTTACGACGACTCCCTCGATGGGGGAGAAAAAAGCAAAACCCAGGTCAAACGCGAGCTGCATGCTCTGGTTGACCTCGGCGAGCGCCTTACAACACTCAAGCCTGACTTGCTGGCAAAACTGCCCCTGACCGACGCTCTGCGCCGGGCCCTGGCTGATGCGCCCAAGCACACCGCGAACATCGCGCGTAAACGGCACCTGCAGTTCATCGGCAAACTGATGCGCGATCAGGACACTGACGCCATTCTGGTCTTGCTCGATCAACTCGATGCCTCCACTCGCCAGTACAACGAACGCTTCCATAACCTGGAGCGCTGGCGCGATCGCCTGATCGCCGGCGACGATGCCGTTCTGGAAAAGTTCGTCGTCGACTACCCGGACGCGGACCGCCAGCAATTGCGCTCCCTGATCCGTCAGGCCCAGCATGAGGTTGCGCAAAGCAAGCCTCCTGCCTCCAGCCGAAAAATCTTCAAGTACATCCGTGAGCTGGACGAGACACAACGCGGTCTGCGTTAAACCTCGTCCCGGGTGGGTTGCCTGGCAATCCACCCGAAGCTCCATCCCTTACGCGCCCGTGCCACCCACGGTGATCGCGTCGATTTTCAAGGTTGGCTGACCGACACCCACCGGCACCGACTGACCATCCTTGCCGCACGTCCCCACACCGCTGTCCAGCGACAGGTCGTTACCGACCATCGACACTCGACTCATGGCTTCCGGCCCGTTACCGATCAGGGTGGCACCTTTGACCGGCGCGGTAATCTTGCCGTCCTCGATCAAGTACGCTTCGCTGGTGGAGAACACGAACTTGCCACTGGTGATGTCGACCTGACCGCCGCCCAGGTTGGCGCAGTAGATCCCCTTCTTCACCGACGCGATGATTTCCGCCGGGTCGCTTTCGCCACCCAGCATGTAGGTGTTGGTCATGCGCGGCATCGGCAGGTGTGCGTAAGACTCGCGACGACCGTTGCCGGTACGCGCCACGCCCATCAGGCGGGCGTTGAGTTTGTCCTGCATGTAGCCCTTGAGCACGCCGTTTTCGATCAGCGTGGTGCACTCGGTCGGGGTACCCTCGTCATCGATGCTCAGCGAGCCACGGCGACCGGCCAGCGTGCCGTCATCGACAATGGTGCAGAGTTTCGAGGCGACCATCTCGCCCATGCGCCCGCTATAGGCGGAACTGCCCTTGCGGTTGAAATCGCCTTCCAGGCCGTGACCCACCGCCTCGTGCAGCAAGACCCCGGACCAACCCGAACCCAATACCACCGGCAAGGTGCCCGCCGGCGCCGGAATCGCTTCCAGATTCACCAGTGCCTGGCGCAACGCCTCGCGGGCATAGCCCATGGCACGATCTTCCGCGAGGAAATAGCGGTAGTCGGTACGCCCGCCACCGCCATGACCGCCGCGTTCGCGGCGACCGTTCTGCTCGACAATCACGCTGACGTTGAAACGCACCAAGGGGCGCACATCCGCCGCCAGGCCGCCGTCGGTGGAGGCCACCAGAATGCGCTCCCAGACCCCGGCCATGCTCACGGTCACTTGCTGGATACGCGGATCCAGGGCGCGAGTCGCCACGTCGATACGCTTGAGCAGGTCGACTTTTTCGGCACGTGTCATCACTTCCAGCGGATTATCGGGCGCATACAGCTGGGCGACATCCTGGGTGGTAAATGCCTGCACCGTACCGTTTTGCCCGGCACGGGAGATCGAACGGGCCGCACGCGCCGCCAGCCCCAGGGCTTCAAGGGTGATGGCATTGCTGTAGGCAAAACCGGTTTTTTCACCCGATTGCGCCCGCACGCCCACACCTTGGTCCAGGTTGAAGCTGCCTTCCTTGACGATGCCGTCTTCCAGCGCCCACGACTCGGAAATCTGCCCCTGGAAGTACAGGTCGGCGGCATCGATCCCCGGCCCGGCCAGATCTCCCAGCACGCTTTGCAGGTTCTCGATCGTCACGCCGCCCGGCGCTAGCAGATGTTCACTGACTGAGGACAACAACTCGCTCATGGTTTTACGCCTTAATTCAACGTTCTGAGGCAGGTCGCTGGGCGCCCTGCGAGAAAAAGCGCCGGTGACGGGACACCGGCATCCGCGCCCTGATGGACGCCTGTTCATTGCTGTCGCGGTCGGCCAGCAGCACGGCCTCGCCTTGGTCCTGCTGCGCCAGCACGCGGCCCCAGGGGTCGACAATGGCCGCATGGCCAAAGGTCTCGCGTGGCCCCGGGTGTACACCGCCCTGGGCGGCTGCCAACACATAACACTGGGTCTCGATGGCCCGCGCGCGGATCAGTACTTCCCAATGGGCGGCACCGGTCACGGCCGTAAACGCCGAGGGCGCGGTAATCAGTTCGGCCCCCGCTTCGCGCAACTCGCTGTAGAGCTCGGGGAAGCGCAAGTCATAACACACTGTCAGGCCAACCCGGCCCACCGGTGTGTCGGCCACCACGACCTGATTGCCATGAGCATAGTCATCGGACTCACGGTAACGCCCGCGATTGTCCGCGACATCGACATCAAACAAATGCAGCTTGTCATAACGCGCCACAGTCTCGCCGTGTTCATCGACCAGCAACGAGCAGGCATTGGATTTGGCCCGGGGTTGATCGACCGGCGGTAGCGGCAGGGTGCCGGCCACTATCCATAACTTGAGGTCGCGAGCCGTCTGTTTCAACCAGGGAAGAATCGGGCCTGTGCCCTCGGCCTCGGCGCGGCCGATATCCGCGACGTCACTACGGCCCATGGCCGCAAAGTTTTCCGGCAACACCGCCAGCCGTGCGCCGCCCGCGGCCGCCTGTGCCAGCAAGCGCCGAGCCTGGGCCAGATTGACCAGCACGTCGCTCTGGCTGACCATTTGAATCACCGCAAGAGACATGACGCACTCCGTTTCGGGTATGCGCTCATGCTACTCCATCGACCTTGAGAACGGCGTCTCAAAAAGGTTTTTCAAAAGTGATTTTCGGCTCTTTCCATGGACCCTTGACGGTGTATTTGACACTGGCGAAACGCGCCACGCGATCACCGATCAACTTGTCGATCAGGAACAAGGCGCCGCCGACGGCCGGGGCACCGACGAGCAGGGCGGCAATCGGCAGGTTGTTGGTCAGCGGCAAGGTCAGCAGCAACTTGGCATCGATCCGGTCATTCATCATGTCCAGGGTACCGTTGAGCTCCAGGTTGCTCGACGGGCCGGTCAAGGTGATCGGCTCACGGGTGACATAGACGCCATTGCTGGCCACCAGCAACCCTTTGACCCGGTCGTAACTCAAACCCTTGTCGAACAGGTCGGAGAAGTCCAGCTGCAAGCGTCGGCCAATCGAGTTGAAGTTGAGCAGGCCAAACACGCGCAATGCCTGGGCGCCGCCCTCGACTTGCGCAAACCGCCCTTTGCGCAGCGATGCATCAAGGCTGCCGGAGTACCGTTTGACGCCAACCCAGGCCGGCGATCCGGGCCAGCGACCGTCGACATCCAGGTGAAATTTTTCGCTGGTCACGGTAGGCGCAAAGCCCCAGCCCTTGAGCACATCCGCCAGGTTCTTGCCCTCGATACGGCCTTTGAACCAGCTGCTGGTGGCGCCCGGCACACCTTCCCAGCCGCCCGCCCCTTGCAGCTGCATGCCTTTGAGCCCCAGGCTCAGGCTATTGAAGGCCAGCCCCTTGGCAATCGGCCGCACTTTCAGCGACCAGGCACCGACCAGGTCCTGGCCTTGAAACAGCTGGGCAATGGCGATATCCAGTGCCGGGACCTTGGTCGGGTCGACGGACGCCAGCGGGTCAGGTGCATTCTCGTCAGCCTGCACCGCAGGATCGGCCGCCGGCAGGCGTACGTATTGCAGGTTGACCGCAATGGGCGCGGCCTTGGCGTCGGGAAGTCCGACCGTGCCTTTGACCTGCTGGCTATCGAGTTGCAGGGCCCAGGCAGCCGGCTTGCGATCGAGTTGCAGGCGAGCCTGATCGAGGGTGGTGCCAAAACCGGTGAGCTTGCCCACCCTGAAGTCGGCGCCACTGAGCAATTGCTTGGCACTGCCGCTCGGGTCTTTCCCGGCATAGCGATCGACCAAGACTTTCCACGGTTCGACATCCAGCTCCGAAAGCACACCACGAATGCGCAAGCCCTTGTTTCCTGGCAACACTGCGTTGCCGCTGCCCAGGAACAACTCACCGCGACCGTCGGCGAAGTTGGCGCTTGGCGCGGCGAAGGTGAAGTCTGCCAGGTCGCCGTAGTCGAACCAGTAACGTCGTTCAGACCCTTGCAGGGTCATGCGGAACACCGTGTCGCGACCTTGTTCGGCGGACATGCCGAACGGCGCTGGCAAGTCGACCGCCACGCCCTTGAGGTTGGAGCTGACCATCAACTGGCTGTCGGGACCGTCAAGGCTCAGTTGCAACTGGTACGGAATATCTCCCGAGACTGGCAACGGCTGAGTGACTTTCAGCCACTCGGTGAGCTTCTTCACCGTGACCTTCCCGTCGGCAGTGACCCGGGTATTGAGCTTGCCCGGGCTCCCTTCGGCAACTATCCGCGCACTGACCGGCCGATCGAAGGCGCGCGCGGTAATCCCCTGCCCACTCAGCCCCTTGGCACTGTCAAAACGGAAATCGCCTTTGAGCTGAGACAGCTCAAGCTCGGGTTCGCTGAGTTTGAGGCGCGCCTTGGCGGTCTTGAAGTCCACCTGAATCTTCGGCTCTTCACCCTTGTCCAGAGGGATATCGAGCTTCAACTTGCCCTGCAGATCGCCCTCGCCCTGCCAGCCGGCAAAAGTCGATCCCGTGCCGATCGGCGCCTCCTGAAGAATCTTCAGGCCATCGCCCAGCCCACCGGCGAAGGCGCCATCGATGAACATGTGGGAGTTCTGCCCGGCGGGTACATGGGGAATATTGACGGTGACATCCCGCACCTGGGTATCGAGCAACTGGCCCTGGCTGGCCAGAATCCGCACGCCGCTGTCCTCGACGAACACATCGCCACTGATCTTGCTCAGGTGCGGCCAACCTGGCTGAAAGGCCAGCTCGGCATCGTGGACCTTGAAGAACAGGCTGATGCTGCGCGCCGTATCGGTAGCGTCATGGCTCAACGACCCTTGGTACTGGAAGAATCCTTCGTCCACCGCGCCCTTGAGAATCGCCGTGCGCAACCACTCGTCCAGTGCCGGGCTCAAGACCTTCGGCAGGTACTTGCCGGTATAGCGCCCGTCCCCCTCCAGCAGTCCGACCCGCAAGTCCATATAGTCTTCCCGGGCGGGATCGAAATACAGCCGGATCAGGAAGTCGCCAGCAATCTTGCCCTCCTCGCCCAGCACCTTCAGGTACGGAGCGATCAGGGTGAAGCCTTGCTTGTCGAGTTTCCAGGTCAGCCGCGCATTGGCCTGAATGTACTGCCATGGCTTAGTGAAGATCGGGTCCAGGTGCAGGGAAAAATCCTTGCTGTCCATGCGTAGCTCGCCCTGACCGAGGTCGCCACTGATACTCCCGGAAACGTTGCGGGCCGCCGGAGCCCCGTAGTAGGCATCAAAACCAACGCGCTCCAGGTTGGCCGCGAAGCTGAACTTGCTGTCATCGGTCGCCTCGGGCCGCACGTCGATCAGCACATTACGCAAGGAGCCGGTGAATTTGAGCCTTTCGACCGCCGTTGCAACACCCTCGGGCAATGGGCCCAGGGCATTGAGCAGCGGGGTGAGCGGCGTCAGGTCAAGGCGATCAGCCTCCAGGTGCCAGAGCTCCCGAATCTGTTCCGCCGGCCTCGTCTGTTGCACCTGCAGGCGGGTTTCCCAGCGGGTCTCAGCCAGGCTCATGGCCAGAGAGTCCAGGGTGATCTGCGCCCCCTCGGCACTGCGCTGGTAATACCCATTGAGCGCCAGGTTGTTGATCTGGATCGGCTTGCGCTCGGCGTATGCGCCTTTGATTTGCGGGGCATTGAGACGCACCGCTGCGCTTTGCAGCACCCCTTGGCCCCAGTTCACCCAGAACTCGCCGCCGGCCTTGATTTCGGAAAAATTCCATTGCTGGGTCACCCGCTCAGGCAACCACTTCGACCAATCGCTTTGCGGCAGGCTCAGGTAGGCATCGATTTGCGCATCTTTCCACTCACTGGCGCGAATCCGGCTGCGCAGGCTCATGGCCAGTGGCTGGCCATCGGGCAAGGTCAACCGTGCGTCGAGACGCTGGCGGCTGACACCGGTTTTAAGCGTCAGGCCAACATACGTCAGGGTCAGCGGCTTGTGGTCGAGCGGTTGCAAGGTGACCTGGCTGTCGAGCACCGACAGTCGGGACACCATTTGCATCTGGTTGAGCAGTCGCTCGGGGTCCAGGGGCTGGTTCTGCTGCACCGGAAGGCCTTCCAGCGCCCATTGATCGTCCGCGCCTTCCTTGAGGCTGAGCTTCAGGCCATTGAGTTCCAGGTGTTCGATCCGTACCACGCGCGACAACAGGCTGGTCCAGACATCCGGCACGACCCGGACCTGATCCAGATACAGGGCGTTGGCACCCTCGCCGACCACCACGTCATGGGCCATCAGGACCGGCCCCATGCCACTCCAGCCGCCCTCGAGGCTGCCAATGCGCAACGGCAGGCCCAGCGCGTCACGGGCTTTGCTCTCGACCTCGGCGCGATACTCGGCGACCAGCGGAACCAGCTCGCGACCGAGGTTGACGTAGAGCGCGACCAGCACCAGCAGCAACGCACTGAGCCCCAACCCCCAGCGAGTCAGCGCGCCTAGAATGCGGATCAGACGCTCCATGTCAGTGGGCTCCCATAGCGAACGCGTGCGGCGAGCGCAGGCCAGCCGTCATTAGTGATACACCCCGACTCAGAGCAACACCACGTCGTATTGTTCCTGGGAGTACATGGTTTCCACTTGAAAACGAATGGTTCGACCAATGAAGCTTTCAAGTTCGGCCACGTTACCCGACTCTTCATCCAGGAGCCGGTCCACCACTTTCTGGTTGGCCAGTACACGGTAGCCTTCGGCCTGATAGGCGCGCGCCTCGCGCAGGATCTCTCGGAAGATCTCATAGCACACGGTTTCCGGGGTCTTGAGCTTGCCCCGCCCCTGGCAACTGTTGCAGGGCTCGCACAACACCTGTTCCAGGCTTTCGCGCGTGCGCTTGCGGGTCATCTGCACCAGGCCCAGCTCGGTAATCCCTATGATGTTGGTCTTGGCGTGATCACGCTCCAGTTGTTTCTCCAGAGTGCGCAGTACCTGGCGCTGGTGTTCTTCATCTTCCATGTCGATGAAATCGATGATGATGATCCCGCCCAGGTTGCGCAGGCGCAGTTGCCGGGCGATGGCCGTCGCCGCTTCCAGATTAGTCTTGAAGATAGTCTCTTCGAGGTTCCGGTGCCCGACGAACGCACCGGTGTTGACGTCAATGGTACTCATGGCCTCGGCTGGATCGACCACCAGGTAACCGCCGGACTTGAGTGGAACCTTGCGCTCCAGCGCCTTTTGAATCTCGTCTTCGACGCCATACAGGTCGAAAATCGGTCGCTCGCCCGGATAGTGTTCCAGGCGATCGGCGATTTCCGGCATCAGTTCGGCGACAAACTGCGTGGTTCTCTGAAAGGTTTCCCGGGAGTCGATGCGAATCTTCTCGATCTTCGGGCTGACCAGATCGCGCAAGGTGCGCAGGGCCAGGCCGAGGTCTTCGTAGATCACGCTGGGAGCACCCACCGTCTTGATCTGTGTCCCGATCTGGTCCCAGAGACGGCGCAGGTAGCGGATGTCCATCAGGATCTCATCGGCGCCCGCCCCTTCGGCCGCAGTGCGCAGGATGAACCCGCCGGCTTCCTTGATGCCTTCTTTGGCAACGCAATCGGTGACCACCTGCTTGAGGCGCTCACGCTCGGCTTCGTCTTCGATCTTCAGCGAAATACCGACGTGCGCGGTGCGCGGCATGTACACCAGGTACCGTGAAGGAATCGACAACTGGGTAGTCAAACGAGCGCCCTTGGAGCCGATCGGATCCTTGGTGACCTGCACCACCAGGCTCTGGCCTTCGTGGACCAGGGCACTGATGCTTTCGACCGCAGGGCCTTCGCGCAGGGAGATTTCCGAAGCGTGGATGAACGCGGCGCGGTCCAGGCCGATATCGACGAACGCCGCCTGCATGCCCGGCAACACCCGCACGACCTTGCCTTTGTAAATATTGCCGACGATCCCGCGCTTTTGTGTGCGCTCGACATGCACTTCTTGCAGAACACCGTTTTCGACCACCGCCACACGCGATTCCATCGGCGTGATGTTGATCAGAATCTCTTCACTCATGGCAAGGTCTCGTTCAGGCATGTTCACGATTATGGCCGCATCAGGTCAGTACGGCGCAGAGCGCGCGATAAGGTTTTGCCAACAGGGTATGCCGAAATGGCCAAGCAATTCTGCGGTTTCGCACAGAGGCAGGCCAACCACGGCGGAGTAACTGCCATCGAGCCCGGCCACAAACACGGCGCCAAGCCCCTGAATACCGTAGCCACCAGCCTTGTCCTGCGGCTCGCCGCTGGCCCAATAGGCCCCAGCTTCGTCACTGCCGATGGCGCGAAAACGCACCAGGCTGCGCACTACTCGTGACTCGCAACGCCGGGTATCAAGCACGGCAATCGCCGTCAGGACTTCGTGTTCACGCCCTGCAAGGCTCATCAACATGGCCCGCGCGCCTGCTTCGTCCTGCGGCTTGCCGAGAATCTGCCCATCCAGCACGACAGCTGTGTCGGCACCCAGGACGCACGCAGCGGTGCCGTGCTCGGCAGCGGCCAGCGACTGGAACCCGGCCAGTGCCTTGCCGCGCGCCAAGCGTTCGACATAGGCCGCTGGGGATTCATCTGTCAGAGGGGTTTCATCGATGTCCGCGCTGATGGCGGTGAACGGCACGCCGATCTGCGTGAGCAGCTCACGCCGGCGTGGCGAACCTGAGGCGAGGTAAAGCGGATTCATCAAGACATCTCCCTGTCGAGGTGCGGGCTAATGCCTGACCGAATGATTAATTGATTTTGTAGCGGCGACTCAACCCACGCAATCCAAAGCTGACCCAGGGCCAGAGCAACGCGCTGATCAGCGCAGGCAGGAGCACCGCCAGCGTTTGACGATTGCCGGTCAGGGCACTGAGCCACAGTTGCAACAACTGGGCGAGCCCCAGTACCACCATGATCACCAGGCTTTGCTGCCACATGGGGAACATCCGCAAGCGCTGTTGCAACGACAGGATCAGGAAGGTGATCAGGGTCAGGATCAGCGCGTTGTGCCCCAGCAAGGTGCCGAACAGCACGTCTTGTGCAAGCCCCAGGCAAAAGGCACTGGCCATCCCGACTTTCTGCGGCAGTTCCAGTGCCCAGTACGCCAAGGGCAGTGCCAGGAACATCGGACGCAGGATTTCGACATGGGGAAAGGGTACGACGCTGAGCAGCAAGCCGATCGCGAACGTCAGCCAGATGATCCAGCCATTACGGGAACGGGTACTGGCCATTATTCTCTTCCCCGGGTGATAGCTTCAGGCGTCGTGACGGGCGGCTTGGTGGCCGGCGGCTTGACGACAGGCGCAGGTGCTGCGGGAGGCTTGGCCGGCGTTGGATGCGTAGCAGGCTTGGCCGGGGTCACAGGCTTGGGCGCAACCGCGGGCACCGCGACTGGCACAGTGGCCGCCGGCGCTGCCGCAGGAGCGGGTGCAGGCACGGTACCGGCCGCAGGATTGGTCGCGGTTGCTGGCACTGTCACGGCACTGCCGGCGGGCTGGTCCTGTGCATCCTGGGCTTGAGCGGCTGCATTCGCGCGCTCTTCCGGGGTGCGGCTGTCACTGAACACCAGCAACATGTAGCGACTGCGATTGAGCGCGGCGGTCGGGACCGCACGGACGATCGCGAACGGCTGGCCCGAGTCATGGATCACTTCCTTGACGGTGGCCACCGGGTAGCCGGCCGGAAAACGCTGACCGAGGCCGGAGCTGACCAACAGATCGCCTTCCTTGATGTCCGCCGTATCCGCGACATGACGCAACTCCAGGCGCTCCGGGTTACCCGTGCCGCTGGCAATCGCCCGCAGGCCATTGCGGTTCACTTGCACCGGAATGCTGTGGGTGGAGTCCGTCAGCAGCAACACCCGCGAGGTGTACGGCATCAACTCGACCACCTGGCCCATCAGGCCACGGGCATCGAGCACCGGCTGGCCGAGCACTACGCCGTCGCGCTCACCCTTGTTGATGATGATGCGGTGCGTGAAGGGGTTGGGGTCGACGCCAATCAGCTCGGCCACTTCGACCTTTTCGTTCACCAACGCGGACGAATTGAGCAACTCGCGCAGCCGAACGTTCTGCTCGGTGAGGGCCGCCAGCTTTTGCATGCGCCCCTGCAGCAGCAGGTTTTCAGTCTTGAGTTTTTCGTTTTCGGCGACAAGCTCGGTGCGGCTGCCAAACTGGCTGCTCACACCCTGCCACAACCGTTCAGGCAGGTCGGTCACCCAATAAGCGTCCATCAAGACCCGCGACATCTGGCTGCGCGCCGGCTTGAGCACTTCAAAGCGGGCATCGACCACCATCAGCGCGACCGATAGCGCGGCCAGCACCAGAAAGCGCACGCCCAATGAGGGGCCCTTGGTGAAAAGCGGTTTAATAAGCCGCTCCTCCCAGGCAAATGTTCTGTTTATTCATACGGCATCAAACCGGCCTGGATGCAGACTGACAGAAGATAAACGCAGGCAGGCAGCACTGCAAAGTGCTGCCTGTGCGCGAACAGCATAGTTGCCACCCAACGACTTATTCGCTGGAGAGCAGGTCCATGGTGTGCTTATCCATCATTTCCAATGCACGGCCACCGCCGCGAGCCACACAGGTCAACGGATCTTCGGCAACAATGACCGGCAGGCCGGTTTCCTGGGCCAGCAACTTGTCGAGGTCACGCAGCAAGGCGCCACCACCGGTCAGGACCAGGCCACGCTCGGCGATGTCCGACGCCAGTTCCGGCGGCGATTGCTCCAGCGCGCTTTTTACCGCCTGAACGATGGTTGCCAGCGACTCTTGCAGAGCTTCCAGCACTTCATTGGAGTTCAGGGTAAAGGCACGTGGAACGCCCTCGGCCAGGTTACGGCCGCGAACATCCACTTCGCGAACTTCACCGCCCGGGTAGGCCGTACCGATTTCCTGCTTGATGCGCTCGGCCGTGGACTCGCCGATCAGGCTGCCATAGTTGCGACGCACATAGGTGATGATCGCTTCGTCGAAGCGGTCGCCGCCAACCCGTACGGATTCGGCGTAAACCACGCCATTGAGGGAGATCAGCGCGATTTCAGTGGTACCGCCACCGATATCCACAACCATCGAGCCGCGCGCCTCTTCAACCGGCAGGCCGGCACCGATGGCAGCCGCCATTGGCTCTTCGATCAGGAACACTTCGCGGGCACCGGCCCCCAGGGCCGACTCACGGATCGCACGACGCTCGACCTGGGTGGATTTGCAGGGAACGCAGATCAACACACGAGGACTAGGCTGCAGAAAGCTGTTTTCGTGAACTTTGTTGATAAAATACTGCAGCATCTTTTCGCAAACGCTGAAGTCGGCGATGACACCGTCCTTCATCGGACGAATGGCAGCAATGTTGCCCGGCGTACGACCGAGCATGCGCTTGGCCTCGGTGCCGACAGCAACGACACTTTTCTGGTTACCGTGCGTCCGAATGGCCACAACCGATGGTTCATTCAGGACGATACCGCGCTCGCGCACGTAAATAAGGGTGTTGGCAGTGCCCAGGTCAATGGAAAGATCGCTGGAAAACATGCCACGCAGTTTCTTGAACATGGGAAAGGGACCCTAGGCAACGCGTGGGTAAAAAAGTGCGGCAAACTCTAACAACGACAGGGATTTTGGGCAAGGCGCCAATATGTTAAATTGGACGCTTTTCTGTGCACCAACCCCCACAATCGCGGCCTTATGACCGTAGAAATGCGGTAGTGTTCCGACAATCTAACACACGGACGACGTCCGTTTTGTTTTCCACTGGAGAATCCCATGGCGCTTGAACGCTCCGACGTGGAAAAAATCGCTCATCTGGCCTCCCTGGGCCTCAATGATGCCGATCTTCCACACATCACTTCGGCCCTGAACAGCATTCTCGGGCTGGTCGACGAAATGCAGGCGGTCAATACCGACGGTATCGAACCCCTGGCCCACCCACTGGAAGCCAACCAGCGCCTGCGCGCAGACGTTGTGACCGAGTCCAATCACCGCGAGGCCTATCAGTCCATCGCACCAGCGGTCGAAAACGGCCTGTATCTGGTTCCGAAAGTCATCGACTAAAGGGAAAGAGCCTGCAATGCATCAATTGACTCTGGCCGAGATCGCCCGCGGACTCGCCGACAAGAAGTTTTCCTCCGAAGAGCTGACCAAGGTGCTGCTGGCGCGTATCGCCCAGCTCGACCCACAGCTCAACAGTTTCATCAGCCTCACCGAAGACCTGGCGCTCCAGCAGGCGAAAGCCGCTGACGCACGCCGTGCCAAGGGTGAGAGCGGCGCCCTGCTCGGCGCGCCGATCGCCCACAAGGACCTGTTCTGCACCCAGGGCATTCGCACCAGCTGCGGCTCGAAGATGCTCGACAATTTCAAGGCGCCGTATGACGCCACCGTGGTCGCCAAGCTGGCCGAGGCCGGCGCCGTGACCCTGGGCAAGACCAACATGGACGAATTCGCCATGGGGTCGGCCAACGAATCGAGCTACTACGGCGCCGTGAAGAACCCGTGGAACCTGGAACACGTACCTGGTGGTTCGTCCGGTGGTTCGGCCGCGGCCGTGGCCGCGCGCCTGTTGCCCGCCGCCACCGCCACCGACACCGGTGGCTCCATTCGCCAACCGGCGGCGTTCACCAACCTCACCGGTTTGAAACCGACGTACGGTCGCGTTTCGCGCTGGGGCATGATTGCCTACGCCTCCAGCCTCGACCAGGGCGGCCCGCTGGCACGCACCGCCGAAGACTGTGCCATCTTGTTGCAAGGCATGGCCGGTTTCGACCCGAAGGACTCCACCAGCATCGACGAGCCCGTGCCGGACTACAGCGCCAGCCTCAATGGCTCGCTGCAAGGCCTGCGCATCGGCGTGCCGAAGGAATACTTCAGCGCCGGCCTGGACCCGCGTATCGCCGAGCTGATCCATAACAGCGTCAAGGAGCTGGAAAAGCTCGGGGCCGTGGTCAAGGAAATCAGCCTGCCGAACATGCAGCACGCGATCCCTGCGTACTACGTGATCGCGCCTGCCGAAGCCTCTTCCAACCTGTCGCGGTTCGACGGCGTGCGCTTTGGCTATCGTTGTGAAGACCCGAAAGACCTGACCGACCTGTACAAGCGTTCGCGCGGTGAAGGTTTCGGTCCGGAAGTGCAGCGCCGGATCATGGTCGGTGCCTATGCCCTGTCGGCCGGTTACTACGACGCCTACTACCTCAAGGCGCAAAAGATCCGCCGCCTGGTCAAGAACGACTTCATGGCTGCCTTCAATGAGGTCGACATCATCCTCGGCCCAACCACGCCGAACCCGGCCTGGAAGCTCGGCGCCAAGAACAGCGACCCGGTCGCTGCCTACCTGGAAGACGTCTACACCATCACCGCCAACCTCGCGGGCCTGCCAGGCCTGTCGATGCCAGCCGGTTTTGTCGATGGCTTGCCGGTCGGCGTGCAACTGCTCGCCCCGTATTTCCAGGAAGGCCGCCTGTTGAACGTCGCCCACCAGTATCAGCTCAACACTGACTGGCACACCCGCACCCCGACAGGCTTCTGAGGAGAATCACATGCAATGGGAAGTCGTGATCGGGCTGGAGATTCATACCCAGCTCGCCACCCAATCGAAGATTTTCTCCGGTAGCGCCACCACGTTCGGTTCCGAACCGAACACCCAGGCCAGCCTGATCGACCTGGGCATGCCCGGCGTCCTGCCAGTGCTGAACCAGGAAGCGGTGCGCATGGCGGTGATGTTCGGCCTGGCGATTGACGCCGAAATCGGCCAGCACAACGTGTTCGCCCGCAAGAACTACTTCTACCCCGACCTGCCCAAGGGCTACCAGATCAGCCAGATGGAATTGCCGATCGTCGGCAAGGGCCACCTGGATATCCCCCTGGAGGACGGTACGGTCAAGCGCGTGGGCATCACCCGTGCGCACCTGGAAGAAGACGCCGGCAAGAGCCTGCACGAAGAATTCAGCGGCGCCACCGGCATCGACCTGAACCGTGCCGGCACCCCGCTGCTGGAAATCGTCTCCGAGCCGGACATGCGCAGCGCCAAGGAAGCCGTGGCCTACGTCAAGTCGATCCACGCCCTGGTACGCTACCTGGGGATCTGCGACGGCAACATGGCCGAAGGCTCCCTGCGTTGCGACTGCAACGTCTCGGTCCGCCCCAAGGGCCAGGTTGAGTACGGTACGCGCTGCGAGATCAAGAACGTCAACTCGTTCCGTTTCATCGAGAAGGCGATCAACACCGAAGTACGTCGCCAGATCGAACTGATCGAGGACGGCGGCAAGGTGATCCAGCAGACACGCCTGTACGACCCGAACAAAGACGAAACCCGCGCCATGCGCAGCAAAGAGGAAGCCAACGACTACCGTTACTTCCCGGACCCGGACCTGTTGCCGGTGGTCATCGAGGATTCGTTCCTCGATGACATCCGCGTCACCCTGCCGGAATTGCCACCGCAAAAACGCGAGCGCTTCCAGGAGCAGTTCGGCCTGTCGGTCTACGATGCCAGCGTCTTGGCGTCGAGCCGTGAACAAGCCGACTACTTCGAAAAGGTCGTGAGCATTGCCGGCGACGCCAAGCTGGCGGCCAACTGGGTCATGGTCGAACTGGGCAGCCTACTGAACAAGCAAGGCCTGGAAATCGACGAAGCTCCGGTCTCGGCCGAACAGTTGGGCGGCATGCTGCTGCGCATCAAGGACAACACCATCTCCGGCAAAATCGCCAAGACGGTGTTCGAGGCCATGGCCAGCGGCGAAGGCAGCGCTGACGAGATCATCGACAAGCGCGGTCTCAAGCAAGTCACCGACACCGGCGCGATCTCGGCCGTTCTCGATGAAATGCTGGCAGCCAACGCCGAACAGGTTGAACAGTACCGCGCGGCCGATGAAGCCAAGCGCGGCAAGATGTTCGGCTTCTTTGTCGGCCAGGCGATGAAGGCCTCCAAGGGCAAAGCCAACCCGCAGCAAGTGAACGAATTGCTCAAAAGCAAGCTCGAAGGCTAACGGAGTGGAGCCAGCGTTGAAAACTGGCCCCATTCCCCGTGGCGAGGGAGCTTGTTCCCGCTGGTCTGCAAAGCAGACCCAGATCGGCCAATGCATTCTTTCAGAAGGAATGCATCAGCCGATTTTGCGACCACTACGCGGTCGAGCGGGAGCAAGCTCCCTCGCCACATTCGTTTTGGGGAGCCTTTGAATGAAACGCCTGCTTGGTACTTGCGCCCTCTTCTCCTTACTGGCCGGTTGCGCCAGTTACGACGTCGATCCCCGCGGTTATGACAAAACCGGAGTCGCCTCCTATTACGGCGCCAAACACCATGGCAAACGCACCGCCAGCGGCGAACCGTTTGACCAGTACGCAATGACCGCCGCCCACCGGCAACTGCCGTTCGGTACTCGGGTCAAGGTCACCAACCTGAAAAACGACAAGACCGTCGTGGTCCGCATCAATGATCGTGGCCCGCACACCCGTGGCCGCTTGATTGACTTGTCCCGCGCGGCGGCCGACAAGTTGGGTATGCTGCGCAGCGGCACTGCGCGTGTTCACGTGCAAGCCTTGAACGACTGACCGGGAGTTGTCACCATTTTTGCACTAACCGACTTGCCACTGCTCAGCGTGCTGCAACTGCTCGGTGGGCTGGTATTGCTGATCGCCGGCGCCGAGTTGCTGGTGCGCGCCGCCGTACGCCTGGTCGCACACCTGAAGGTCCGTCCGCTGATCTTCGGCCTGACCATCGTCGCCTTCGGCAGCAGCGCGCCGCAGATGACCGTGAGCCTGCAAGCGACCCTCGCCAACAATGCCGACATCGCCGTCGGCAGCGTGATTGGCAGCAGCATCTTCAACATCCTCGTCACCCTGGGCCTGTCGGCACTGATCATTCCGCTGCGGGTGTCCCGGCAGCTGGTGCGCCTGGACATCCCTCTGATGATCGGGGCCAGCCTGCTGGTGTTTGCCCTGGCCTGGAATGAAACGCTGACGCCGCTCGACGGCGCCGTGCTGCTGGCCGCACTGGTCTTGTATCTCGCGTTGCTGCTACGCCAGTCGCGGCACAGCGCTCGCCCCCATGGCATCCCGGTACACAGCCATCACCCGCGCGCGCCCTGGGTCAGCAGTGCACTGCTCATGCTGGCGGGCCTGACGTTGCTGATATTCGCCGGCCATCTGTTACTCGATGCGGTGATTGAGGTCGCCAGCGAACTGGGCCTGTCGGAGCGAATCATCGGCCTGACCATCGTGGCCGTCAGCACTTCGCTGCCGCAACTCGCCACCTCGCTGCTCGCCGCCGTGCGTGGCCAGCGCGACATCGCCGTGGGCAACGTGATCGGCAGCAACCTGTTCAACCTGCTGGGCGTCCTCGGGTTCACCGCGCTCGTGGCGCCTTCTGCGCTCTCGGTCTCACCCAACGCCCTGGCCTTCGACCTGCCGGTGTTGCTCGGCGTAACCGCCCTGTGCCTGCCGGTGTTCTATTCCGGTTACCGGATTACCCGCGCCGAAGGCGTACTGTTCCTGGCCTTGTACGTGGCCTACGGGCTGCACGTGGTGTCGTTTACCACGGGCATGCCACTGGCTGGCAAGCTTGAGCAGCTGATGCTGGTGTTCGTCCTGCCGGTGCTGCTGGCCTTCTTGCTGTTCACATCACTGCGCGCCTGGCGCCGCCAACACAATAAAAAGGAATCGTCATGACCGACACACCCTCCACCCGCAAACCGACCGGCATCGAAGTGCGTCGCCAGGTCATGGGCGACGCCTTCGTCGACCGCTCCATGGGCAATGCCACCGAACTGACCCGGCCGTTTCAGGAATTCGTCAATGAACACGCCTGGGGCGCCGTCTGGAACCGCGGCGGCCTTGAGCTGAAGACCCGCAGCCTGATCACCCTCGCCGCCCTCACCTCACTCAAGTGCCCGCAGGAACTCAAAGGCCACGTGCGCGGTGCGCTGAACAACGGTTGCACAGTGGACGAGATCCGCGAAACCCTGATGCACTGCGCGGTGTACGCCGGTGTACCGGCTGCAATGGACGCGTTTCGCGCGGCGCAGGAAGTGATCGACAGCTATCAGAAGGCGGAGTAAGACACCGACATTTGTTGTGTCCGTAAAGTCGTATTCGCGAGCAAGCGCAGCGCGAACCTCAACGCTAGATCCACCCGCCCCACTGCAACAAAAAGATCCCGATGTTGGTGGTGACTGCCGCCATCACCGTGGTGATGACGATGATCGCCGCCGCCAGCTCATGATTGCCATTGGCCGCCCGGGCCATGACAAAACTGGCGGCAGCGGTCGGGCTGCCGAAGTACAGGAACAGGATGCCCAGTTCCACCCCGCGAAAACCCCAGAGCCAGGCACCTAGGGTCGCCAGGATCGGCAGGCCGATCATCTTCACCAGGCTCGAACTCAAGGCCATGCCGCCGCTCTTGCGCAATGCCGCCAGCGATAACGTGCCACCGATGCAGATCAACGCCAACGGCAAGGTCATCTGCGCCAGGTAGCCGCCGGACGTCTCCAGCCAACCAGGCAAACCAATCTGGAAATACGCGAAAGGCGCCGCCGCGATCACGCTGATGATCAACGGATTGCGGAGCACGCTTTTGCAGATGCTCCACGGATCGGACTTGATCACCGGGCTGTACACCGCCAGCACGATGGTCGACAGCGTGTTGTAGAACAGAATCACCAGGCCCGCGAGAATCGCCCCGAGGGAAATTCCGTAGTCGCCGTACATGCTCGCCGCCAACGCCAGGCCAATCACGCCGTTATTGCCACGAAACGCGCCCTGGGTGTAGACCCCCCGGTCTTCGCGCGGACAACGAACAATCGCCCAGCCCCAGGCAATGGCGAAACACACCAGGGTCGCGATCGAAAAATAGATCAGCAGTGACGGCTTCAGCGCGGCATGCAGGTCGGCGTGGAAAATCCCGAGAAACAACAAGGCCGGCATGGTGACGTTGAACACCAGGGACGATGCGCTGTGGATAAAGTTGTCGTCGATCCAGTTGATGCGCTTGAGCAGCACGCCCAGAAACAGCATGGCAAAGACTGGCGCCGTGATGTTCAGGGTTTCGAGAAAGATTGCCAGCATGCCGGGAGAGCCTTGAGGGACGTCGTTAGGGGGCTAATGATAAGCCAGTCATCGCCCAACCTGAAAAGTAACCGTCACGGCCCGTCCTCCGCTCGCGGAAAATCTGATCAAAAAAAATACTTCCTTGACGTAGGAAATTCCCCAGCTACGCTCGACAACTACTGTATGAATATACAGCAATCAAGAAAGCAACCTACGGCATATCAAGGAGCAAGAAATGTCAGGTCTACACAGTCAATCCCAAGAAAACCTTAAACATGATGGTCGAATCATTGCCGACCTGGATCAGTTGTTCTCCGAACGCGGGATTGCCATGGTCGCCAACGGTGATCACCTCACGCTGGTCAGCGACAGGTCCCACAACCGCAAACACCCAACGCCTGGCATGTCGCCCGCCGCACCTGAAAACCCACGCCAGGCCCAGCCTGCGCTGCGGTTCGAGGGCGGCGAACACACCGCCATTGGTGACGCCGCGTTGCTGCGCTTCACCAAGGACGCACCCGCCGTTCCCGCCTGGCAAGTGCAATTGCACCTGCCCAATGGCCTGGCACTGACCTATGGCCAGATCGTTTCATTGGGGGGTGATTTCTACGGGATTCCCGACCAGCCCATCTGCGACGGCGCAACCCCAGCCGATCGCCTTCAGCGCTTTATCAATGCCTTCAACTCGCTGGCCGCACTGCCAGCGTCCAAGGCAGAAGCCATGCTGATTCTCGGCGTCATGCAAAAGGAAATCAGTGCAGCCAACCAAGCGATCAGAGACGGTAAACAACCTCACGAGGTCTATGATGCCCTTGGTGATACGCTGTCTGAAGAGTGGAACAAGATCACTGGCGGCGGCAGCTTCGTCTCGGCGTTGTTTCCTCTGGGCCGCTACCTGAAGCTGGCCGCGAACAACACCGACCACTTTGGTGAGTGGGCACTGCTGGCGTACATCGCCGGACACACCGCCGCCCTTCAACAGGCGGTTATCGCACGCAACAGCGGCGACGAAAAACAGCTGGAACTGGCCTACGCAATGAACGCGTTTGCCGATCACTACCTGACCGACCTGTTTTCCGCGGGGCATTTGCGCATCCCGCGCAAGCAGTTGGCAGCCGTGGTCACCCCCAGCGATCTGGGGTCGTTGGTTACCCGATTCATGCATGATGAAGACAGCAAATACGGCCTCAACGTGAGCAATGCCAACGGTGATCAATGGCATATCTACGGCGACAAGCGCTATTTCGACTCAGTCGACAGTGCGAACCGCAAACAGCTCAAACTCGCGGTCCAGCGCTCGGTCGACGAAGTCTTCGACACCTTCCAAAGCGACGTTGTCCCCGCCCCTTCCAGCTACCTGGCGTTGAAACACGTGCCAGACCTGAACGCGGTGAAAAAACCGGAGGGCAATTTTTCCGGACTCTTTGTGCTCGACGGCAACCAGGTGCTGCGCCGCAGCGACGTCAACAATCTCAATGACACGCAGCGGATCGACAACTGGTGGGGTTGGAGCACTTACCTGCTGCTCAAGGACTACACCCCCAACAAGCCGGCTGGTTATCTCGAGCCCCCCACTGCCGCCCCGACGCTTCAGGCCGATGGATGGCAGAGCCAGACACCCAGCGAACCCAACTGGCTGCCGGGCAACGCCGTGCGTTACGCCTTCAGCTACACCAGCGGCTTGAACGAATCCTACATCGGGCCCTGGTCGACTTACAGCGAACTGAGCGAATGGTTCCAGCCAACACTGAACGTGCCGGGCAACGGCAGCACTCGCAACATCTTCCGCCAGTTCCGTGGCGGCTCACCGGAGTTGATCGACTCGATCAACGCCCAGGCCGCCACCTTCATTGACCGTAACGCGTGATAAGGAAATCACTCATGACTATCAAACTGACACTCGAACTGGCCTCAGGGCAATCCCTCAAGGGAGCACCGCTGGAACTGTTGGCCGACGGTGTGCCGATTGCCCGGGCAATTGTGGATAACCAGGGACAAGCCGCATTCGACGTCAACCCCGAAGCCGCGCAACTGTCGGTCAGGGTAGATCGCTCGATCCTCAAAACCTGTTAAGCCCCCACCACTCCCGCGCACCGCGTGGGAGTGTTCAAACAACTCTCGTGGTTCCCCCCTGGCGGTTGTCGACGACCGCCGGAGCGTCGATCATTGAACCTTCACCCCGCGCTGCGCCTGCGCCTTCTCGTGGGCGTGGCGCAGCCGTTCGCGGCCGTTTCAGGAGCAGGGGAATGACGTTCAGGCGGTCACGGTCTGCTCCATCAGATGACCGTTGTCGATCCGCACATGCCGTGGGTGGAAGCGTTTCAGGCTGCTGCGATGGCCGACGCTGACAATGCTCAACCCCGGCAGTTGATCGATCAACGCCTGATAGAGCGATGCCTCGTCTTCCTCATCCATCGCCGAGGTGGCTTCGTCCATGTACAGCCATTGCGGTGCATACAGCAGCGCCCGTGCAAATGCCAGGCGTTGCTGTTCGCCCGGTGACAGCAGGCGCTGCCAGTGATTGGCTTCGTCGAGACGGCTGACCAGATGGGGCAAGCGGCAGGCTTCCAGCACCTGCACATAGCGGTCATGGGAATAGATGTCGCCGGACTGTGGATAACTCAGGGCGTCACGCAGCGTGCCAATCGGCAGATAAGGCTTTTGTGGCAGGAACAGATAACGCGCGGCTGGCAGGCGAATCGCGCCATGGCCCGCCGGCCAGAGGCCACCCATTGCCCGCAGCAAGGTACTTTTGCCACTGCCGGAGCGACCACTGAGCATCAGTCGGTCGCCCTGCTCCACCGTCATGTCGGCGCTGGTCAGCAGATGACGACCATCCGCCAGGTCCAGGCCCACATGCTGCACCTTCAGGTCATCGCCCTGTTGCTGCACATCGATGGCCGGCAGGCGGTCTTCGTTTTCGCTCATGGCCTGGCGGAAACTCAGCAGTCGGTCACAGGTGGCACGCCACGAGGCCAGGTCCGAGTACGCGCTGATAAACCAGCTGAAGTTCTCCTGGACGTTGCCGAATGCCGAGTTGATTTGCATCAGCTCGCCCAGTTCGATCTTGCCGGCGAAGTAGCGCGGTGCGGCAACGATGAACGGAAAGATAATCGCGATCTGGCCATAACCGGCCGTGAAGAAGGTCAGGCGCTTGGACACCTTCATGATCTCCCAGAAGTTGTGCCAGACCATGCTGAAGCGGGAGCTCAGGCGCTGATTTTCACTCTGTTCACCGTTGTACAAGGCAATACTTTCGGCATTCTCGCGGACCCGGACCATGGAGAAACGCAAGTCTGCTTCAAAGCGTTGTTGCTGGTTGTTCAGGCCGATCAGGCGTCGACCGATCAGGTGCGTGATCCAGCTGCCGACCAGTGCGTAAACCAGCGCACACCAGAACATGTAACCGGGGATGGTGTAGCCGAACACCTCGATACTGCCGGACACGCCCCACAAAATGATCGAGAACGACACCAGGCTGACCACGGTGCGAATCAGCCCCAGGCCCAGGCTCAAGGTGTTGCTGGTGAAGTTGTTGAGGTCTTCGGAAATCCGCTGGTCCGGGTTATCGGTGTATCCGCCCTGCTCCAGCTGGTAGTAGTTCTTGTGCCCGAGCCAGCGGGCAAAGTGTTTCTCGGTGAGCCACGCCCGCCAGCGGATGGTCAGCATCTGGGTCAGGTACAACCGATACACCGCCCCCAGGATCGCCACGGCGGCAATCCCGCAGAAATACAGGATCAGGCTCCAGAACGCCGCGTCATCTTTCTTTTGCAGGGCGTTGTAGAAATCCTTGTACCAACTGTTGATCCACACCGAAATCGCTACGCTGAACAGCGACAAGCCGATCACCGCAATCAGCAGCAACCAGGCCTTGCCCTTCTCTTCACTGCGCCAATAGGGCGTGATCATCTGCCAGACACGGCGGAAAAACTGCCCGCGCACCGCATCGTTGACCGCGGAATATTCAGCGTTCTGAGTCATGGTTAAGGCTCGATAAAGAAAGGAACAGACACGAACCGATCATAAATGATCGGTCCGGATTGTTGCGAGGGTCGGCGATGATCGTTCAGCGCTGGGTCAGCGACGAACAGGCCGCTTCTGCAACTTGCGCTGCAGGGTGCGCCGGTGCATGCCCAGGGCGCGGGCAGTGGCGGAGATGTTGCCTTCGTGCTCGGTGAGTACGCGCTGGATATGCTCCCACTGCAGACGGTCGACCGACATCGGGTTTTCCGGTACCAGGCTGTCCAGGTCGGCGTGCTCGGACAGCAAGGCCGCCAGCACATCATCGGCGTCAGCCGGTTTGCACAGGTAGTTGCAGGCGCCACGCTTGATCGCTTCGACCGCGGTGGCGATGCTCGAATAACCGGTCAGGATCACGACGCGCATTTCCGGATCGAGCTCGAGCAGCTTGGGCAGCAGCACCAACCCCGAATCGCCGTCCATTTTCAGGTCCAGGGCCGCGTAGTCCGGCAGGTCCTGCTGAGCGATGACCAGGCCCTCTTCGGCGGAGCCTGCGGTGCTGACGCGAAAGCCGCGTCGGCTCATGGCGCGGGCCATGACGCGGGTGAAGGTAGCGTCGTCGTCTACCAGCAATAGATGCGGCAGGTCTTCGCCTTCGACTTGGATCTCGTCACTCATGTTCGTCTCCTCGTGCGGCACGGGGCAGGCGCAGCTCGGTGAGCGTGCCGCCTTCCTCATGACTATAGAGTTTCACTGAGCCGCCAGCGCGTGTCACGCTGGCCTTGCTCAAAAACAGGCCCAGGCCGAAACCTTTGCCCTTGGTGGTAAAAAATGGCTTGCCGATCTGTTCGGCAATCGCCAGCGGCACACCGGCGCCGTGGTCGCGAATACTGATGGTCAGCTCCTCGGCATCCCAGTCCAGTGTCACTTCCAGCCCTTCCGGGCAGGCATCGGCGGCGTTGTTGAGTAAATTGAGCAAGGCCTGGGTCAGGTCCGGTGGCGGCGCCAGGCGCGGCTCCGGACCCGCCCCCAAACGTTGCAGGCGATAGGTCGCTTCAGGGCGCATCAGGTGCCAGCGGTCGAGGGCTTCGTTGAGCCAGGCACTGACGTCCTGCATTTCCACCGCCAGCCGACGATTGGCCTCAGCGGCGCGCACCAGTTGCTGCAAGGTCTGCTTGCACAGCTTCACCTGGTCCTGCAGCACGCTCAAGTCTTCGCGCAGCAGCGGATCAGGGTGGTCTTGCTGCATTTCGTTGAGCAGCACGCTCATGGTCGCCAGCGGCGTGCCCAGTTCATGGGCAGCACCCGCCGCCTGGGTCGCCACGGCCAGCAGTTGCTGGTCGCGCAGGCCCTCTTCGCGACGGATCGCCCGCAGTTCTTCCTGGCGGCGCAGCTCTTCGGCCATGCGCGCGGCAAAGAAGGTGATCACCGCCGCGGCCAGGGCGAAGCTCAGCCACATGCCGTAGATCTGCATTTTTTCCCGGTACATCGGGAAGGTTTCCAGCGGATAAAACTGCGCCAGCAGCATGGTGTACAGCGCCAGCGCGATACCCGACAGGATCACCGAGTAGCGCCACGGCAGCGTGACAGCGGCGATGGTCAGTGGCACCAGATAATAGGAAACGAACGGGTTGGTCGAGCCGCCCGAGAAATACAGCAGTGCACTGTGGATAAACAGGTCACAAGCCAGCTGCACCGCGTATTCAAGCTCGGTCACCGGCCATGACGTGCGCAACCGGACGGCGGTGAACACACACAGCAGCATCGAGCAGCCAAGGGTCATCGCCAGCTCGACCCAGGGCAGCGGCAGCAGATCGAACCAGTAGGCAAGCCCCACCGAACCGGCCTGGGCGGCCAGCACCAGGGTGCGGATGAATGTCAGTCGCCACAGGTTCTGGCGAGTGGCGGAAAGCAGTTGTACGGGGGCGAGCATGAGCTCTCCTGATGAGCGCTCCAGGCGGATCGCGCCAAGTATAACCAGGCGGGCGCCCTGACAGGCAAAAGTGCGGCAAAGCGTCACATAGAAGCAGTTGCAAGTTTCAAGCGGCAAGCTACAAGTAAAAGCTTGAAGCGCGCCGTTTCAAACTTGCAGCTTACAGCTTGAAACTTGCAGCTGCTCCAGTGAGTCTGATGGTTTCACGCAGGTTCGCATTTTTATCCCTGCGCATCACCCAAGGAGCTTTCATGACTACATTGCGTCGCAGTGCCGCCCTTCTCGCCCTCAGTGCCGGCACCCTCGCCAGCCTCCCGGCCCTGGCCGCGGACGAACTGCATTACAACCAGATCTCCCTGCGCGCCGAAGTCAGCCAAGAAGTGGCTCGCGACCTGATGATCGTGACCCTCTACACCGAAGCGCAGAACACCGATCCGGCCAAACTCGCCGCCGAGGTCAGCACCACCCTGAACAAGGCACTGGGCCAGGCCAAGCAGGTCAAGGACATTTCCTTGCGCCAAGGCAGCCGCAACAGCTACCCGATCTACGACGCCAAGGGCCAGAAGATCACCGGCTGGCGTGAACGCGCCGAACTGCGCCTGGAAAGCTCGGACTTTGCGGCACTGTCCAAGCTCACCGGCGAACTGCTGACCGACCTGAAAATGGGTGGCATGGATTTCGCCATCGCCACGCCGACCCGCAAGGCCAGCGAAGACGCATTGCTCAAGGAAGCCGTGAACGCCTTCAAGGCCCGCGCTCAACTGACTACCGAAGCCCTGGGTGGCAAGGGCTACAAGATCGTCAACCTGAACCTCCACACCAGTGGCTATCCACAGCCTTACCTGCGTGCGCCGATGATGATGAAAGCCGCCGCCATGGATGCCGCTCCGGTCACCCCGGACGTCGAAGCCGGCACCAGCCAGGTCGGCATGACCGCCGATGGTTCGATCGAAGTCTTGATGCCATAACCCGCCCCATGATCCTTCCCTTACCAGGGAAGGATCAACCCGGTCAGCCTGTCAGGCTGGTACGGTAAAATCGATTCCCCCCTTCGATACACTTCCCCCCCGCTACCCCACCGAAACCCGTCTAGGCTGCAGGTCTGGATAAGTAACACCGCGCTCCGGCGAGGTGCGAAAACACCCTTTTTTGCACCGATTCAGGGCGTCGCTTGCACCGAAAAAACCCCGCGCAAACGGTCAAATGCGTCAGGACTTACACAAATGCGACATTAAGGTACGTTCGTGCCACTGTTTAAGGCCTGTAGCCGCTCTGGATCTTGCATTGGGTACAGGCCCTGCATAAGTATCCGCAGGTCGACTCACGAGGTCGTCCTCTAATTCCAAAAATGACAACAAATCATGAGGCCACCATGCTTAAACACGCGGTCATTCCGTTTTTAGTCGGCGCAAGTCTGTTGGCTAGCGCACCCTTCGCCTCCGCTGCGACTAACCTGGTGTTTTGCTCCGAAGGGAGTCCGGCCGGTTTCGACCCTGGTCAGTACACCACCGGAACCGACTTCGACGCCTCAGCAGAAACCATGTTCAACCGCTTGAGCCAGTTCGAACGTGGCGGCACCGCCGTTGTTCCAGGCCTGGCCACCAGCTGGGACGTTTCCCCGGATGGCCTGACTTACACCTTCCATCTGCGCGAAGGGGTGAAGTTCCATACCACGCCGTATTTCAAGCCGACTCGTGAGTTCAACGCCGACGACGTGCTGTTCACCTTCAACCGCATGATCGACAAGGACATGCCGTTCCGCAAAGCCTACCCCACCGAGTTCCCGTACTTCACGGACATGGGGATGGACACCAACATCAAGAACATCGAAAAGATCGACGACCATACCGTCAAGTTCACCCTGGGCACGGTCGACGCCGCGTTCATCCAGAACATGGCCATGAGCTTCGCCTCCATCCAGTCCGCCGAGTACGCCGACAAACTGTTGAAGGAAGGCAAGCCGGGCGACATCAACCAGAAGCCGATCGGCACCGGTCCGTTCGTGTTCAAGAGCTACCAGAAAGACTCCAACATCCGTTACACGGGTAACAAGGAGTACTGGAAGCCGGAAGACGTGAAGATCGACAACCTGATCTTCGCCATCACCACCGACCCGTCGGTACGTATCCAGAAGCTGAAGAAAAACGAATGCCAGGTCACCCTCTTCCCGCGTCCGGCCGATCTCAAGGCCCTGGGTGAAGACAAAAACCTGAAACTGCCAAACCAGGCCGGCTTCAACCTGGGCTACATCGCCTATAACGTCATGCCGGTCCTCAAGGGCCGCACCGACGCCAACCCACTGGCCAAGCTCGAAGTACGCCAGGCGCTGGACATGGCGGTGAACAAGCAGCAGATCATCGACTCGGTGTACCAGGGTGCCGGCCAGCTGGCGGTCAACGCCATGCCACCGACCCAGTGGTCCTATGACGACACCATCAAGGATGCCAAGTACGATCCGGAGAAGGCCAAGGAGCTGCTCAAGAAAGCCGACGTCAAGCCAGGCACCGAGATCACCCTGTGGGCCATGCCGGTTCAACGTCCGTACAACCCTAACGCCAAGCTGATGGCTGAAATGCTGCAGTCGGACTGGGCGAAAATCGGCCTGAAGGTCAACATCGTCAGCTACGAATGGGGCGAGTACATCAAGCGCTCCAAAGGTGGCGAGAACCAGGCCATGATCATTGGCTGGAGCGGTGACAACGGTGACCCGGACAACTGGTTGAACGTACTGTTCGGCTGCGACTCCCTGAGCGGCAACAACTTCTCGAAATGGTGCGACAAGCCTTACGACGCCATCATCAAGCAAGCCAAGGCCACCACCGACGTCGCCGAACGCACCAAGCTGTACAAGCAGGCGCAACACCTCCTCAAAGATGCAGTCCCGATGACACCTATCGCGCACTCGACGGTGTATCAACCCATGCGCAACTCCGTACAGGACTACAAGATCAGCCCGTTTGGCTTGAACTCCTTCTACGGCGTCAGCGTCAGCAAATAAGGTTTTGTCGTGGGGACGTCCCTGACGTC
>NZ_JBYTBK010000046.1:0-6913 GCF_058789115.1 Pseudomonas sp. FW300-N1A1 | reverse complement strand
CCCCCCCCCCCCCCCCCCCCACGGCTCAATCTGCCAAGACAGCGGAAATCGCCTACATCCCAAACCACTGTGGACCACCACCGCAGGTTTAGGACGCATTGCCTTTTCCTACCTGTTTTTCAGGCCTTACGCATTTACTGCCTGGTCTTCGACTCCTACCGTCGAAGTCCGGCCGTATTGCACCTGGGCTGGCACCTGCTGAATCCATGGCTTTGGACCAGTGATACCTGCACGCCCCCGGACGGGGCGACGGCTCACTGCTTAACATCTAAAAAAGAGGGAGCGTCATGCGCCATACCTTGGTTTTATCCGCATTACTGGGCACCGGCCTGCTGGCCGCCACATCCATCAGCCACGCGGCCAACAACAGCCTGGTGTTTTGCTCCGAAGGCAGCCCAGCGGGCTTCGACACGGCGCAATACACCACCGCCACCGACAACGATGCCGCCGAGCCGCTGTACAACCGGCTGGCCGAATTTGAAAAGGGTGCCACCACTGTCGTACCCGGCCTGGCTACCCGCTGGGATGTGTCCGAAGATGGCCTCACGTACACCTTCCATCTGCGCGAAGGGGTGAAATTCCACACCACCAAGTACTTCACACCGAGCCGGGATTTCAATGCCGACGACGTGCTGTTCACCTTCAACCGCATGCTCAACCCCGAGCATCCCTTCCGTAAGGCTTACCCGACCGAGTTCCCGTACTTCAACGGGATGAGCCTGAACAAGAACATCGCCAAGGTCGAAAAGACCGGGCCGCTGACCGTGGTCATGACCCTGAACTCGGTCGACGCCGCGTTCATCCAGAACATCGCCATGAGCTTCGCCGCGATCCTCTCCGCCGAATACGCCGACCAGTTGCTCGCCGCCGGCAAGCCCAGCGAGATCAACCAGAAGCCGGTCGGCACCGGTCCGTTCGTGTTCCAGCGCTACCAGAAAGACTCGCAGATCCGCTACGCGGGCAACAAACAGTACTGGGACCCGAGCCGCGTCAAGCTCGACCAGCTGATTTTCGCCATCAACACCGACGCCTCGGTACGTGTGCAGAAGCTCAAGGCTGGCGAATGCCAGATCACCCTGCACCCTCGCCCGGCCGATGTCGACGCGCTGAAAAAAGACCCCAAGCTGCAACTGATCGAGAAGCCGGGCTTCAACCTCGGCTACATCGCCTACAACGTGCGGCATAAACCCTTCGACCAGCTCGAAGTGCGTCAGGCGCTGGACATGGCGGTGAACAAGCAGGGCATCCTCAACGCCGTGTACCAGGGTGCCGGGCAACTGGCCGTGAATGCCATGCCACCAACCCAGTGGTCCTACGACGAGACGATCAAGGACGCCGCCTACAACCCGGAAAAAGCCAAGGAGTTGCTCAAGGCCGCCGGGGTCAAGGAAGGCACCGAAATCACTTTGTGGGCCATGCCGGTACAGCGTCCCTACAACCCGAATGCCAAGCTGATGGCTGAAATGCTCCAGGCGGACTGGGCGAAAATTGGCCTGAACGTGAAGATCGTCAGCTACGAATGGGGCGAGTACATCAAGCGCACCAAGAATGGCGAGCACGACATCAGCCTGATCGGCTGGACCGGTGACAACGGGGACCCGGACAACTGGCTGGGCACCCTGTACAGCTGCGATGCGATTGGCGGCAACAACTACTCCATGTGGTGTGACCCGCAATACGACAAGCTGATCAAGCAGGCCAAGATTGTCACCGACCGTGACCAGCGCACGGTGCTCTACAAACAGGCTCAGCAATTGCTCAAGCAGCAAGTGCCGATCACCCCAGTGGCCCACTCGACGGTCAACCAGCCGCTGAACGCCAAAGTCGAAGGTTTCAAGGTCAGCCCCTTCGGCCGCAACGTTTTCTCGGGCGTCAGCATCGACCAATAACTGATTAGCCAGAACCCTGAGGGCGATTTTCGCCCTCACGCAAAGCTGTTGCCTGAATTCGGCGATCCTGCCACAGGCAAACGTTTGCGATGCCTTGAATGAGTTCGAAACCAAATAGCCGGATCACCAAAAAAGACCGGCATTAAAAAAAAGAAAGAAAGGAGCTTCACTGATGAAACTGAGCAGCACAGCACTGTTGGCATTGGCCATCAGCAGCATTACGGCCACCGCTTATGCTGAACCGCAGAGCCAGGCATTCAACCCGGTGACCGTGAACACCAACAATGCACAGTCCGAGGCCACCGGCTTCATCGAAGGCCAGAAGATCGATGGCAGTACCCGTAACTGGTACGCCAACGAACAGCTCAAGCGTGGGGGCAAGTTCAAGTACAAGAAAGACGGCCAGTCGGTCGACACTGATCGTCGTATCAACTGGGTGCAGGGCACCATCATCAAGTACAACTCGGGCTTCACCGAGGGTCCCGTCGGCTTCAGCACTGAGCTGGCGGCCTACAACGCCGTCGCGCTGGAACGCGACCGCGAGAACCTGGCGTCCAACAACGGTGGCGCACCGGGTACTCGTCCAGGCGCGGGCAACAACCGTACGCTGACCAAAGAAGGCGGCGACGCCCAGGGCCAGTGGAGCAAACTGGGCTTGGCCAACGTCAAGGCACGCCTCTCCAACACTACCCTGACCGCCGGCCGCATGAACTTCAGCAGCCCGCAAGTCGACGTCATCGGCAACCGTGCCCTACCGTCCAGCTTCCAGGGTGTGGCCCTGCACAGCGAAGAACTGAACAACCTGGCCTTCGACGTGGCCACCTTCGACCGCAACTCACCGCGTACCGAAGAAAGCCTGAGCAAATTCCGCTCCGAGTACGGTGACATCAATGCCGAAGCCGATCACGTCCACACTGCCGGTATCAGCTACTCGCCATTCGCCAGCCTGACCACCAGCTTCTGGGGCACCCAGGCTGAAGATCTCTGGAACCAGTACTACTTCGGCGCCACCCACGTGCTGGGCGACAGCTCGGTGCTGAGCCTGACCACCGGCCTGAACTACTACAAGACCCAGGAAGAAGGCCAGGCCAAGCTCGGCAACATCGACAACGACACCTACTCGCTGTCGTTCGGCCTGACCCACCAGGCCCACACCCTGACCCTGTCCTATCAGGAAATCAACGGTAACGAGTACTTCGACTACCTGCATGAAACCAACGGCATCTACCTGGCCAACTCCCTGCTCTCGGACTTCAACGGCCCGAACGAGAAGTCCTTCCAGGTGGCCTACGGTCTGAACATGGCCGAGTACGGCGTGCCAGGCCTGAAATTCAACATCTACCAGGCTCGCGGCTGGGGCATCGACGGTACCCACTACGCTGGTGGCGGTTACGACGGCGTGCAGTCGATGGATGGCGAACACCACTATGAATACGGCATCGGCTCCACCTATGCCATTCAAAGCGGTCCTCTGAAAGCCACCACCGTGCGTGCGACCTATACCGCGCACCGTGCGAGCGAAAACCAGGCCGACGGCAGCATCAACGAGTTCCGTCTGGTCACCACCATTCCATTCAACATTCTCTAAGCACCCGTCGAACGGCTGACTCAATGACGAGCGGCCGTTCCACGACTCAGATCCAACCGATTGCAGAGGGGTTATTGATGAACAAGCTTCCTTTACGAGCGGCCATCGCCGCTGCACTGCTGAGTGTCGCTGTCGGCGCCTCGGCCAAGCCCTTGGTGGTCTGTACCGAAGCCAGCCCGGAAGGCTTCGATATGGTCCAGTACACGACTGCAGTCACAGCCGATGCGGTGGCCGAGACCATCTTCAACCGGCTGGTGGATTTCAAGCCCGGCACCACCGACATCGAACCGGCACTGGCCGAGAGCTGGGAAATCAGCCCGGACGCCCTGACCTACACCTTCCACCTGCGCAAAGGTGTGAAGTTCCACACCACGGACTATTTCAAGCCGACCCGCGACATGAATGCCGACGACGTAGTCTGGAGCTTCCAGCGTCAGCTGGACCCGAAACACCCGTGGCATGACAAATCGAGCGTGGGCTTCCCGTACTTTGAGAGCATGGGCTTCAAGGAGCTGCTCAAGAGCGTCGAGAAAGTCGACGACTACACCGTCAAGTTCACCCTGACCCGCCCGGAAGCCCCCTTCCTGCCTGACGTGGCCATGGCATTTGCCTCGATCTACCCGGCCGAATACGCCGACCAGTTGCTCAAGGCCAACAAGACGGGCGACCTGAACAACAAGCCGATCGGCACCGGCCCCTTCGTGTTCCAGCGCTACGCCAAGGATGCCCAGGTGCGCTTCAAGGCCAACACCGAGTACTTCCGCGGGGCCCCGCCCAGCGAAGCCTTGATTCTGGCGATCGCCACCGACAACAACGTGCGCCTGCAAAAGCTCAAGGCCAACGAGTGCCAGATCGCGCTGTATCCCAAGCCCGATGACATCCCCAGCATCAAGAAAGACCCGAACCTGCAAGTCGCCGAGCTCGAGGCCATGACCACTTCGTACACCGCGCTGAATACCACGCGCCAGTACATGAGCGACGTGCGCGTGCGCCGGGCGATTGAAATCGCGTTCGACAAGCAGGCCTACGTCAGCGCCTTGTTCGGCAAGGGCAACGCCACGGTCGGGGTCAACCCGTACCCACAAACCCTGCTGGGCTTCAACTACGCACTTCAGAACCCGCCACACGACCTGGACAAGGCCCGCGCCCTGCTCAAGGAAGCCGGCGTGCCCGAAGGCACCGTGTTCACCCTGTTCACCCGTAACGGCGGTGGCCCGACCAACCCGAACCCGATGCTCGGCGCACAGATGATGCAGTCGGACCTGGCCAAGGTCGGCATCACGGTCGATATTCGCGTCATGGAGTGGGGCGAAATGCTCAAGCGCGCCAAAAATGGCGAGCACGACATGGTGTCCGCCGGATGGGCAGGCGATAACGGCGACCCGGATAATTTCCTGACGCCTATGCTCAGTTGCGAGGCGGCCAAAAACGGAGAAAACTACGCTCGCTGGTGCAACGCCAAGTTCCAGGCCTTGATCGACCAGGCCCGTGAAAAGACCGACCCGGCAGCACGCGCGGCGCTCTACGAGCAGGCCCAGGAGATCTTCCACCAGGACCAGCCATGGATCAGCATGGCGCACACTCGAATGTTCACGGCTATGCGCAACAACGTCGAGGGGTATCACATCAGCCCCCTGACCACTAACAACTTCGCTACTACCCGAGTGAAGTAGATAAGAAAACACCCGGCAACGTTGCTCTCGACGCTGCCGGGAACGCCGAACCGGCTGATGAGGTACACCAGAAGATGTTTAGTTTTATTGCCCGCCGATTGGGGCTGTTGATCCCCACGTTCTTCGGCATCACCCTGCTGACATTCGCATTGATTCGCATGATTCCCGGCGACCCCGTGGAAGTGATGATGGGCGAACGTCGGGTCGATCCCGAAATGCATGCTCAGGCAATGGAACGCCTTGGTCTGAACAAACCGCTGTATGCCCAGTACCTGGACTACATCGGTAAGCTGGCCCAGGGTGACCTGGGTGAATCCCTGCGTACCCGTGAAAGTGTATGGAGCGAGTTCACCTCACTGTTCCCGGCGACACTGGAACTGTCCATGGCTGCGCTGCTGTTCGCCGGCATCCTGGGGCTCCTGGCGGGCGTCATCGCGGCACTCAAGCGAGGATCGCTGTTCGACCACGGGGTCATGGGCATTTCCCTGGCCGGGTATTCGATGCCGATCTTCTGGTGGGGCCTGATCCTGATCATGTTCTTCTCGGTCTCCCTGGGCTGGACCCCGGTTTCCGGGCGGATCGACCTGCTTTACGACATTGAGCCACGCACCGGCTTCATGCTCATCGACACCTTGCTGGCCGATGACACCGGGGCGTTCTTCGATGCCCTGCACCATCTGATTCTGCCGGCCATCGTACTGGGCACCATCCCGCTGGCCGTGATCGCGCGGATGACCCGTTCCTCGATGCTCGAAGTGCTGCGTGAAGACTACATCCGTACCGCCCGCGCCAAAGGCCTGTCGCCGTCGCGCGTGGTCTTCGTGCACGGCCTGCGTAACGCGCTGATCCCGGTACTGACCGTGGTCGGCCTGCAGGTCGGCACATTGCTGGCCGGTGCAGTACTGACCGAAACCATCTTCTCCTGGCCCGGCATCGGCAAATGGCTGATCGAAGCCATCGGCGCCCGGGACTATCCGGTGGTGCAAAACGGTATTCTGTTAATCGCCTGCCTGGTGATTCTGGTCAACTTTGTAGTGGATATTCTTTATGGCTTCGCAAACCCACGCATCCGCCACCAGCGCTGAGACCCTACGAATGAGTACTCCAACACCCTCCGTAGCAGTCGACACCAGCCTGCTCTATCCGTCCCCGTACAAAGAGTTCTGGCAAGCGTTCTCCAAGAACAAGGGCGCCGTTGCCGGCCTGATGTTCATGCTGCTGGTGATCTTCTGCGCGATCTTCGCCCCCTGGGTTGCCCCTCATAACCCGAGCGAGCAATACCGCGACTTCCTGCTGACCCCACCGGCCTGGCTGGAAGGCGGGCAAATGCAGTTCCTGCTCGGTACCGACGAGCTGGGTCGCGACCTGCTGTCACGCCTGATCGCGGGCTCGCGCCTGTCGCTGCTGATCGGCCTGTCATCGGTGGTCATGTCGCTGATCCCGGGGATCATGCTGGGTCTGTTCGCCGGGTTCTTCCCGCGCATGCTCGGCCCGACCATCATGCGTCTGATGGACATCATGCTGGCCCTGCCCTCCTTGCTGCTGGCCGTGGCGATCGTCGCCATCCTCGGCCCTGGCCTGATCAACACCGTCATCGCCATCGCCATCGTCTCCCTGCCGTCCTACGTTCGCCTGACCCGCGCCGCGGTGATGGGCGAGCTGAACCGCGACTACGTGACCGCCGCACGCCTGGCCGGTGCCGGCCTGCCACGCCTGATGTTCATCACCGTGCTGCCCAACTGCATGGCACCGCTGATCGTTCA
>NZ_JBYTBK010000045.1:0-37127 GCF_058789115.1 Pseudomonas sp. FW300-N1A1 | reverse complement strand
GCAATTGCCAACCCGGTATGCAGGCCATGATTCACTACATAGAAGGACCGCCAATCGCCACCCTCGCCCCTCGGCGGGTCCGACGCTGTAGCGCAGCCGAACAGCGTCAGGATCAGGGCCAGCACTACAATGCGCATACACAAGGGTTTGGAGGCTCGCTAACGAACGTGGAAAACCCCGGCAGGGGTGGGTGCTGTATACAAGCATAGAAGCTCGCTCGCACCATCAAGCAGGCATCCATGGGCAATCGCGACAGGCAGAAATCGGCCCAGAGCGGCCCTTGCGCAACGACAACCCGGTTGCTCCCTAGACACTCTTGTGAGACGTTGAGGTGTCGCAAATTTTCAGGAAGATCATGGACATTCGATCGACGGAAGCAAAAGACTGGATGCTTTTGAAGCAAGTCCGTCTCGCCGCGCTTTTGGACACACCGACAGCATTTGGTGTGAGTTACCAAGCTGCCGCCAGTTACAGTGACGAACAGTGGAAAGAACGAGCCTCGTCAGCCGGAACGGAGTTCTGGCTGGCCATCAAGGAAGACAAACCTGTGGGAATGATCGGTGCCGGGGTCAACGGCGCGAATCGCTATAACTTGATCGGAATGTGGGTTGAACCCGCTGCACGTGGCTCTGGCGTGGCAACTCAGCTGGTTGAGACAGTGAAATCTCGCGCGATGGGGAAAGGGCATGATCGCGTTTTTCTGGACGTTTCTCCCGACAATGCGAGAGCCTCGAGCTTCTATCTGAAGCAGGGTTTTTCTTTCATAGATGAATGGGAACCTTTAGAAAGTCATCCGCATATCACGGTTCAGACAATGCTCTGGACTATCGGAAACTAGCTCGCAAGCCTCTCTGCTCGCTGGACGTCCGCAAGGGGTCGAAAGCGACCGTACGCTAACGGCTTCTGATTGTTCGAAAGCTTGATCAGTCCACTTCTCCCCGAGCGTTCCTGGCGACCATCGCAACGATTACCGCCAACAACTCATCTTTAGCCGCTTCGGCCGTAATCTCACCGTTGGCTGCGGCGTCTGAAAGCGCTCCAGCAGCCCCCAGCATTGCATGCAAACTGGCCGATTTCAGTTCTCCGGCACCCACGAATGGCAAAAATAGCGTGTGACACTTGCTCAGGAACACCGCTTCATATTCTCGTTTGGTTTTTTCCAACTCCGGCGTGCTGGCCAACGCAGCAATCACCCCGGGTATCTCCCGGCCTTGAAGTAGCACACAGTCGACATAAGACGAAGCGATGACGGTGGCCCTGCCCAAGAGCGTCGGTTCGCTAGCCTGCACGGCAGCATCCATGATGGAGGTCTGACGCTGATCGAAATCCTTGTACAGCGCGGCGAGCAATCCCGAACGGCTCGCGAAATGGTCATAAACCACCGGTTTAGTCACCCCGGCGTGCTCGGCAAGCCTGCCGAGCGTCAGCGCTTCGGAGCCTTCGTTGCTCACCAATTGCCAAGCCACGTCCAACAACTGACGCAGCCTTTCCTCTCTGGCCAGCCGACGGCGCGGCTTGTGTTGCCCGTCGATGGGGCCCTGCTCAGTGATTGACATCCATATATACCATTAGTAACTTAGCAACCTTAACTTACTAAAAGTATATAGCTGTCAACCTGGCGGTTCAATCTATCCAAGAGATCCCGACATGCACACTCTCATCGTTGTCGCTCACCCAGAGGCTGAATCGCTGACTCACGCCGTCGCCTCGCAAATAGCCAAAGGCATCGGCCTGGCAGGACCACACCACACGTTCGAGATAGCCGACCTTGCACAGGAAGGCTTCGACCCCCGCTTCACCGAAGCCGACCTGGCCGTGCATCGCCGAAAGGCGCCGCCTTCTACCGATGTGCAGGTGGAGCAAGCCAGAATTGACCGCGCCGATACCCTGGTGCTGGTGTACCCGGTTTACTGGTGGGCCATGCCCGCGCTATTGAAGGGATGGATAGACCGGGTGTTCTCGAACGGCTGGGCGTTCGACTTCAACCTGCAAAGCGCCCTGATCAAGAAGCTGCCGCACCTGAGCGTTCACTTGGTAGGTATCGGCGGTGCCGATACGGCGACTTATGCGCGGCATGGCTATGCCGCGGCAATGAAGGCGCAAATCGATCATGGGATTTTTGATTACTGCGGGGCTGAGGTGATTACCTCGGAACTGCTACTGGACAGTGAAACCGCAGACTCGACCAAGGCGCTGCAAGCAGCCGAGCAACTGGGGCGCCAAATCTTCGCAGCGATGCGCACGCTTATGTTTTCGCCCAGAGAGCCACCTCGACACATCGAAGATTCGGCTGCGCCGTCGAGTAGGTTTGGCATATAGAGGTACGAGGAAACTGCGTCGGTTGACATGGAGGGCGGATAGCGAGTGATCGACTGAAAAACGTAGGCGCCAAGTTGGTACTGCCGCTCTTGAGCGGCAGCAGTCGGCCAAAAGCAGTCGTTCAGCAGATGAATCAGGGATACTTGTCCGTCCAGTGCCCACGCGCTTCCAAAGCCTCGCACAAAAAGACCAGCGCTCGACGAAAGACAGGGTGGCAATCGGCATAGGGTAACTGGTCGAGCGAAGCCCAGAAAAATTCGAAACGGTGGCCATGGTCATCGAGCGTCTGATGAGACCATTGCTCAGGTAATGGTCCACCTGGCTGGCACAGTTGAAACGACCAGATCTGACCGTGATGGCCGGTATCCCAACACCCTAGATTGTCTTTGATTATGGCAGCGCTTATACCAGACTCTTCCGCGAGTTCACGCAGGGCCGCTTGGCCCGGTGTTTCCCCCTTTTCAATGGTGCCCTTTACCAGTTGCACCCCAGCTTGCGGATGACGGAACAAGAGGATCCTGGGGAGCAGCGTGGATGAAAGAACTACTGAGCAGGCCTTGTCAGGGAACATGGCGATTTCCATATCGGCAATGAAGGCTGGCCATCATACGCTTTCAGGTAAGCCGTGCCTGGTATGGGCCGATGTGCGTAAAGCGTCACGGAAGCACGCAGCTTGTTGCCGCCGAAAACACACATCTTTTCGAACGCCTCGTGGCTGACGGGAAGATGCTGGCAGTCGAGTGCCTGGCGGTGCTGACTGTGATCAACATCCGGATCATGCAGGTAGACGAATTCTTCATCGTAGTCGGTGACGATGACCCAGTGCGGGGCTTTTGAGCGGGTCAGGCGATAACTGCTGATCAGCACCAAGGGTTGGCCGCCGGCCTTCAGCGCCAGCGGCAGATCCAGCTGGTTGCTGCTGACCTGCTCCACATCACTGTGTTGGAGTTCGCTGTAGAACGCTTCATGTACCAGGCGCATTACCTCCTTCTTGTGTTCGTTGCGCACGCCGTCGAGAAACAGCGGACCTGCGACGCTGACTTGCAGGCGCACTCGAAATCCTCGGCGCCAGGCCGCCAGTGCCAGGCCTTGTGGGCTGCAACCACCGTGGCCCGAAGTCATGAACACCGTCGTGGCTTCACGCCAGATCTGCAGCTCGTCCCTGCGTTCGATCACGCGATCAGGCTGTAACGCGCTCATGGCCATCAACAGGCAGGCCGGTCCGCAGGTAAACTCAGTGGTCTGTTGGTAATAAGGAACCTGGAATTCACGGTTGTCCCGATGCTGCACAATACGTTTCTCCAACCGCAGCGCAGGCACATGATCTTCGTAGTAGTCGTTGACCACGGCAAAACGCCGGTACCCATGGCGCTCGTAAAGACCGATGGCGACCGGATTGTCCGGACGGACTTCCAGTCGCAGGTAGGCGCAGTCGTGCGCGCGGGCACAGTCTTCCGCCTGGTCCAGTAGCTGCTTTCCCAGGCCCAGGCCACGACTGCGGGCGGCGATGGCGATGGAGTACAGGCGCGCCAGGGAGGTGCCGCGGTGAAACAGGACCAGGCAGTAACCCATCAGTTGGCTGCCGACTTGTGCAACGATCAGGCTGGCATGGGCCCGGCTGATCATCCACTGAAAGCTGCGTGGCGTCAGCCGATCAGAGGTAAAACACTGGTTCTCCAGTTCCAGCAGAGACGTCAGGTCATCCTGTGTGGCTTTACGAAATAACAGGGTCATAGGGCCGCCGTAAAAGTTGCGTAATGAAACGAGACTTTTAAAAAGTATCGTGCTTAATAGATAAGGACTTGTTCTCCAACGGACCTTTTCATATGTCAGCGGTACAGGGCGGCTTGCGCGAAGTATCAGAGCAAAATCGATTAACGGCAATATCAAACCTGACTTATTTAGCGGGCGCACCTGGAAGATCCAGCCAGGTGATTATTATTGTTGAGCGAAAAGAAGACTGGGCCTCTTACTTCCCCTCGGAGGACGTGATGAGTGCGCAGGAGTACCTGGAGCAACCCCTTGAGATCGAAGCCGGCAAGCGCGTTCAGGTTATTAACCTGTGCCGCAGCTACAAGTACCTGGGGCATGGTTACTACTGCTCACTGCTGGCAGAGGCACGTGGCCATAAGGTTATTCCGTCCGTGCGCACTATCAGCGAGCTAACCAAGAAGTCACTGTATGGTCTGGCACTGGATGATCTTGGTAAAACCCTCGACAAAGCACTGAACAACCATATTTACAGTAATACCGAAGGATTCACGCTGACGTTGTACTTCGGCAAAACCAATCTTGAACCCTTACAGGAACTGGCACGGCAAATTTTCGAAATCTTCCCGTGCCCTATCCTCTTGGTAGAGTTCCGCAAAAGTAATAGTTGGCGGATCGACGGAATAAAGTCCGGGGTCTTGCAAAAGTTACGCGAAGACCAGGAAGACCCGTTTGCCAACTCGCTGGACAGTTTCAGCCGCAAGGTCTGGCGAGTACCGCGCTCACCCCGCGTGGCCCGTTATGACCTGGCCATCTTGCATGATCCACAAGAAGCATTGCCGCCCTCCAATGCCAAGGCACTGGACAGTTTTATCCGGGTCGGCAAAGGGCTGGGCATTGACGTCGATCTGATCGAAAAGAAAGACTATTCACGCATCGCCGAGTACGACGCCCTGCTGATTCGCGAAACCACCAGCGTGGATAACCATACCTACCGCTTCGCCAAGAAAGCGGAAAGCGAAGGCCTGGTGGTGATGGATGACCCCGCCTCCATCCTGCGCTGCACCAACAAGGTGTACTTGACCGACCTGCTCAAAAGCCACCAACTGGGTATGCCAGCGACCGAGATTCTCTATAAAGAACGACCGGAAGACTTCGAGCGCGTCGGTGAGCGCCTGGGCTTTCCATTAGTGCTGAAGATTCCCGACGGGTGTTTCTCCCGAGGGGTGATCAAGGTCGAAAGCCAGCAAGCACTGCTGGAAGCCACCTCAGAGCTGTTCGAACACTCGGTGTTGTTGCTGGCACAGGAGTTCTTCTACACCGAATACGACTGGCGTATCGGCGTGCTCAACCGCAAACCGATTTTCGCCTGCCAGTACTTCATGTCCAAAGGTCACTGGCAGATCTACAACCACAAGGCCAAGGGCCAGGACATTAACGGCGAATGCCGCACCCTGGCGGTCCACGAGGCACCGCGCGCGGTCGTCGAGCTGGCGGTCAAGACCGCCAACCTGATTGGCGACGGCTTGTACGGCGTCGACCTGAAACAATCGGGCGACAAGGTGGTGGTGATCGAAGTCAACGACAACCCCAACCTCGATGCGGGTATCGAAGACGCGTACCTGCAGGACGACCTGTATGCCCTGGTCCTGGAAGAGTTCATTCGCCGCCTTGAGCTGAAGCGGCGTGGCCAGGCCTGGTGAGCGTCTTTTACATCTCGACCTGTGTGCCCAGTTCTATCACCCGATTCAACGGCAGCTTGAAGTACTTCAGGTTGCTGTTGGCGTTCTTGAGCAAAAAGGCGAACAGGGTCTCTCGCCAACGGGCCATACCGATGCGCTTGGTCGGGATGACCGTCTCACGGCTAAGAAAGTACGTCGTGCGCATTGGACTGAAATCCAGTTCATTCAGGTGACAGAGGCTCAAGGCCAGGGGCACATCCGGCTCTTCGATAAAACCAAAGTGCAAGCTGACCCGGAAGAACCCCTCACCGTAAGCCTCGACTTCGAATCGCCGGTCCGCCGAAACGCGTGGACTGTCTTCGGAGACCACGGTGAGCAACACCACTTGATCATGCAGCACCTGGTTATGCAGCAGGTTGTGCAACAGCGCATGCGGAACGGCATCGGCCCTGGCGGTCAGGAACACCGCCGTACCCTGCACGCGATGGGGCGGTTGCGAGCGGATACTGCTGATAAACAGCGGCAGGGGCAGCGTGCTTTCGTCCAGCCGCTCGACAATGATCTTGCGGCCCCGCTTCCAGGTGGTCATCAAAATGAACAGGCCAATGCCCGCGATCACCGGGAACGCACCGCCCTGGAAGATCTTCGGCGCATTGGCGGCAAAGTACAGGCCGTCGACCAACAGAAAACCGAGGAGCATCGGGATCGCCAGCCAACGTGGCGTTTTCCATAGCAGCAGGACGACCGCCGAGGACAGGATGGTGGTGATCAACATGGTTCCCGTCACTGCGACCCCATAGGCGGCGGCCAAGGCACTGGACGATTCGAAACCGATCACCAGCAGCACCACACCGACCATCAACGCCCAGTTGACCGTGCCGATGTAGATCTGGCCCTGTTCCTGGCTCGAGGTGTGCTGGATAAACATGCGCGGGACATACCCCAGCTGGATCGCCTGGTGAGTCAGGGAGAACGCGCCGGAGATGACGGCTTGGGAAGCGATAATGGTGGCCAGCGTGGAAAGAGCGATCATGGGCAGCAGTGCCCAGCCCGGCGCGAGCAGGTAGAACGGGTTGCGCACCGCCTCCGGGTTGTCCAGGATCAGCGCACCCTGGCCAAAGTAATTGAGTACCAGCCCCGGCAACACCAGGATGAACCACGCGCGGGCAATGGGCTTGCGACCAAAGTGGCCCATGTCGGCGTACAAGGCCTCAGCGCCGGTCAATGCCAGGACCACCGCCCCCAGGATGGCCACGCCGATCCCTGGGTGAACCACAAAGAAGCGTACCGCCCAAGCCGGGTTGAGCGCCTGGAGCACTTCCGGGCGCTGCAAAATGCCGTAGATGCCGAGCACACCCAACACCACAAACCACAACACCATGACCGGGCCAAACAGAATGCCGATACGGGCCGTGCCGTGTTTCTGGATCAAGAACAGCGCCACCAGAATGATCACGGACAAAGGGACGACCCAGTGCTCGATGCCATCAAACGCCAACTGCAGCCCTTCAACCGCCGACAGCACCGAAATGGCCGGGGTGATCATGCTATCCCCGTAAAACAGTGCCGCGCCGAACAACCCCAGCAGAACCAGCACCCGGCTCATGTTCGGGTAGGGCGCTGCCGCCCGCCGGGCCAATGCCGTCAGTGCCATGATGCCGCCTTCGCCCTGGTTGTTGGCGCGCAGGATGAACAGCACGTATTTGACGGTGACCACCCAGATCAGTGACCAGAAGATCAACGACAAGACTCCCAGCACGCCATCGTGGTTGGCCTGGACCCCATAGTGACCGGCAAACACCTCTTTGAGGGTGTAAAGAGGGCTGGTGCCAATATCGCCATAGACCACGCCCACGGCAGCGACGAGCAAGCCCGCCCCTGACGTCTTGGCGTGGGTGTCATCATTTGCGCGGGTCGCTGTGTCGGTCACGTGCTGCGTCTCGAAAATTGAGGGGGGAAGCGCATGCCATCCCCGGACCAGGCGGTTTCCTGGCGTTGGTGAGGCGCTTGCGTGGATCAACCAAAGATTCGAACGATTAATAAAGACTGTAGCCCTTGCGATGCCCTCCATTGGCTTGTGCACCCGGGCAGTTCCAGGGACGCCAAGGAAACGAAGGGCTACAGGCCCCGTGGACGCTCGAAAATTCGCCGGCAAGTATCCTTGCGAGCAAAAACACCTTCCGTAAAGAAAGCGTAATTTTTTTTACGCCAGGCGAACGGCCAGTGACAGGCACGCAATGATCGCCTCGATTTTGGTGCGCAATGACAGATTTCACGCCGACAAATTTGCAGATCCCTCTATCCCCTACCACACTGCATTGATCGTCCGTCCAGACCGTCAGGCGCGCCGTATTGCCTTCACCGTCGGAAACCGGACTTCGCTCCAAAGGCCTGCAATACCGGGGGGATTGCAAGCGCCATCTGTACGGGGTTTCTCAATTGGCGGTTATAGAACGTACGTGCCAAGTCTATCCGCGGGCATCTGTGCGGCACGTCGCAATCACTGATTAAAGTCAGCAAATGCCCCCTATGAGCGGTGCTACGCTGTTCGGTGACTTTTATTATGGAGGGGTTCATGGGTGTAACCACGATCGATGTCGGACAGTTCCAAGGGAAAGACCAGCGCCAAGGCACCGCTCAGGTGCAGACTACGGCCATCAGTACCCCGCACTGCCCAGCACCTGGAACGCATCCGCAGGGAGGCATTTTTTCCAGCCGTATTGGTTTGTCGATTGCCGTTCTGGCCGGGATAGTCGGCCTGCTTGCCGGTTGCGGCAAGGAACCCGTTTCCACGGCCCGCCATGCCCCGAATGTGACCGTAATGACTGTCACCGCCCAGGACACCCCCGTCACCTTTGAATTCGTCGCCCAGACCGAGAGCTCCCGCGAGGTCGAGATTCGCGCCCGTGTGGCCGGCTTCCTGGAAAAACGGCAGTACGTCGAGGGCGACCTGGTCAAGGCCGGGCAAACGCTGTTCCAGATGGACCGCAAGCCGTTCGAGGCCTCCCTGCTCTCGGCCAAGGGCCAACTGGCGCAGCAGCAGGCGCGCTGGGAAGTGGCCAAGGCCACACTGGCCCGCGTTCGCCCGCTGGCGGAACAGAATGCCGTCAGTAAGATGGACCTGGACAATGCCGTCGGCGATGAGCGTCAGACCCGTGCTGCCGTGCTGGCCGCAGAAGGTACCGTTCGTACCGAGCAACTGAATCTCAGCTACACCACTATCAGCTCTCCCCTCACCGGCCTGTCCAGCTTTGCCAAGAAGCAGGAAGGCAGTTACATCACGCCGGGTGAGTCAGGGTTGCTGACCACGGTGTCGCAGATGGACCCGATCTACGTCAACTTCAGCCTTTCGGAAAACGAAACCCTCAAGTACCGCGACGACATTGCCGCCGGCAACCTGAAGTTCCCGCCACGCAGTGAGTTTGTCGTCGAAGTGGTGCTGGCGGACGGTTCCGTGGTCCCTGATCGCGGCACCCTCAATTTCACTGCACCGTCCTATAGCCAGGAGACCGGTACCTTCCTGGTTCGCGCCGTGGTGGCCAATCCGAAGGGACTGCTGCGCCCCGGACAGTTTGTACGCGCCCGGGCGGTAGGAGCCTCCCGGCCGAACGCCATCTTGGTGCCACAAAAAGCCGTGCTCGAGGGCGCCAAGAGCCATTTCGTCTGGGTCCTGAATGCTGAGGGCAAGCCCGAGCAACGGGTGGTCGAGGTGGGTAGTTGGCAAGGCGACGGCTGGTTTATCAACCAGGGCCTGCACGCCGGTGAACGCATCGTGGTCGATGGTGCGATCAGGGTCACCCCCGGTGGTCCGCTGAACATCGTCGAGCCGAAAGCGTCCACCCCGGCTGGCAAGGCCGCCGCGCCAACACCGGCCGCCGGTGAGCCGAGCAAAGACAGTGAGAAACGCCCATGAGTCTTTCTCACTATTGTATCGACCGACCGATCTTCGCCGCCGTCATCTCGATCATCATCACCCTGGCCGGTGCCGTGGCGATGCTCCAGTTGCCTGTCGCCCAATACCCGGACATCACACCGCCGCAAATCACCGTGTCGGCGACATACCCCGGGGCGGATGCACAGGTGGTGGCCAACAACGTGGCCGCCCCTATCGAGCAGCAGGTCAACGGCTCGGACAACATGATCTACATGAACTCGTCGAGCTCCGCGACGGGCAACATGACCCTCAACGTGTTCTTCGAGATCGGCACCGACCCGTCCCTGGCCCAGGTAGATGTGCAGAACCGGGTCAACCTGGCCCTGCCCCAACTGCCTTCCGCCGTACAGAACCAGGGCATCCAGGTACAGAAAAAATCATCGGCGTTCATGATGGTCCTGGCGGTGTACTCCAAGGGTGACCGCTACGACAGCACGTACGTCGCCAACTACGCCAACCTGTACCTGCTCGATGCGATCAAGCGCATCCCCGGGGCCAACCAGGCCGCCATCTTCGGCACGCCGGACTATGCGATGCGGATCTGGCTCAAGCCTGACCGCATGGCACAACTGGGGATCACCGCCGCCGATGTGCAAAAAGCGGTGTCCAACCAGAACCAGCAATTTGCCGTTGGCCGTGTCGGCCAGTCCCCGACGGGCGAAGCCGTGGAGCAGTCCTTTGCGGTGACCACCAAGGGGCGCCTGACCGAGCCGGCCGAGTTCGAAAACATCATTCTGCGCGCCAGCAACGACGGCGCCGCCATCGTGCGTCTCAAGGATGTCGGACGGGCAGAACTGGGGCAGAAAGACTACTCGCTGCGCAGTACCTACCAGGGCCGTCCCGCCACGCTGATCGCGGTCTATCAACAACCCGGCGCCAACGCCCTCGACGTGTCGAAGGCGGTCACCGAAACCCTGGCGCAGATGAAGGAGACCTTCCCCGAAGGCATCGAATACAAGATCGTGATGGACACCACCGCGTTTACCCGTGCATCGATTTCCGAGGTGATATACACCTTCTTCGAAGCCCTGGTGCTGGTGGTGATCGTGGTGTTCCTGTTCCTGCAGAGCCTGCGCGCCACGCTGATTCCGGTGCTGGCCGTGCCGGTATCGATTATCGGGACCTTCATCGGCATGGCCGCCATGGGCTTTTCGGTGAACATGCTGACCCTGTTCGGCATGGTGCTGGCCATCGGTATCGTGGTGGACGATGCCATCGTGGTGATCGAGAACGTCGAACGCAACATGCATGTCCACAAGATGAACGCCAAGGACGCCGCCAAGCGAGCCATGGATGAAGTGGCAGGCCCGGTGGTAGCCATCGTGCTGGTGCTGTGTGCGGTGTTCATCCCGGTGGCCTTCATGGGCGGGATCACGGGCCAGCTGTATAAACAGTTCGCGATCACCATCGCCATTTCCGTGGTGATCTCCGGCCTGGTCGCCCTGACCCTGTCGCCGGCCCTGGCCGCGCTGCTGCTCAAGCCCCAGCACGGAGAGAAGAACGCCTTCTTCCGCTGGTTCGAACGCAGCTTCGAGCGTATGACCGAAGGCTACTCGCGCTCGGTAGCCTTCATGATCAAGCGCTCGGCACTGGCCCTCATGCTGTTTGCCGGGATGATCGTGCTGTCCGTGGTGATGGCGCAGCGTATCCCCAGTGCGTTCCTGCCGCCCGAGGACCAGGGCTACTTGCTCGGCGCCGTGATCATGCCCGATGCCGCCAGCCTGGATCGCACCGGAGAGGTGGGCAAGGTGGCCAGCGACTTCTTCATGAATGATCCGTCCGTCGAAGGGGTGGCCATCGTGAACGGCTACAGCCTGCTGGACGGCCAGAACAAGAACAACGCCGGGGCCTTCTTCGTTGGCTTCAAGGACTTCGAGGAGCGTTACAAGGACTCCGAGACCATCGAGGAGCAAAGCGCTCCCGCCGTCATACAGAAGGCTGCCCGCGCATTTTCCACCATCCAGGACGGTATCATCCTGCCGGTCAACCCACCCTCCATTCCAGGCCTGGGTACCACCGGGGGCATGGAGGTATGGGTGCAAAGCAAGGGCGATGGCAGCATCGAGCAATTGGCCGAAATGGTCACCACCCTTGTCGCGAAGGCCAAGGAGCGCCCCGAACTCGGCGTCGTCACCTCCACCTTCAATGCCCACTCCCGGCAACTGATGGTGGATGTCGACAGGGAAAAGGCCGAAGCACTGGGGGTGCCGGTCGAAGATGTCTACAGCACCATGCAGACGATGTTCGGCTCCCTGTACGTCTCGCAGTTCAACAAGTACAGCCGGCTGTGGCAGGTCATCCTGCAGGCCGAGCCGGTCTATCGCCTCAAGGCCGAGGACCTGCAAGAGATCTATGTGCGTAACAAGAACCTCGAAATGGTGCCGCTCAAGGCCCTGTTGAACACCCGTTACGTCACCGGTCCCGACCTGCTGACCCGCTTCAACAACTTCCCGGCGGTCAAGCTGACGGCCAACGCCGCCCCCGGCTACAGCTCGGGTCAGGCGCTCAAGGCCCTGGAGGAAATCAGCGCCGAGATCATGACCAACGACTATGCACTCGCCTTGAGTGGTGAAGCGTTCGAGGAGAAGAAAAGCGGCGGTGCGTCATCCAAGGTCTTCATCTTCGGCCTGGTCATGGTGTTCCTGATCCTGGCGGCCCAGTACGAGAAGTGGTCCCTGCCCATTGGCGTGCTGCTGGCGGTGCCGTTCGCCTTGTTCGGTGCCCTGCTCGCGGTCATGCTCCGGGGCTTGAGCAATGACGTCTACTTCCAGATCGGACTGACCATGCTGGTGGCCCTGGCCGCGAAGAACGCGATCCTGATTTTCGAGTTCGCGGTACTGAACCGGGAAGCCGGCATGTCCGCCTACGACGCCGCGATGACTGCCGCCAAGGAGCGTCTGCGGCCGATCGTGATGACCTCCCTGGCGTTCATCCTCGGTTGCGTGCCGTTGGCCATTGCCGTCGGCGCCTCGGAAAACAGTCGCCACTCCATCGGTACAGGGGTAATCGGCGGAATGCTGGCGGCGACCGTCATCGCCGTGTTCTTCATCCCGTTGTTCTACTACCTGGTGGAACGGATCACCGAGAAAAAGGGCTCGGCCCAACAGACCGCCCAGCCTCCTGCGGCAACGCCACCCGGGGATGTTCCCGGCAGTGCTGCCCAGCCACGCCATGAGGGGGAATGAGATGCGTACCTTCCCTATTCCCCTGGTGCTGTGCCTGAGCCTGAGCAGTTGCATGATCGGCCCGGATTACCAGCGCCCGGCCACGGACGCTCCAGCGGCCTATCGCTACGCCGACCATGAGGTCAGCGCACTGTCCAACAGCCTGTGGTGGGAGCAGTTCAAGGACCCGATCCTCGATGAGCTGATTCGCAGTGCACTGACCGAGAACAAAGACATCAAGATCGCCGCTGCGCGGATCGAGCAGTTCCAGGGCCGTTACGGCCAGGTTCGCTCGCAGATGTATCCGCAAGTCGGCGTCGGCGCACAGGGCGACCGCAACCGGGCGCCCCGGGACAACAGCCCGGTGCCCCTGGACTCCGGCATTGACCCGATCTACAACAGCTACGAGGCCGCTCTGAGTGTCAGCTGGGAGCTGGACATCTGGGGCCGCCTGCGGCGCCTCAACGAGTCCGCCCGGGCCGACCTGCTGGCCTCGGAAGAAGGTCGGCGCACGGTGATCCTGAGCCTGGTGTCGTCGGTGGCATCGAGCTACATCACCCTGCGCGATCTGGATCGGGAACTGGAAATTGCCCGTACCACCGCCAAGGCCCGCGGCGAATCCTACGAGATCTTCAAGCTGCGCTTTGCTGCCGGCACCATTTCCGAAATGGAACTGGCGCAGAACCTCTCCGAGTTCCAGCGCACCCAGGCCTCGATCTCGCAATTCGAGTCCCAGGTGGCACAACAGGAAAACAACCTGGCCGTGCTGCTTGGACGCAACCCCGGCGCCATCATCCGCGGGCGCAGCCTGGCGCAACTGACACTGCCGTCGGTACCCGCCGGATTGCCTTCGGACTTGCTGGAACGGCGCCCCGACCTGCGTCAGGCAGAGCTGAACCTGATTTCCGCCAACGCCCAGATCGGTGCCGCCAAGGCCCTGTACTACCCGTCCATTTCCTTGACCGGGCTGGTGGGTTCGGCGAGCACTGAACTCTCCAACCTGTTCACTGGCCCGGCCGCCACCTGGAACTATGGGGTCGGGGTGAGCATGCCGATCTTCACCGCCGGCGGGATCGCCGGACAGGTGAAACAGGCCGAAGCGATCCAGCAACAAGCGCTGTTGACCTACCAGCAGTCGATCCAGTCGGCTTTCAGGGATGTTGAAAACGCGCTGGTCGCGGCGAGCAAGAGCCGTGAGCAGATGCAGTCCCAGGCCAATCAGGTCGAGGCCCTGCGCACTTACACCAAGTTTGCGCGACTGCGCTATGACAATGGCTACACCAGCTACATCGAAGTGCTGGATGCCGAACGCAGCCTGTTCGACGCTGAGCTGAACTACACCCAGACCCGCGGTCTGGTGTTCAGCGCCATGGTCGATGTCTACAAGGCGACGGGCGGAGGTTGGGTGACCCAGGCTGACAAGCTGACGGCGAGCGCCAACGAAAAACCACAATGAACAGGAGGCCGGCAGCTCGCCGGCTTGACCGATGTATCGGTGCAAGCGCGAGCCTGCCAAAGGCCCTGTTCTAGAGCAACTGGAGGCTAATGAATGGCTAAGAAAAAACATGATCGTGCGCAACCTGAACCGGTGGTAGAACCCACCACTCGGCTCAGCCGCAAGGATTACGAAGCGCAGTTGAAAACCCTGCATGTCGAACTGGTCAAGCTGCAGCAATGGGTCGTCGCCACCGGTGCCAAGGTGGTGGTGGTCTTCGAAGGCCGTGACGGCGCCGGCAAGGGCGGCACCATCAAGGCCTTGACCGAGCGTGTCAGCCCGCGGATCTTTCGCGTAGTGGCATTGCCGGCACCCTCGGAGCGGGAAAAGTCCCAGATGTACCTGCAGCGGTACATGCCGCACCTGCCGTCGGCCGGCGAGGTCGTGATCTTCGACCGCAGCTGGTACAACCGCGCGGGCGTCGAGCGAGTCATGGGCTTTTGCACCAAAGAGCAGGTGCAGAACTTCCTCGACCTGGCGCCGAGTTTCGAGCGCCTGATGGTCGCCTCCGGTGTCCTGCTGTTGAAGTACTGGCTGGAAGTCAGCCCGCAGGAGCAGACCCGGCGTCTCACGCAGCGCATCACCGACGGGCGAAAGACCTGGAAACTGTCGCCCATGGACATCAAGTCCTATAACCGTTGGGACGACTACACCCGCGCCCGTGACGAGATGTTCGAGGCCACCGACTCCGAGTGGGCACCTTGGCATGTCGCCCGTTCCGAGAACAAGAAGGCCGTACGGCTGAACCTGATCACCCACCTGCTGGAACAGATCCCGTACGAGACCGTCAAGCAACCCACGATCACGTTGCCCAAGCGCAAGGTCGGTGACTACAAGACCGTCAATTACCCCTTCAAATACATTGCTGAACCCTTCCAGGCCTCAGTGTCGGAGGAGTAGTCCTGACGGGGTGCCGCCAGGTCGTTTTCAACCTGGCGGCAGTGGTTCGAGTGTCAATAATCGCCTGAACCACCCGGCAGTGGCCAAATCCCAGGAAACACCGGGATTTGGCGGCTCATAAATTACTGGATAAATCAGTAATCCTACCTACGCTCTTTCCGGGGGGAGACGCATTTAACGGCGACCGGGGGTTCGTCCCAGAGTACCAACACTCAAGCATGGGAACTCGTCATGAACCGCACACGACAACCCACGGCTCTGGCCGCGGCGATACTGATTTCTACGCTAGCCCTCCCCTTCACTCTCCATGCCGCCGATAACCCGCCCCCCAACATTGTCGTGATCATGGGCGACGATATCGGCTGGTCGAACATCGGCGTCTACAACCAGGGCATGATGGCCGGCCGAACGCCCAACCTCGATACCCTCGCGGCCGAAGGCATGCGCTTTACCGACTACTACGCCGAAGCCAGTTGCACCGCCGGGCGCGCCAACTTCATCACCGGCGAACTGCCGATCCGTACCGGCATGACCACGGTCGGCCAGGCCGGCTCGCCCATCGGCATTCCCGCCGAAGCCGTCACCATCGCCACCGCGCTCAAGTCCATGGGTTATGCCACCGGCCAGTTCGGCAAGAACCACCTGGGCGACCTCAACGAGTTCTTGCCCACGGTGCATGGCTTCGACGAGTTCTTTGGCTACCTCTATCACCTGGACGCCATGGAAGACCCGGCGCACCCCAACTATCCGCAAGCGCTCCTGGCCACCGTCGGCCCCCGCAACATGGTCCACAGCTGGGCGAGCAACACGGATGACCCGACGGTGATGCCACGCTGGGGCAAGGTCGGCAAACAGAAAATCGAAGACGCTGGAACGCTCTACCCGCAACGAATGAAAACCGTCGACGAAGAGATCCGCGACAAGGCGTTCAGCTTCATCGACAAATCCAGGCAGGACAACAAACCGTTCTTCCTGTGGCTCAACCCGACCCGCATGCACATCGTCACCCACCTGTCCGACAAGTACCAAGGTATGCGCAATGCAGACAATGGCTGGTCGGAACAGGAAGCCGGCATGGCGCAACTCGATGACATCGTTGGAGACGTCATGGCCAAGCTGAAGAAAGATGGCATGGACGACAACACCATCGTGGTCTTCACTACGGACAATGGCGCGGAAAACTTCACGTGGCCAGATGGTGGTCAGACACCGTTCGCCATGGGCAAGGGTACGGTGATGGAAGGCGGCTTCCGGGTACCGGCGATCATTCGCTGGCCGGGCAAGGTGCCGGCCAATCAGGTCGCCAACGGCATCATGTCCGGCCTGGACTGGTTCCCGACCCTGGTCGCGGCGGCAGGCAACCCGGACATCACAACGCAATTGCTCAAAGGCAAGCAGATGGGTGACAAAACCTACAAGGTGCACCTGGACGGTTATGACCAGACACCGATGCTCACCGGCAAAGGTCCGTCCAGTCGCCATGAGATTTTCTATTTTGGGGAGAGTTCGCTCGGAGCGGTACGCATCGATGACTACAAATACCGCTTCATTGACCAGCCTGGTGGCTGGTTGGGGGCCAAACTGGCCGTCGACGTGCCAATTCTGACCAACCTGCGGCTGGATCCGTTTGAACGTGCCGGCTGGCCGGAAAACCAGGCCGCCAACGGTTCGCAGCAATACTTCGACTGGTTCAAGTTCCAGTTCTGGCGCTTTGTGTTTGTGCAGCAGCAGGTCGCCAAGCTGGCTGAAACAGCGGTTGAGTTCCCGCCCATGCAAAAAGGCGCGAGCTTCAACCTGGACTCGGTGAAGGCCAAGATCGAGGCGGCCAGGGCTGCGATGGCCAAGTAGATGAAGGAATGACGGTGGGCAGGGTTGCCCGCCGTCACAGACTCAAAAAACAATAAATAAAGGGTGCTTTCATGCAGTCCAGACTCCCCGAGTACGCATTAAGCCTGACACTGCTGTCGATGTGCTGCGCGCAGCAGGCGTATGCCGGCGGCCTCATGCTCTACGAAATCGGCACCGATAACGCCGGCCTGGCCAATGCCGGCGCCGCGGCCCGTGCTCAGGGCCCCTCCACCATCGCCAGTAACCCGGCGGGCATGAGCTACCTCAAGGGGACCCAGATCACCGGCGGCCTGCAAGTGCTCTATGGCGACCTGACCTTCGACCGCGACAGTGGTAGCAACGTGTCCGGAAGCGGTAGTGGCAATGGCCTGGACCCGATCCCAGGCGGCAGTTTCTTTATCAGCCATGAACTGGACGACCACTGGAGCGTCGGCTTCGGCACCTACGGTGACTTCGGGCTGGCGTTCAATTATGACAACGACTGGTCCGGGCGCTACTTTGCGCAAAACGGCAGCATCGCCGGTTTATCGCTGGTACCCAGTGTTGCGTATCGCTTCAACGATCAGTGGTCGGTCGGTGCCGGCGTGAAGGCCATGTACGGCATGCTGCAAGCCCAGACCGCGATTGACCGCTCGCCCTTTGGCTTCGCCGATCGCGGCGACGGCCAGTTCAAATACGAGGACACCGATTGGGGCTACGGCGCCAATGTGGGGGTGATCTATGCCCCCGGGGCCGGCACGCGCATTGGCCTGGCCTACACCAGCCAGATCGACCTGAACTTCGAAGACCGGCTCAACGTCAAGGGCAACGGCCCCGCGCTGGATCGCCTCAACGGCCTGAACACCGACCTGTCGATGCAAGTCCCCCAGACCCTCACCCTCAGCCTGTTCCAGGCACTGGACCAGCAATGGGCATTGCTGGCGTCGGTCAACTGGCAGGACTGGTCGGAGTTCGGCGACGTCGGGGTGCAGGTCGATACCTCCGCCGTCGGGGCTCAATCGACCACGATCGATGCCCACTACAAGGACACCTGGCAACTCGCGCTGGGTGCGCAGTACCAGGCGACGGCGCAACTGCTGTGGAACGTCGGGCTGGCCTATGACTCCAGCGCCGTCTCCGACAGCGACCGGACAGTGACCGTGCCCATGGCCGAATCCTGGCGCATTGCCACTGGCGCGACCTATGCTGTGGACAAGGACACTGACGTGAATGTCAGTTGGGCCATGGTCTGGCTGGGCGACATGCCGGTGGACCAGAGCAAATCCATTTCAGGCAATCGAATATCGGGGCAATTCGACAACGCCTGGATACAAGCCGTGACCGGCAATATGACGTGGCGCTTCTGACGCCCTGAAACCCGAGCAGAATAATTCAATCCATGGAGTAGAACCCTATGAGCTTGTCGCGAAAACTGATCTTTGGCGCTGCCTTGGCCAGCCTGCTACTGGGCGGTTGTACCTCGAAAGTCACCGAGCGGGACCAGTACTCCGGTTTCATGTACAACTACAACGACCTGCAGGAAGTCACCACCACCAGCGGCGAGAAAGCGATGCGCTGGGTCAGTCCGTCATGGAACGCCAATGCCTACGACACCGTGGCGTTCAACAAACTGGAACTGTATCCGGCACCCAAGCCTGATGAGCGGGTGAACCGACAGACCCTGGAAGAACTGCAACAGCACATGAGCAGCGGTGCGAAAGCCGTACTCGGGCAGAAGTACCGCGTCGTCTCCACCCCGCAAGCCGCACCGCCCGGATCAAGGCTCCTGGTACTGCGCGCGGCGATCACCGGGGTCAGTGCCTCCAACGAAGGCATGAAATGGTATGAAGTGGTGCCCATCGCAGCTGTCGTCGGAGGCGTCTCCGCCGTTACCGGCCACCGCGACCAGGACACCGAACTGTTCGTCGAGGCCGAGCTGATCGATGCGAGAAGCCAACAAACCGTGGTCAAGGTGGTCCGCAAACTCTTTGGCGAAACCCTGGAAAACTCCAGCCAACCGATCACTACCAATGATTTCAAATCGGCGATCGGCAAACTGAACTCCGACATGCAGGCGTTCATCCGTTAACCACCCGTCATCACCCGCGCCGCCACTGGGCGGCGCGGGCCTCACCTGAGATTGACCCCGTCCTGCCGTCCAGGCGTCTGATGACCACTCCTGGTCTGATGACAGCCGCACAGGAGGTACTGCGTGAATCATCTACTGGTCGCCTTCATCGTCTTTCTCTGCCTGTTCGGCAGCGCGTTGCTGGGCGCCTATGTACGCGCACGCCTGCCCTCCCACCACCTGAGCGAAGACTCCATCAGTGTCGTCAAGCTGGCCACCGGCCTGATCGCGACCATGTCGGCCCTGGTGCTGGGACTGCTGGTTTCCAGCGCCAAAGGCACCTTCGACACGGCTAACAACGAACTGGTCAGTACCGCGGCCAAGGTGGTCGAATTCGACCGGTTACTGTCACGCTACGGCACGCAAACCGACCCCATCCGCCAGCAGGTCAAACAGCGCTACACCGAAGTCGTGGCGCTGCTCGCCTCGCGCAATGCCACACTGCTGGAACAACTCGACAGCCCCCAGACCATCCGCAGCTCCGAAGCGCTGCAACGCGAAATCGAAGCCCTGGCACCGGCCAATGACGGCCAACGTGCCCTCAAGGCCCAGGCCCTGGCACTGATCGACGAGGTGTTCGCCACCCGCTGGCTGGTGCTGCTTCAGGCCCATGCCTCGATCCCGCTGACGATGCTGGTGATCCTGGTGGCCTGGCTGTCCATCATCTTCGGCTCGTTCGGCCTGTTTGCGCCACGCAACGGCACCGTCCTGGCCGTGTTGATGATGTGCGCGTTCTCAGCCTCGGCCTCGATCCTGCTGGTCGAAGAGCTGAACCGTCCCCTCGATGGCCTGATCAGTCTGTCGCTGTCACCGATGCGTGAGTCGCTGACCCGACTGGGACAGTGAGCAGCCCCAAAGGTACATACCGGGCACTGCCACCACTCGATGGATCAGTTGGATTTTTTCCCCTTCGAGGCATTGAGCGAGACGGCAGCGCGAATCAGCGCCTTGAAAGCGCTCTCATCAACCCAGCCGCCCTCATGCAGATCAATGGCACGCCGGGTATTGCCTTCGAGGCTGGCGTTGAACAGCCCCGCAGGGTCCTCCAGCCCAGCGCCCTTGGCGAAGGTCAGCTTCACCACCTGCTTGTAGGTCTCGCCGGTGCAGAGAATGCCGCCATGGGACCACACCGGAACGCCCCGCCACTTCCACTCTTCAACCACCTCGGGATCGGCCTGCCTGATCAACGCCCGGACCCTGGCCAGCGTCTCGCCCCGCCAATCGCCGAGCTCCCTGATTCGCCCGTCTATCCGCTCAGAGGCAGAGCCTGCCTCTTGCTCTTCGCTGACCTCGTCCTGCACCGATTTCATGGTCGTCACCGCCCCCTTTGAAGATGGTTGTCACCCGCTTCAGGGTAGAGGCTGCTCGTGACCACTGGAGTCTCACTGACTGACGGCTGCCCCACAAGGCATCAACCAATCTGGCGCCCACAAGGAAACAAACCCTTGGCCGACTGCCAGATGCGCGTCTACCTGCACTGCGAGCGCGGTCAGTTCCATCTGGTCGGCCACCGGGCCAGCGATGGCAGCCTGATATACAGCAACGCGGTGAGGCCGTTGGCTATTTAAGCAGCAGCTCCCTAGAACTTTTCCCTATTTATCGGTCTATGTGAATAAGCACATCCGCTCGGCAAGCGTGAACCCGCAGGTTTCCCGAAGCCAGATGGCCACACGTCCAATTGTCAATCAGAGGTTGTCTTCGCTCATGAAATTCCATGACCCACGGATGGTGCTCTTCGGCCTGTTCGCGTTCGCGGCAGTGGGCTCGGCATCAGCAACACAGATGAAGACCTCAACCCCTGTTTTCGCAACTGAAGTCGCAGCCGTTCAGGCTCCGGTCCAGGCTGCCGGCAATCCTTGGCCGGCCGTGGCCAGTATGGCCGGCAAACAGCCAGGGCCGTTGCTTGCCCATGACGACCGATACTGGCATGACGACCGTTGGCACGATCGTAGAGACGATTGGCGCCGAGACAACTGGCGTAGAGATAACTGGCGTAGAGAGCAAGCCCGCCGAGAAGCCGAACGCCATCGTGATTGGGAGCGCCACCATGATCGGGCCATGCGACACCGCTACGAGAACGATCGCCGCTACTATCGTCGCTAGTGCGAAGCCACTCGATCAATCCACCTGCAACACCGGCGCTGCTCCGCCAGTCTGCGAAACCGGGATTCAAACCGCCCCGAAATAGCAGCGCTCGCCCATCAGGTTGTAGAAGTCAGGCTGAAAACGTCGACGAGGCACGTTATAGCCGACGATTCCTGTGCTGCGAGTCATCATGGTTCGGGCGTCTGAATCGGTCAGTGAGACCTGTTTATCCGGCGTTTCGTTGAGCTGTATTTCAATTGCTTGAAGGTCCTTCATTTGCGTCTTCAGCCTGGCAGTTTTCTTTTCTAGTCGCACGACCTTGGGCTTAGAAGACTCTGGGCCAGGGATACCGCAATGGCAAATGCTCGGCATCCGGGCATCGCACTGTCGATTTCGCAGCGTCTCGTTCGACTATTGGTGAGGGAATGAACCGGATTGATCGCAGGTGCTCCCTGTACGAGAACTTTCACGAGGACGAACCGGGAGAAGCGTATGCGCAAGCTCATCGTTGCCGCTTTCACAAGCCTGGATAACGTTATTCAAGCGCCCGGCGGGCCTGAAGAGGATACCCGCGGCGAATTCCGCCTGGGTGGCTGGATTGTGCCCTACGCCGACAAAGCCATCGGCCAGGCCATACAGGCGCTGTTCTCGCAGCCGTTCGAGTTGCTGCTGGGGCGTCGCACCTACGACATATTCGCCTCGTACTGGCCGCACGTGCAGGCCCATTCAAACAGCCGCACTATCGCTGACCTGTTCAACAACGCGCCCAAGCACGTGGCCACCCATCGCTGCGATACGCTGAATTGGCAGAACAGTCATGCGTTGCCGGGAAACCTTGCCGATGCGGTACGTACGCTCAAGCACCAGGACGGTGCCGATCTATTGACGCAGGGCAGTGGCGATCTGGTGCGCCAACTGCTTGCAGCCGGGTTGGTGGACGAGCTTCGGCTGATGATTTATCCCATCGTACTTGGGCGCGGCAAGCGCCTGTTCGGCGACAACGCACAACCGTCTGCCTTCACCTTGGCGCACTCTACGTGTACGCCTGGCGGTGTGCTGATCACCCACTACGTGCGCAGCGGCGAGGTGCGCACGGGAACGTTCGAATCGGTGGGATAGCCAATAGCGCCCCGGCAGCCAATCGAACCTCGAACCCTGCCGATGCCAAGACCAGGGAGACCGGCATCCATCAGCACCACCGCGGGTCTGGTTCATTCCCACTTAACGGAATCGGCGGATAATGCAACTTGGGCATTGGATCATGGACGAGGTGCCCGTCACCTCTAGTGGGAGACATGCCATGAAACGCACAACCCTGATCGTCGCTGGCCTGATGACATTCGGCTCAGCATCTGCATTTGCCGAAGGTGGAGCCGAACGGATGAGGTACTACTTCGCCAACTTCCCGGTGGGTCAACAAGAGGCACAGAGCAAGGCCAACGCTAGCAAAAACGGTGAAATCTGGGTACCGGATGATCAAACCGCACAAGTCACTGAATCCTACAGACCGGAGTGACCGATAGACTGCTGACAGCCGTACTGCAGAGTCAGAGATAAACGTTCCCTGATCCAGGCATCCGACTGTGTGCCGGGTTGAATCACCCATAGGTTCATGGGTATATCTGAACGACTGTTTTTGGCTGTTTTTGCCCGTCACGACTGGCTGCCATGGATCGATCGCAGCCAGTGGTGACAGGTTGCTTTGGTAGAAGGGGAAGATTGAATTATTCCTCTCTGATTCTATCTAGCCAGTCAGTTTTAGAGCAGATAAATAAATCTCCCCCCTTTTTCTCCCAGGGCTGTATTCAGGCGCCTGAGACTGTCAATCAAGGGTATATTTTCCTTCGACCATGAACGCCGGCTCTCTCCAGTTGGGTCCCCTGACAATTCCGCCCCCACTATATTTGATAAAGCCGGCGTCGCACATGCTCTTGACGAGGTTGAATAGTCCCATATTGTCTGTCACATGCGCCCAGCTGGCTCTATTATACAGGCCATCAAGTTGAGGAAAGGAGATACCCAACTCATTTTTGGTTAGAAATAGAATGACCTCTTCAGGCTTCTCGTTGAGTACAATAGCTTTCATGATGCTCATCGCTTTATCCCTCCTATTTGTTTGTATTCTTTTTCCCTTTGTTTTTCATCCGCCGCTATAGCGTCAGGCGTATAGAGCAACTCAAAGTCGCCCTTTAACTTGTAGTCTTCCAGCGTCGCGGAGTGAGTATTGTTCCAAATGACACCCTCGTCATTCGGGTATACACCGTCAGCCACCCCTACTGCTCTGAAGCGCTCCAGCTCTCTGAGCTCATGAGTGTAGAAACGCTTGTCGATCGCCATAATTGCCAATTCACCCCGCAAGATTTTTTCCAGGCGTTCAATCATGATGGCATTGCCGTCCGAAGGACTGAAGCGTCCCGTATGCAATTTCACCAGGTCAATACCCGCTTGTGTCACGGTAGCACTGCTCCACTCCAGATCGAGGATTTGGCCTCCGGCTTTGGCGGGATTGAATAATCGACCACTATACTTTCCTCTCGTGGTTGCCCCTTCATAAGGACTATTAAAAACAACGTAGATTGGCGGCAGGCCACTCTCGCTCGGAAAGCAGTAAATGCAATCCCTGAAGTCCGGCAATTCGACCGCAGGCAAGGTTTCAGGCTGCACGAGCAATGGCGTCAGTGTAATACCCGTGTAAATCGGTACTTCCGCGGGCCGGGCGGGCGAAGTTGTCGAGCTGCTTCCCGGGCGAATGATAGGAAAGCTGAGGGTAATGGGCGGTGTATCGTTTGACGTGAAACTGTAACTGCTGATCGTCGGATCGAACGCCAAAACCCGCACTGGTACTTTTTCCGAAATGCGCCCTTCAGCCGGGGTTGCAACGAGTGTGTATTGGCTGAGGTCACCATAGATCCGATAAGGAAGGTCGATGGTTCCTTCAGCAGCGGCGATTTCATTCAGGTTAGACGGCAGCTCCGGCATAAATGTGCGGCCAGGCAGGCTAAGCGCTGTTTGCGGATAACGTTCGCCGTTGCCAAGGGAGGGTGAGTAGAACAAGGCGCCGATGCCGACGGCAGTAGCGCGACTGAGAAGTGCGTCCCCCAATCCGGTCAACAACTGAATGCCTTTATGGATAGCTGCCTCGAAGGTCCAACCGTTGGCGGTGTGGAGGGTAATGGCACCCACCACGGTTCCCAGCTGTGCGCTTTGGCTAATGGGTAGTCTGAAGGTGTAGGCAGCTTCGCCCCTAGCCAAGGCAGAATGGATTGCAGCGTCTGCCGCTTTGGAAGCGTCTTCCAGAATGGAAATGGCTTCGATAAGGATTCGTTTAACGTAGGCGGCTGTCAGCGATCTCAGAAAGCCTTCATACAGGCTTCTTGACACTCCCTCGAAATCTTCTGTATCCACAGAGGCTGCGAACAAATCTGAACTTTCGGTGCTGTCCAGGGACAGAGCATCTATGCCAAAAAACTCTTCCGCCTCGCTCCAGCTTTTGTTCAGCCTGACCCTTTGCAGAAGTTCAACGATAATCGCTTTCTTTTTTACGGCGGCTTCCAGTGTGCCGGATTGTTGAGTATCAATGGCCGAGGCTATCTGTTTCTCCAGGCCGTTTCGAACATTGGGTCTACTGCCCTGAAAACTGCTCTTTATCTGGACTTGCGCCGAAAGGGCTATTTCTACTAACTTTTCGTATGCGTTGCGAGTGGCTTTGACGCTGTCAATATTGTAAGGCGTAGTGACCGCTGGGACAGCCCCATCCCAAAATAGAATGCTGTCGAAGTCTGAAGGAAAGGCCAGAGTTTCTTTGGGTGGAGCAGGCAGAGAGCCAGGTGTTATCAACAGTGGTGAAAGCGTTGTAGGTTCTTGCATGGGGTGCTCCGTGCAACAATATGAATTCCATGTGACAGACAAGCACCCCAAGTTTTGTCGACACCACTGAGTTATTTCAACTTTAAATTGTTAACTGGATTTTTCGCGTGCCGAAGGTGGTTTTAAGTTGAAGTAATCTCTGAGATTTCCCGTAAAAAGTTCTTACAGCAAAAGTTGCGAATTCACTCTGCTACATACGGGTTGCGATTTGTAGAGCTTGTAGTGGGCTATTACCCAGCGACCCCACTCTTGAACAGCTCTGGAAAGACGACGGCAGCGTAGTAGTCGCCTAACCTGCGCGTTGGGCCCGTTCCGATTCATCCAGGTGTTCCAGCAGCACCGCTATCGTTGCATCCCGCAGCTTGATTGCCTCCGTCCAGCCCGGCCCCTGCGCCAATAGCGGAGGGCAGACGTTGACGTGGATGGCAGCGTGGCGCGGGAACCACTGACCGTCGCGCAGTACCCTGCGCGTACCACGGATTGCGACCGGCAGCAGCGGCACGCCGATACGCGCGGCAAGCACGAAGGCGCCCATGTGGAAGGTGCGCAAGCCTGGCTCGCGGGTGAAGGTTCCTTCGGGAAAGAACACCAGGGGCTGGCCAGCCTGTAGCGCCTCGGCCAGGGGCTCGGTGTCTGCGGCGCCGCGCTGCAGGTCGAAGCGTTCGACGAAGCGCGCGCCGAGCTTGCGCAGGAACAGGCCGGCGATCCACTGGTCAGCCAGTTCGCGCTTGGCAACGAAGCTGAACTGCGGCGGCAGCGCCGCGCAAAGAATGATGCCGTCGAGGTAGCTGGCATGGTTGACGGCCAGCACGCTCACCGAGGACGAAGGCAAGTGCTCCAGCCCCTTGACGTTGAACGGCACCCCCGCCAAGCGTACGAACAGCCGTGCGGCAGTGCGGGTAAAGCTACGACACCAACGCTGGCGTGGCAGGATGGCGACGCCCAGCCAGGTCAGCGGTGTGACCAGCCAGAACAGCAGCCAGGTGTAAGCGGCATACAGCGCGGCGCGGCAGGCCTGCCAGCTGCGGCCGAACTGCCCGCGTACGGCCTGCAGCACCAGGCGCAAGAGCTGGTGCGACACGGTGAGGTGCGGCCGATCCACTTCGCCGCGCTCATACAGCTCGCGGCTGGCAGCACGGCGAATCTTGCCGCTGGAGGTCTTCAGTACGCTATGCGGTGGCGCCAGAACAATATCGTCGGGTGGCACACCGGTGAGGTCGACCACGATGCGGTTGACCTCCTGCTGCAGGCGTTGCCGCGCGGCCGCTTCCTTCTCGTAGCTTTCCGCCAACACCACCAGGCGCTCGGTACCGGTGGCCGGATCAGGACTGCCGAACACCGCGATGCAGCCTTTGCGCAGGCCGGGCAAATTGCCGACGGCTGCCTCGACATCGTAGGGGTAGATGTTGCGCCCGGCACGGATGATCAGGTCCTTGGCGCGGCCGGTCAGATAGACCTCACCGCCGGCCATGTAGGCGAAGTCGAGCGAGTCGAACCAGCCATCGCGCAGCACCCGGTGGGTCTCTTCAGGGTTACGGTAGTAGCCACCGGTGGTGGACGGCCCGCTGAACTGCAGGTGACCTTCGCTGCGCTCGGGGAGCTCGACCCCGTTGCCATCGACGATACGAATCTGATGGCCCGGCAGCGGTCGCCCGCTGGAGACGAAGCGCAGCGTTGCACTGGCACCGGCCTCGGCGGGCAGCGCATTACCGCGGGCCTGGAACGCCTCGCGTTGCACCCGGTCAATCAGCGGCCCTCGGCCCAAAGGCGGAAAGGCCACTCCCAACGTAGCCTCGGCCAACCCATAGACCGGCGCCAGCGCGGTGGGCGCCAAGCCGTAGCGAACGAAACGTTCGGCGAAGCATTGCAAGGTATCCGGGCTGACCGGCTCGGCACCGTTGAAGGCCACGCGCCAACTGCTCAGGTCCAGGCCCTCGAGGTCGGCGTCAGCGAGTTTGCTCAGGCACAGTTCGTAGGCGAAGTTGGGCGCCGCCGACAACGTGCCGTGGAAGCGGTCGATGGTCCATAGCCAACGCGCCGGCCGCGCGAGGAAAGCCAGCGGCGACATCAGCACCAGGCTGTAGCCGTAATACAGGCTGCCCAGCCAGGCACCGATCAGGCCCATGTCGTGGTACATGGGCAACCAGCTGACAAACACGTCCTGCGGCCCCACGTTCAGAGCCCTACCCATGGCGCGCAGATTGGCCAGCAGATTGGCGTGGCTGACCATCACGCCCTTGGGCTGGCCAGTACTGCCCGAGGTGTACTGCAAGAAGGCGATGTCATCCGGTTGCCGCGCGGGTGTGATGCACTCGCCCCCCTCACCGGTCAACTCGGCCACGGTGGCAATGCGAGTCAAACTCGGAACCTGCGGCTGGAGCAGCCGGGCGAGCAGCTTCGCTTGCGTCACGGTAATCAGCACTTTGGCCTCGGCGTTGCGCAGGATGCCGGCCTGGCGGCGCAGATGATCCTCTATCTGCGACAGGCGCAACGGTGGGTAGATGGGCACCGGCACACCGCCGGCCAACAGGATGCCGAAAAATCCATGAAGAAAATCGCGCCCTGTGGGCAGCATCAGGGCCACGGTCTGACCGGCCTGCAAGCCACTGCGTTGCAGCCCTGCGGCAACGGCCAGGGCGCCCTGGTGCATGGCGCCATAGCTGATGTCTTCCGGCTGGTCACTCTCATCCAGCAGGCGCACGTGGGGATACTGCGGCTGATGGCGCACATGCCATTCCAGCACTTCGATCAAGGTCCGCGCGGTGTCCGGCGTCTGCCCCGTTGCGGTCGGGGCCTCGCTGGAGGGCAACGGGCGTACCGCCTCGGCGCCAGGTCTGCTGCGCAATACACGCAGTACATCGGCGGGCGTGTCTGCCGAGGCGAACAGGGTTTCCGGCAAACGCACAGCGAACTCGTGCTCGATACGTGACCAGAGCTCGACCCGGGCCAGGCTGTCTACGCCCAGGTCCCGGTCCAGCACGCTGGACAAGGTGACGTGCAACCCTTCTGCCGCCTGCGGGCGCAACTCGACCACGGTACGCTGGACAATTTCGAGCAATTTTTCTGCGTCCCCATCGGAATGGGGAACGACGCGGCTTTCTGGAGGCGGACGAGACATCGGCAGCCCCTCATGACAGGCACTCTGTGTGTAGATCCTTGCCAATTGCCATTATGCGCCTATGGCGGCAACTGGGAATGCCATCTTCGCTCGCAGGATGGCTGAGCCAGTTAAGGACTTTGAGACGAACATTGCACCTGTGGCGAGGGAGCTTGCTCCCGCTGGAGCGCGAAGCGGTCCAAAATCAGGCGACTCAATCTTGCAGTTAGTACCGAGTCGCCTGATTTTACGACTGCTTCGCAGCCGAACGGGAGCAAGCTCCCTCGCCACAATTGATCACCAAGCTGTAGATTTTTGTTAACTGACTGGCATTGGGGCTAGGCTCTTAAGGATGCCGCGCATACAGAGAGATCACCATGCCAGCCAGCCTTGCCCCCGGAGTGACACGCCGAGAAATCTGGGCCTGGGCGATGTTCGATTTCGCCAACTCCGGCTACACGACGGTGGTGATCACCGCTGTGTTCAATGCCTACTTCGTCGCGGTGGTCGCCAAGGGCGAAGCCTGGGGTACGCTGGCCTGGACCAGCACCACCGCCCTCTCCTATGCCCTGATCATCCTGACCGCGCCGCTGATCGGCGCCTACGCCGACGCCTTCGCCTGCAAGAAACGCCTGCTGCTGTTCAGCACGGTCGGTTGCGTCGCGTTCACCTCGGGGCTCGCACTGGCCGGGCCGGGGGAGTTCGGTGTCGCGATCCTTTTCATCGTATTATCCAACTTCTGCTTCGGCAGCGGCGAGAACCTGATCGCCGCCTTCCTGCCCCAACTCGCCCGAGAAGATGCCTTGGGCAAGGTGTCCGGTTGGGGCTGGGGGTTCGGCTATATCGGCGGTCTGGTCAGCTTGGGCGCCTGCCTGGCCTTCGTCAGTTGGGCCCAGGCGCAGGGCCAGACTGCGGCGCAGTTCGTGCCGGTGTGCATGCTGATCACCGCGGGCTTGTTCGCCGTAGCCAGCGTACCGACCTTCCTGTTCCTGCGCGAGCGTAGCCAGCCGCAGCCAGGGCGCGGCGACACGCCTATTGTGCAAGCGGCGCTAGCACGCTTCGCGCAGACGCTGCGCGAGGCCGACCGTTATCGCGACCTGCTGCGCTTCCTTGCCTGCACCGTCTGCTACCAGGCCGGTATCTCGGCGGTGATCACCCTGGCTGCCATCTATGCCAATCAGGTCATGGGCTTCAATACCCAGGACACGCTGCTGCTGATCTTCGTGGTGAATATCACGGCCTCCATCGGCGCCGTGCTGTTCGGTTGGCTGCAGGATCGCCTCGGCCATCGCGTCACGCTGGCGCTGACATTGCTGGGCTGGCTCGGCATGGTCGCTCTGGTCTGGATTGCGCACGGTCCCGGGCTGTTCTGGCTGGCGGCCAACCTCGCCGGTCTGTGTATGGGCGCCAGCCAATCGGCCGGCCGCGCGATAGTCGGTCTGCTGGCGCCGCCGACCCGCCTGGCGGAGTTCTTTGGCCTTTGGGGGCTGGCAGTCAAACTGTCGGCAATCCTCGGCCCCATGACTTACGGCTTGACCAGTTGGCTGTCCGACGGCGATCACCGCCTGGCAATGCTGATCACCGGTGGCTATTTCGTTGTCGGCCTGCTGATCCTGGCTAGCGTCGACCTCAAGCGCGGGCGGCAGGCGGCTAAATAGCCGTCCTCGGAAAACACTGATCTACGAAACACCCGAATTCACGCACTCAGCCAAACGACCCCAAGGCCAGGTGCAACACCGTCTATTCTGAATAGGGCACGACCCTGCATACGCCTCTAGCCTCTTGATACAGGGGAAACGCGATGACCGGAAAAACAGCGCGCCAATGCTCGGCATGGGTCCTGCCCTTCCTTGTCGCCATCAACCTGGCGCTGTCAGCAGGATGTGCGGGCAAGGCTGCCACGGCTCGCCATGCCGCCTCGAACACAGGCTCAAACTGCTATGCAAAAGCGCTACCCACTGCCGGCGAAGGCGGCCTCGCCTGGGGTTCTACCTTGAACATCGCTCGTCAGAAATCCCTGAATAGCTGCATACGCTATGCAGGCCGATCAGGAGGCACGCCGAGTACCTGCCAAGTGGTGTTGTCGGAGTGCAAAAATTAGTTGAGCGGCCGTGAAGCAGCACTTGTCCTATCCTTCCACTCAATCAACAACTCCGGACATCGAAATGCCCGCCTCCGAATCCACCCTCCTCCAGAGCTGGCACCACAACGCCCGATCCTGGATCGAAGCCATCCGCACCGGCACCATCGAAAGCCGCCTCAAGGTCACCGACCAGGCCATCCTGCTGGCGGTGCTGGGCCGCCAGCCCGAGCGCGTGCTCGACCTGGGTTGCGGCGAGGGCTGGCTATTGCGGGCGCTGGCTGACCGGGCCATCAAGGCGGTCGGTGTGGATGGCGACGCGACGCTGGTCGAGGCGGCGCGGGCGGCGGACTCTTCGCTAGTGCATTTGGCGAGCTATGAAGAGTTGGTGGAAGCGAAAGTGGACATCGGCCGCGATTACGACCTGATCTGTGCCAACTTCGCACTACTGCACCAGGACATCATCCCTCTGCTCGCCGCCTTGAACGCCCTCCTCGCCCCGGGCGGCGCGCTGATGATCCAGACACTGCATCCGTGGACCGCAGCGGCGGGCGACTATCAGGATGGTTGGCGGCAAGAGACCTTCGCCGGGTTCAAAGGGCAGTGGCAACCCATGCCGTGGTACTTCCGGACCTTGTCCAGTTGGCTCAATGCGCTGGACATGTCCAGTTTTCGTCTAGTCGACCTGCAGGAGCCGCAGCACCCGCAAAGTCCTGTGCCGCAGTCGTTGCTGCTGGTGGCCGAGCGGCGGGATTGAGCGATCGATTGGGTCAGCCTACGAAACCAGGGGGCGACTCATAGGCCGCGATGAACGCGCAGCATTTCCAGCAGCGAGAACAAAACGTTCTAATCCCTCGGGCGACTCAGGTCCATACTTAAAGATGGACTCTGGGCCAATGAGTTTAGGGAGTCCACCACGTCTCTACTTTCCAGGAGCTTCCACATTCCTTTCTGACAAAAGTCACTTGGCTGACTCCCGTCGAGGCAAGTCACCATGTTATCGACTTTAGAACTACGTCACCTGGTAGAGCAAAGCTTCCTCCCGACCCGCTGCGAATGTACGGTTGACCCAACAGCAGCATTGACCATACGTTTTTATCAAGGCGCCTCGAATCAGGAAATGCTCGTTGTCACCGGGATCTCGATTGCCCCCCTCAACAACGGTTATGCCATCGCGAGCCTGATTGCAGATCTTCGTAAAGACCTCGAACGGGTCGGTTCAACCCCTCTGTACGTGCCGCATTACACCGCCAGGTAGATCGCAGCGCAGCCAGATTCATCCCTTTTCCTACCCCCCGCGTTATCAAATTGCATGATGCAGAGGATTGGACATCGCCCCCCTCGACGAAACCTGACGATGTCCAATGCAAACCGACCCGACAGGCAGCTTACGACCAAGAGCACCCGCACAACGCAGTCATGGACGACCAGATTCTCAGGTCATTCGATCATCGGGATGTCGTACCATCATCAGGTCGACAGAACGGAGGTTGATATGGGGAATGGTGTAGACAAACGAGTCGTTGTCGTTGGCGCAGGCATAGTGGGCGCGTCCCTGGCGTATCACCTGGCTGGCAAAGGCGCGAATGTCATCGTGGTCGAGGCTGAAGTTATAGCGTGCGGAGTGACTGGAAACTCATTTGCATGGATCAACACTTCACACAGCGGGCCCGATCCAATCGCGCAATTGCGCGGTGCAGCCATCAAAGAGTACCGCCGACTCGAAACGGAACTGCCGGGTGTGAAGGTACGATGGACAGGCTCCCTGTCTTACAGCGCGAGCTTGGGTGGGGTACTGCAAGCCCCGGGTAACCAGCCTTCGGCAACCCTGGTGTCCCGTTCCCAGATTCTCGGCCTTGAGCCAAACCTCAAGAATCCCCCTCGGCATGCCTTGTATGACGCCGAAGAAGGCGCGCTGGACGCCGTGGAAACAACGCATGCCTTGATCGCAGGTGCCCAGGCTCATGGGGCGAAGGTTCACACACAGACTCGGGTGCTCGGCTTTACAACCCAGAATGCACAGGTGACGGGAGTCGAAACCACAATGGGCATCATCGATGCCGACATTGTCGTACTGGCAGCAGGGACTGGCATCACGAAGCTGACAGAGACGCTGAAAGTGTCCCTTCCGATAGAGGCTTCTCCTGCAATCTTCATCCGCTACAAGTCACAACCCAATCTCGTACACACCATCATCTCCAGTCCTGAAATGGAAGTGAGGCAAAGCACGGATGGTACGTTGCTAGCGGCGGAAGACTACCTGGATGACACTTTGGAAAACCAGCCAGCAGCGATAGCGCTACGAACCGCCAGGGCGATCCAGAACGAACTCCATGGGGTTACTTCCATTGATCCGGAATTGGCTTGTGTCGGACTCAGGCCCATTCCTGTCGATGGCACCCCCATCATCGGCTATCTACCCACTATCGGCGGCGTGTACGTTTGCGCGATGCATCCTGGCGTCGCTCTGGCGGCGATCGTGGGCCGTCTTGCCAGCGAGGAGATAATCGACGACAAGGCATCTGCTGCCCTTGACCCATGCCGTCCCGACCGATTCTTCCAAGCGTAGGAGACACTTGTCTTTGTCGTCAGCCCAGCACTCGCGATTGATGCAAGTTGTTTGGATCCTCGCAACAGAAACGATAAGCTTGCCCACGCCCCGCAGAGGTCATCTCCTCCGCGGACATGTGCTAATTTTCCAGGAGCTCCACAGACATGAACGTCTCGTTTCGCCCTCATTGGCTACTCGCCCTCGCCCTGCCCCTTGCACTCATCGCCTGCGGCAATGACGAACCTGAGCAGCGCACCGCATTCACGAAGTTCCTGCAAACCCGCATCGTCGACAAGCCCGGTGTCCACGTGCCTCGGTTGACGGCGGATGAGTCGAAGGCGTTTGGCGAATACACCACTCATTACGCGGTGATCACCGACTTCAATGGCGGGATGGACGCCGTTGTGAAACCCCTCGGCGACCTTGTCCAGAAGGGAGCGGTGCGCTCGTTGAGTGATGTAATTTCACGCCGTGACGACATCAAGGGGGTGCAAAGCGGCCTGAACGACATGGGTGCACAACTCCAGCAGCAACGGGCAAAAGCAGATAGCGCCCACGCCCAACTCAAGCAACCGGAAGACTTGAAGGCCGTGTACGACAAAGCCTACGACAAGACCGTCAGCGTACCCGCCAACACGTTTCTGGAGGTGCTGCCGCAAATCAACAGCACCTTGGACAGCAGCCTGAAAGTGGCCGATTACGTGAATGCCCACAAGGCGCAAATCGAAATCAATGGCCCGGTGGTCAAGGTGCAGGACCCTAAAGTGCAGGCGGAGTTGAATGCGCTGCTGCAAGACTTGAACGTACAGGCCAAAACCGTTCAGCAGGCCCAGGTTCGCCTGCAGGCTGTGATGCTCGGCCGCTAGACACGGCTCCCAAATGCCCGTCCCGCCCAGTGAAATGCCTCTAAGCCTTCACTGGGCACCTGGCGGAGACTCAGTTGAAAGCGGCCCGCTTTCGGCCTGTCGACCCTGCCTGTCAATCCCTGCGCGTGGCGCAATACTCCACAATGAGCTGAGTGACCGCTGCCACAATCGCCTGGTCCGCGTCAGGCGAGGTAAACAATCGAAATTGCGCATCCGGCAAATCCGGCAGCCCTTGTTCTGCCCCAAGAACTACCAGTCCTTGCCTCAACTGACTGAGAGCCATGGGGGCTACCGCGAAGCCTGCTAGCGCCGCCGCCCGCAACCCGGCCGTGCTGCTGCATAACATCGCCGTGCGTTGGGCGATCCCCGCCTGAGCCAGTCTCGTCAACGCTACCGCGCGATAAGGGCACGGCTCGGGGAACAGGGCCAGCGGCAACGGGGTCGGTAACTGGCTGACGGGTTGCGCCGACCAGGCCCACACCAGCGGTTCTTGCCACAGCAGCAACCCCGCTTCGCCGGTTTCGCACAGGGAACCGATGACCACTTCCAGATGGCCTTGCTTCATCAGGTTCAGCAAGGTGCCAGGAATGCCCACCTGCACGTCGATCTCCATGCCCGGGTACTGCGCCGCGAAATCCTGAAAAGTGCGCAGTATCCGCGATTCGACAAAATCCTCGGACACCCCGATCCGCAACCGTCCATGAAACGGCGTACGCGTCAGTTCTGCCCAGGCATCACGATTGAGCGCAAGGATCGTGCGCGCATAAGAGACCAGGCGCTCTCCATCGGGAGTCAGTTGCTGGGAGCGGGTGGTACGCATCAACAGGGGTTTACCAATCTGTTCTTCCAGTCGCCGCACGTGGCCACTGACCGCAGACTGAGTGAGGTGCAGCTTCTGGGCTGCACGGCTGAAGCCTTCTTCATCGACGACAGTGACAAATGTCTTGAGCAGCAGCGTATCGAACATAGTTTCCAGCGTGATCAATTCAGTAGTTATTTACGATTTATATTTCAAATTCAAATATGTTGCAATATTCCCACCTGCCCTATCTACCCACCCTCCCAGGCGTGCCATGACGACTCTTCTGCATATTGAATGTTCTCCACGCAAGCAGCGTTCGGCTTCCCTTGAAGTCGCCCGCAGCTTCATTGCTCGTTATCAGGAAAACACCCCGGACACCGAAATCATCACGCTCGACCTTTGGAACATGGCGTTGCCGGAATTCGACGACCTGGCAATGGAGGCCAAATACGCCGGACTCAATGGCACGCCCTTGACTCCCGCACAACAAGACGCCTGGAACACGTTGGAAGACTTGGCGGGCCACCTGCACCGCTCGGATGTGCTTGTGATGTCCGTACCACTATGGAATTTCAGTATCCCGTACAAACTCAAGCACTTCATCGACCTGGTGTCGCAGAAAGACATCCTGTTCAGCTTTGACCCGGAGCGTGGCCTGGAAGGCATGCTGCTCAACAAAACCGCGGTGGTGATGTACGCCCGCGGATTGGATTTTTCGGCGCAGTCGATCACGCCGGCAGCGCGCTTCGACTTTCAAAAGCCCTATGTTGAAGCCTGGTTGAATTTTGTCGGCGTAACGGATGTGCATTCGGTGATTGTGGAGAAAACCATCCTGGGGAACGACGTTGATCTCAGCGCGCGCGAGGCTGCGACTCAGCACGCCAGGCGATTGGCAGATCGTATTTGTCAGTGACTCTTCAGGGACGCCAATGGGTGTATGGCGCTTAAGATAAAAGAGGCGTTGCTGCCGGGCGGTATGGCCTACCGAGTGTATGTCCGCATGGGGTCGATAGTGGCTGTATGGCGGTAAGCTGAGTTCTCCTCTTGCCTGTCGGCACCCGTCGACCTCAAGCGGGCCACCTTGAGCTGCTGCAACGCAGTACATCGGCAACGACTAAACTTTTGCGAATGAACCTTGTCCCCCAAGGAGATTTCCATGAGCACCGCCACCCTGTCCGAACTCGATGCCGCCCTGCCCCGTTTGGCCTGCAAGATTCGTGTGCTGGATGCCCTGGCGTGGCCGGATGGCATCGAGGAAGTCTTCCTCGCACATTGGCGTGGCGGGCATGCGGAGTTGCCCAAAGTCGAGCTGCGCCCACGCAGGCACAGTGCCGAGATCGCCGCCCTGGAAGCCTTTGTTGGCCGTTGCGATGAGGGGCATCCGGCCGGGAACTACCTCGCCATGACAGCGCGTAGCTATGCCACCGCCGGACGCATGCTGAATGCGATTGGCACACCGGCCTTTACTCAATACTCGTCAGCGCTGTATCGGCGCCCGGATTTCTACTACACCCGCCTGAAACTGAGCATGCTGGACGCGGCCCATTTCTTCCTCAAGACCACCGACGCCCTTCTGGGCGGCGTCCAGATTCCACCGAGCCTGGCCGAGATCCCGGCCGAAGCCTTTGCCGCCTGGATGCAGCCGGAACTGGACCGCTTCTTCGGCGCGGGCCGGATCACGGTCTTGCTCGATCCGACCCTGGCCGCCAAGGCCATCGCCGGGGCGAGCCGCATCCGCCTGCGTGCCAGCGCCCTGTTCTCGGAGCTGGACAAGAATCAGTTATTGCAGCACGAGGCCTTTGTGCATGTCGCCACGGCACAAAACGGCGCGCGCCAACCCAATCTCAAAAGCCTGGGCCTGGGGGCGCCACGCACGACCCAAACTCAAGAGGGGATTGCCACCCTGGCCGAACTGTTCACCGGCAGCATGGACATCAACCGCCTGCGTCGCCTCGCCCTGCGCGTGCTCGCGGTCCAGCAAGCGCTGGATGGCGCCGACTTCATCCAGGTATTCGAAGGTTTTCTTGCCGCCGGTCAGTCGCAAGAGGAGTCCTTCCGCTCGACCCAACGGGTTTTCCGTGGCGCGGACCTGCATGGCGGCTCGGCGTTCACCAAGGATGCCGCTTACCTGACCGGTTTGATCGGCGTCCATACCTTGCTGCGCATCGCGATCCGCGACAACCGCCCGGAACTGGTAGGCCATTTGTTTGCCGGGCGCCTCAGCCTGGGTGATACCGTACGCCTGGCGCCACTTTTCGAGTCCGGCTGGCTCCAGGGACCGGCCTATCTTCCAGCCTGGGCCTCGGACCTGCGCCTGCTCGCCGCCAACCTGGCCTTCTCTGCCTTTATCGCCCGGATCAAACTCGACGTGCTCGACCTGGAGGTGCTCATGGCATTCGCAGACGAACATGAAGCTGATGCCAGTGCACAGTGATCAGGGTGTTTGGGGGTCGGGGATGCATCTCAGCGACTGCTTCTGGCTATTTTCTGGCCTTCACGACTGGCTTCCATGGGTCGAGTGCTGCCCCTTCAGACGCGGTCAATTCGCGTTAGTATCATTCGACACAAGGTGGGAATACACCCCCATCGTCAGCGCGGGTAAGCGGGTAACCAGGCAGGA
>NZ_JBYTBK010000044.1:0-39220 GCF_058789115.1 Pseudomonas sp. FW300-N1A1 | reverse complement strand
ATCGCCGATGGTAGTGTGGGGTTTCCCCATGTGAGAGTAGGTCATCGTCAAGATTAAATTCCGAAACCCCTATCTGCGTATGCAGGTGGGGGTTTTGTTTTGTCCGCAGAAATGTACATTTCAGGATTGATATAAAATTGCGCAGTTATTTCTGAGCCAGAACACTAGAATAGAACCCTTATTTTTAGAAACAGAGTCCTTTATGCCAGATCCGGTTGACGCCTCCGGGCTGTCAGATTTACCGCTGGAGAACTTGGTAGCGTGCCATGAGTGCGACTTGCTGATGCGCAAGCCGCCACTCGCCCATGACGAGAAAGCCCTCTGCCCGCGCTGCGGTTATGAACTCTATGCACATCGGCACAATGTCGTGGAGCGTAGCCTCGCCCTGGTGATCGCGGCGTTGCTGTTGTTCGTTCCGGCGAACTTTTTACCCATCATGGAACTCCATTTGCTCGGGCAGTCGTCGCACGACACGGTCTGGAGTGGTGTCCTTGGTTTGTTCGACACGGGCATGCAAAGTGTGGCGGTGGTGGTGTTCCTGTGCAGCATGGGAATCCCGCTGCTCAAGCTGCTCTGTCAGTTGTTCGTGTTGCTGAGCATTCGCTTTGATATCGGACGCAGCTACGGCCTGTTGCTCTTTCGCATTTATCACCATTTGCGTGATTGGGGGATGCTTGAGGTCTATTTGATGGGCGTGCTGGTGGCCATCGTCAAACTGGCCGATCTGGCTTCGATCACGATAGGGATTGGCCTGGCATGCTTTATCGGTTTGTTGTTGACCCAAGTCTGGCTAGAGGTGGTGATGTCGCCTCATCAGATTTGGGAAGCGCTGTCAGGGGAGGACGCTCATGCGGGCGATTGATGCGGGCATTCTAATTTGTGCTGAGTGCCATCAGTTGAACAAGCAGGAACCGGACACCGACGAGCAGACATGCACGCGTTGCGGTGCATTGGTGCATGCGCGTAGGCCTGACAGTCTAGTGCGTACCTGGGCATTGTTGATCACGGCCGCCATTCTCTATATCCCCGCCAATGTGTTGCCGATCATGACGGTGAGCGCATTAGGGCAGGGTGAGGGAGACACGATCATGTCCGGGGTGATCGCTCTGGTTAAGCATGGAATGTTTCCCATCGCTGCCGTGGTGTTTATCGCCAGTATCCTGGTACCCACCTTCAAGCTGGTCGGTATCGCCTTGCTGTTGTTTTCGGTGCAGCGCCGCCAGCCTTTATCCGCCCGGCAACGCATTGTGATGTATCGCTTTATCGAGTTCATTGGCCGATGGTCAATGCTGGATATTTTCGTCATCGCCATTCTGGTGGCGGTAGTCAGCTTCGGCCGACTCGCCACTATCGAGGCAAATTTCGGTGCGGTGGCCTTCGCCAGTGTGGTGATTCTCACAATGCTTGCTGCAGTAACTTTTGATCCCCGACTGATTTGGGATAACACGGAGTCGGACGACGACCATGACTGATTTGCCTAAAGCTAAAACCCGACCGGCTTCCAACTGGTCGGCCATCTGGGTGTTGCCTCTGATCGCCTTGGTGATTGGCGGATGGTTGGGCTGGCGTGCCTACAACGAAACCGGAATAGAGGTACAGGTCCGTTTTGAAAGCGGTGAAGGCATTCAGGCCAACAAGACCGAGGTCGTTTACAAGGGCATGTCGGTCGGCAAGGTCAAAAGCCTCACGCTCGATGATGCTGGCAAAAGCCGCGGAGTGATTGCCACCATCGAGATGAACAAGGATGTGGGGCAGTACCTCAAGACCAGCACGCGCTTCTGGCTGGTCAAGCCGAGCGTGACTATGGCCGGGATCACCGGCCTGGAAACCCTGGTATCGGGTAACTACGTCGCCATCAGTCCGGGGGAGGGCGAGTCCGCCCGCAGGTTCAAGGCCCTGGCGGAGGAACCACCGCTTTCCGATTCCAAGCCGGGTTTGCACCTGACTATCAAGGCCGATCGCCTGGGCTCTCTGAATCGCGGCAGCCCGGTGTTCTACAAGCAGATCCAGGTCGGTCAGGTGAAGAGCTACCTGTTGTCCGAAGATCAGAACACCGTCGAGATCAAAGTGTACATCGAGCCGACTTACGCCAGCCTGGTGCGCAAACATACGCGTTTCTGGAATGCCAGCGGGGTCAGTATCGATGCCAACCTGTCGGGTGTGAAAATTCGCAGTGAGTCGCTGGCCAGCCTCGTTGCCGGCGGTATCGCCTTCGCAACACCGGAAAACCGCAAAGACAGCCCGCCTACGGACCCGAGTCTGCCGTTCCGTCTCTTTGAAGACTTCGATGCCGCTCAGGCCGGTATTCGCGTGAAAGTGAAACTGGGCGATTTCGAGGGCCTGCAAGCCGGCCGTACACCGGTCATGTACAAAGGGATTCAGGTCGGTAACCTCAAGGCGCTCAAAGTCGATTCCGACCTGTCCAGCGCCACTGCCGAATTGACCCTTGACCCGTTGGCCGAGGATTACCTGGTCGAAGGCACTCAGTTCTGGGTGGTCAAGCCGTCGATTTCGCTGGCCGGTATCACCGGGCTGGAGGCCTTGGTCAAGGGCAACTACATCGCCGTGCGGCCTGGCGACAAGGGCAGTGCCCCCAAGCGCGATTTTGAAGCTCGGGCAAAGGCGCCGCCGTTGGACTTGCGCGCACCGGGCTTGCACTTGGTGCTGTTCACTGAAAACCTGGGTTCGCTGGAGGTCGGCAGTCCGATTCTCTACAAGCAGGTCAAGGTTGGTTCGGTACAGAGCTATCAGTTCTCGCGGACCAAGAAACAGCTGCTCGTCGGCGTACATATCGAAAAAGAGTACGAAGGACTGGTCAACGCCTCGACACGATTCTGGAATGCCAGCGGCATCACCCTGACCGGTGGCATCAACGGGATTCAAGTCAAAAGCGAGTCTCTGCAAAGCCTGATGGCGGGTGGTATTGCTTTCGATACACCGGAAGCCAAGGCTCCCCTGCAAAAGCGTATCCCGCGTTTCCGTCTGTTCGCCAACCATGAAGAGGCGACTCAGAAAGGTGCCGTGGTCACGATCAAGCTCGATCGTGCAGACGGTCTGCGTACCGGTACGCCGATTCGCTATAAAGGGCTGGATGTTGGCAAGGTCGAAGATGTCGATCTCAGCGATGACCTACAGTCCGTGCTGCTCACCGCACGCATTACCGTGGTGCCGGAACGCATTGCCCGGGTTGGCAGCCAGTTCTGGGTGGTCAAGCCGGAGCTTGGGCTGATCAAGACATCCAACCTGGAAACCCTGGTGACCGGGCAATACATCGAGGTTCAACCCGCCGCGAAGAACCTCGGCCCGCAAGAGAACTTCGTCGCGCTGCCCCAGCCGCCTGAAGCCGTGGCCCAGGAAGCGGGCTTGAGCCTGGTGTTGAGCGCTGCTCGCCGGGGTTCGCTGAAAGCCGGCGTGCCAGTGACTTACCGGGAAATCACCGTTGGCAAGGTGACCGGCTACGAGTTGGGTCAAACCGCGGATCGGGTGCTGATTCATATCCTGATCGAGCCCAAGTACGCGCCCCTGGTTCGCAGCGGCACGCGCTTCTGGAACAGCAGTGGTTTTGGCCTGGACTACAGCCTGTTCAAGGGGGCGACGGTACGCACCGAATCGCTGGAAACCCTGATTCAGGGCGGTATTGCCTTCGCCACACCGGATGGGGAACGCATGGGCAACCCTGCGCGAGCACAGCAGACCTTCCCGTTGTTCGACAAGTTCGAAGACGAGTGGCTGGTCTGGGCGCCGAAGATTGCTCTGGGCAAATAGTCTGGAGGCCGCTGGGCGTCGGTGAGGTCGCCTTCATGGGAACTTGAGCGATGCCCACAAAAAAGGCCGCGATCCATTGGATCGCGGCCTTTTCATTGGCGCCGATTAAAGCAAATCAGACCGCATCCAGCTCGGGCTCGTCCGCTTTGACCTTGACGGCGACTTTCACCTCGTCATGGCGGCGAATGAACTTCCAGTCTGCCTCATCGATGTAGATGCCGTTCGGCCCACTGCCGCCTTCCAGGTCGATGGCCACACTGGCGCAGACCTGTGGCTTCACACTGGCCAGAATCGGCACGAAGCCCAGTTGCAGGCTGGTTTCCAGCAGCGCCGCCTGGTTCTTCTCGTCAATGTCGGCGGCCTCGTCGAGGTAGTACGGCAAGCGCACCCGCCCGGCCAGGTCACGGTCCATCAAGTGCAGCAACAAGTACATGTTGGTCAGCGCCTTGATGGTCATGGTGGTGCCGTTGGAGGCCGCGCCATCGATGTCGGTGTGGATCACGGGCTGGCCGTTGACCTTGGTGATCTCGAACGCGAGCTCGAACAGGTCCTTGAGGCCGAGCTGGTTGTGGTTCGCCGCCACCAGGCGCGCCAGGTACTCCTTGGCTTCTTCGTTCTTGTTGTCCTGCTCGGCGCTTTGACTCAGGTCGAACACCGACAGGGTTTCGCCTTCTTCATATTGACCGGCGCTGTGGATGATCTGGTCGATATGCTTGAGGGCTTCCTTGTTCGGTGCCAGCACGATGCGGAAGCTTTGCAGGTTGGAGACCTGACGCTTGTTGATCTCGCGGTTGAACAGGGCCAGCTGGTGTTCAAGGCTGTCGTAGTCGCTGCGGATGTTGCGCAGGGTGCGCGCAATGTCGGTGACCGCCGCGCGCCGCGCCTTGCCCAGGGTCAGGGCTTCGTCGGTACGGTGCGCATAAGCATTGATCAGCAATTGCAGGCGACGCTCCATGTCGTCTTCGCTGTCGAACTTGGCCACGCCCTTGAGGCGCACCTGGGCGTACAGCGCATCGATCTGGCCGTCAGCCCGCTGCAAACCCTGCCAGCTGTCCTGATAGTCATTGAGTAGCGGCAACAGGTTATCCATGGAGTCGTCGACCGGATCCATGAACGGCGTGCCGAACGGCAGGTCGGCTGGCAGCAACTGGCGGCGGCGCAGGGCGTCGTCGAGAGTGCGCTGCTTGGCTTCCATGTCGCCGATCTGCCGGCCGACCAGTTGCAGCTTGGCCGACAGTTGCTGGACGCGTTCGGTGAAGGCGTCGCTGGAGCGCTTGAGTTCGTCCTGCGCGGCTTCCATCTGCGCCAACTGTTCCAGCTTGTCACCTTCTTCGGCACTCAGGGTTTGCGTGCGACGGAAGTCCTCCAGGGCTTTCTGCGCGTCCAGTACCTGCTGGTACAGCGCTTCGGTCTGGGTCTTGCTCGCGGCGCGGTCGGCCGCAACCGCTTGCTGGGTCTTCAGCTGCTTGAGTTCTTTGTCCAGGCGCTCTTTCTGATCGCGCAGCGCGGCGCGGTCAGCCAGTGCTTGCAACGCTGGCGGCTCAATGTGCGACAGGTCGATGGACAGGCCCGGGACTTCGAAGCGTTCGCCTTTGAAGCCATCCAGGATCAGCTCCATGGATTTGACCCACTGACCGTCTTCGTCCAGCGCGATGCCATGTTCGCCCAGCGGCAAGCTGAACAATGCACTGTTGAACAGGCGCATCAAGCGTTCGACGTCCTGTTGCGAGAACTCTTCACGCAGGCGGGCGTAGCTGTTGTTGTCGGCGTGGTCGAGTTGCTGCTTGACCGACTTCAGGCGCTTTTCCAGATCCCGCAGTCGCTCATCCAGGTCTTCGGCACTGAACTGACGCGATTGCGCCAGCGCACCGGCCAGTTCGTCGTGGGCGTCCTTGGCGGCCAACAATTGCTGTTCAAGCAGTTTCACGTCATCCACCAACGCGAAGCGATGCTTGAGGACCGACAACTCGCCGAGCCAGCGCTGGATGCCAGTGATCTCACGCTCCAGGCGCATCAGCTCCTGAGTGCCGCCACGCTGATCGTTCTGCAGCGCGTCCTGCTCATTGCGATAGTGCTCGGCCTGGATCGTCAGCTCTTCCTTGCGTGCGCTGGCATAGTCCGACCAAGTGCCGAGCAGGGAGTCCAGCAGTGGCGAGATGCGGTGCAATTTGCCGCGCAGGATGTTGCGCTGGGTAACGCCTGACGCGAGCGCTTCGACCAAGGGGCCGGCGGTGACCAGCGAGTTGTAGTCCTGCTCCATGCGACGTACATCGCGGAAGGCTTCTTCGCACGCGGCAATGTAATCGACACTGCCGGACCGCAGGCTGTGCTCGAAGGCATCGAGGAACAGTTGCTTGAGCTTGGCTGCGGTGATTTCGCGCATGTGCAGCAGGTTGATGAACAGCGCACGGAAGGTCTTGAGGCTCTGTTCGCTGGTGGAGCGCAGCGGGATCAGCGTCAGGTCCAGTGGAATCGAGGTGTGGCCGCCCACCAGCAGGCGACGCAGTTCGTCCGGCTTGAGCTCGTAGGCTTTGAGTCCCTCGCGTTCAAGGTTGGTGAACAGCTCTTTCTGGCGCAGGCAGGTGTCGTTCTTCTGGTAGTGGGCCAGGTCCAGTTTGCCGGCGTAGGCAAAGAACTGGTGACCGAAACCACCGCCCGGGCCGCGCCCGACCACGCCGATCACATGGGGGCCGTGAGGCAGCGAGACTTCCACCAGGATGTAGCTGGTGTCGGAGGCAAAGTAGAAGCGCCGCGATTGCTCCAGGCTGTACTTGCCGAAACTCATGTCCGACATGCGCGCCAGAATCGGAAACTGCAAGGCGTTGATCGAGGCGGACTTGCCGAGGTTGTTCGCGCCGTAGACCGACAGTGGCTCTTCCAGCGGGAACAGGCCGAGGCTATAGCCGGCGGTGTTCAGAAGGGCAAAGCGGCGAATGCCGTAACGTTCCTTGCTCATGCGTCGATTTCCTGTTCTTCGGCAATGGCGCGGGCGAGGGCGTCTTCTTCGCTTTCCTCACCTTCGAATTCGCTCAGGTCCAGCGGATCATCGGTTTGCAGCAGTTTTTCATCACTGTCGTCGTCGATCAGCACCGGAGCCGGCAATGGCAGCACGCTGTGCAGGCTGGCCGCCAGGTCGCGGTCCTGCTGGACCGACAGGCAAACGTCGAGGAAACGGTGCATGGGCGGCAGAAAACGGTAGACGCCGTTCTCTTCGTTGGCAAAGCCCAGCTGGGTCATGCGGCGCATGATTTTTTCTTCCAGCTCTTCCTGGGTTTGCACTTCGGCCTGGATGAACAGGTCACGGTACTTTTCCAGCAACGACGGCAGCTCGTCGCGACCGAGGCTGCCGCCATCAAGGACGGCAATCGGGTCGCGCCCCTGGTCGGCCAGGTGCTCGACCAGGATGAAGGTGAACAACGCCAGGCGCTGGGCGGTCTTGTTCACCGCCGCGGCGGCGAGATCCGGCACAAAGTAGTAGAAACCACGGGTGTCGCACACCAGCTCAAAGCCCAGGGCCTTGAACAAGGTGCGGTATTGGTCCTGAAAGTTCGACAGCTGGGCATACAGCTCGGGATCACGACGGCTGACGTGGTAACCCTTGAACAGTTCGCGAAAGATCGGGGCCAGCTGAGACAGTTCACAAAGATCAAGATGCATGGGGAGTGCTCGCGGAATTCTCGGTGGCGTCTGTGCCGGCCGAGAGCAGGGCGAAGGAGCGCAGGCTGACCTGGTGCTCGTGAGTATGGTAGTCGCGACGTTCCAGGCGTTCGCGCTGGAAGCGCTTGTCCCGTGACAGGCGGGAGAACCAGTACAGCAACTCGTCGGTTGCGCCGTCCGGTTCCTGCTCCAGCAGCCAGGTCATCAGGTCCGGCATCGGCAGCGCGCCTTCGCAGCGTTCGAGCATTTCCCGAACGGTACGCGGGGCACGCGGGGCTTCGCCTTTCTGTGTCTTGTGGGCCTTGGGGAAGAGCGCCGGTTTCGGCTCGAAACGTGCCAGGGCGTACACGTAGGCTTCGACCTGGCTGGCACTGCCCAGGAAGGTGCTTTGCGGCCGGGTGAACATCGGCATGGCGGCTTGCGGTACGGCGTCGATGCCCTTGCGGCGGATCATCGACAAGGCCAGCGCCGCGCCACGGGTCACGGCATTGTGCCGGCGGGCCTCTTCACGCAACGGCAGCAGCAGCTCGCGAGCGTGACGCAAGGTCAGTTGGGCGCTGGTCTGCATTTCCAGAATCCGCGCATGGGTACGCAGCAGCATGTCATCGTCGACCAGATGACCGAGGCGTTGCTGCTCGGTGAGCATGCGCAACAGCACGTTTTCGACCTTGCGCACCCCCTGCTCGAAGGCGCCGTCGGCGTTCACCAGTTGGATCATCGGCTCGACGTATTCGTCCCAGGTCGCCAGTACCTCGGCATAGCGCTGGCGCAGCGGGATCTGCCGGTCGCTGGTCTTGGCCCGCTCGGCGACGGCCACCAGGGCCTGTTCATCGTTGGCGAGCTTTTTCAGCACGTCACGCACGCGCATGTCGAGCAAACGCAACTGGCGCGCCAGGTCGTTGCCGTCACGGACGTCGAAGGCGTCTTGAATGTAGCCGGCCAGCCGCTCCAAGTGCCGCAGGTAGGCTTCGATTTCCAGGCACAGGCCCAAGCGGTGCTCACGGCGCAGGTAGGCGAGGAAGTCGTGGATCTGCGCGTTCAGTTCAAAACGGTTCGGGCTTTTGGCCACCGGAACCAGAATATCGAGGCGGATCCACACGTCCAGCAGGCTGGTAATGTCCTGTGGCGTGCTGTCCAGTTGCTGGGCGGCCAGCTGTAAGCGCAGTTCGTTGAGGCTCAGTGTGCCTTGGTCGAAATGCTCGCACAGCGGCTCCAGAAGTGCCCAGTGTTCGGCGAGGGCGCGCAAGACGCGCTTGGGTTCGATCATTGGATTGGCCGGCTGGTTGGCGATTAAAAGCAGCGATTGTACTGCATCGCGTGCGATGGGCATCACCCTCGCGGGATTGACGGGACGGACAGTCGTTTTTCTATTGATCAACAGCGGGCGATCTTCAGCGAAGGGCGGTAGAATCCCGTACCTCAGTTATCCACAAGTGGCCGACCTTTGCTTATCGAGTCCCGCCGTCGCGCTTATCTGACTGCCATGCAGGTGGTCAGCTGGCTGCCGCGCACCGAATTGCCCTTTGCTGCCCCGTCGCGGCCCGAGCTGCTGCAAGCGCTGGAACCTTTGGTCGAAGCGCCGGTTGCACAGGCTCCGGTGGCGAATACCGTTGTGCAACCGCTGGCCAGGCCGGCTGAGCGGGTCAAGATCGAGGTGCCGCGCCCGACACCTACGGTGGCACGCCCGGCAAGCAAACCGGTCGAGGAGGCTGACGCCGCACCAGTGGCGACCAAGGCCCCGCAGGTCCCGCCGCCGCGTTTTGCCCTGCAATTGCTGCGTGCCGGCCGCTGCCTGCTGCTGGTGGAGTTACCCACAGGCGAAGCGTTCCAGAGCCGGGATCCGGCCTACTTGCTGCTCAAGGACATGCTGCGCGCCGCCGGACTGCCGGACAGCCCGCAAATTGTCGGTGAGCCGGTGCGCTGGCCGCTGCTGGCCCGCGGCACCCTGGATCAGGGACCGGAAGCGGCCCGCGACTTTGTTCAGGGCTTCTTGTCGGCTCGTCTGGAAGACGCTCCCTGCGTGTGCCTGTGGCTGATCGGTCTGCCGGCGGTGCGTTTTGCCGGTGAGGCCAATGCCGAAAGCTACAACCGTGAACTTCAGGTCGAAGGCCTGGGGTCGGTCTGGGCGCTGCCTGGCCTGGAGTTATTAATGGAAGAGCCACAGCGTAAGGCTGAAGTCTGGCAAGCCATGCGTCGGCTGATGGCGCGTTGGAAAGAATCAAATGAGTGACGCTGTATCGTTCCGCCCGATGACCGAAGCGGATCTGGACGCTGTACTGAGGATCGAATATGCGGCGTTCAGTCATCCCTGGACCCGTGGGATCTTTCTCGATGGCCTGGGCAAGTACCAGATCTGGCTGATGTTCGAGGGGCAGCAACAGGTGGGTCACGGGGTGGTGCAAATCATCCTGGATGAGGCGCACCTGCTCAATATCACGGTCAAGCCTGAAAATCAGGGGCGCGGCCTGGGCCTGATGCTGCTGGAACACCTGATGTCGCGTGCCTACGCCGCGCAGGCCAGGGAGTGTTTCCTGGAAGTGCGCGACAGCAACCGCGCCGCCTTCCGCCTGTACGAGCGTTACGGTTTCAACGAAGTCGGCCGCCGTCGTGATTACTATCCGGCGGTAGGCGGGCGTGAAGATGCTGTCGTCATGGCCTGTACGTTGGTGGATTAAGGCGAACCCGGCGAGGGCACAGGATCAGCGCTTGCGGTCGAGCGGGTCGCGCTGCGCCAGTTCGGCTTCATCCAGGCCTTTGCCACCCCCGATGTCGGCTTCATTGACAATACTCAGGTCCCAGTCGGGGCTGAAGCTTTCATCGGCTTCCTGTGCGTCGCGGGCACCGTCTTCGCGAATCAGGGTTTCCGGGCTCAGGTCATCGTCGGTGGCGTCATGCTCCTCATCGGTCGTCCCTGTCGATGCTTCACCGGCGGGTCGCCGTTGGCGCTCGGGTGGCGAATCGGTATCACCGATTTTTGCCCTGGATGGCTGTTCATTGAAGTCCAGTTCGCGCATCGAACCCATGCGATCCTCGTTGTCGTCGATGGGTTCCGGCTGCACCGAATTGAACGGACGTCGTGATTCGGTCATGGCAACGCCTCATACTGCGTATCTACTTATAGTGTGGACAGGTACGGAGGGGGAAGATTCCCGCACAGCCTGTACCTGAGGTTATCTGCATCACCTGCGTGACCCCGGCGGACGCTTGTCTGTCAAATCAGCGCACCATTCTTGAGGCTTCAGAGCATGAACGAATTACAAGATCTGATTGATAACAACGAGCGCTGGGCCGATGCGATCAAGCAGGAAGATCCTGACTTTTTCGCCAAGCTGGCCCGACAGCAGACGCCTGAATACCTGTGGATCGGCTGCTCCGATGCACGGGTGCCGGCCAACGAAATCGTCGGCATGTTGCCGGGTGACCTCTTCGTCCACCGTAACGTTGCCAATGTGGTGCTGCACACCGACCTCAACTGCTTGTCGGTGATCCAGTACGCAGTCGATGTGCTCAAGGTCAAACACATCCTGGTGACCGGCCACTACGGCTGCGGCGGTGTGCGCGCCTCGATGCAGGACCGTCAGTTGGGCCTGATCGACGGCTGGCTGCGCTCGATCCGTGACCTGTACTACGAGCATCGCGAAGCCCTTGGCCAGTTGCCGACCGAAGAAGAGCGGGTCGACCGTCTCTGCGAGCTCAATGTCATCCAGCAAGTGGCCAACGTCGGTCATACCAGTATTATCCAGAATGCCTGGCATCGCGGGCAGAGCCTGTCGATTCATGGCTGCATCTACGGCATCAAGGACGGTCGCTGGAAAAGCCTGAACGCGACCATCAGCGGTTTCGAGCAATTGCCGCCGCAGTACCGCCTGCGCCCGGTTGGCGCCGTGTAAAAGACCCCGGCTCCCTGCTATTGGGGGCCGTGCCGGTGCCAGTGCTGCAGAAACAGCCGGCCTTCGGCGTTTGGCGGTTCATCGTAGCCGGTGATCCAGCCTCGGCACTCCGGCGAGCCACACCGACAGGCGAACTGGCGCAGCAGTTTGTCTTCGGTGCTGGTGTAGTCCATGCACAGCCAGATGCCGGGCTTGATGTCGTGCAACGCCCATAACCACAGTTCACTCATGTCGAGAAAGACATTGGGGTCGCATGAGTGTGGCAACCGCCCGCAGAAGTACCGGTCGTAGACATGAATGCCTGGAACCAGCTGAACGGTATGCAATTGCCGGGTATGTGTCAGTTGGCCGGAGATGCGGCACATTCGCGTGATGCGCTGGTAATGGCGCTGGGCCCTGATGCCCGAAGGGGGAGGATCATTGCTGCCGACGACTTCGAAGTCGGCCAGGGATGGATAGCCCTGATTCGTACTGAGCGTTTCATAGGGGTAAATACAGGTACTCGGGTGTGACAGAGCCGTGGCCTGGGTTTTCATGACATATCCTTGTCTGTTCAGCGCTGCGACTACCGTCGACGGGCCATCCTGTCAGCCCAGCAGCCCTAGGGTACAAACCAAGCGTCGCGCAAATGAAACCGCAGGTCTACTGTCAGTATTGACAGGGGAGAGTGCCTGCTTGCTGCGTCAGTGAAGGCTTACGCAGCAAGCCGGCAAGCCGGTTTAAAGGTGCGGGGCTGCCTGCGCAAGCGCAGGCAACGGCGCCCGGAGCTGCTCGAGTTGGGGTTTGATGTCCGGGGCCGAGCATTTGGCCGCAGCCTGCTCAGGTGTCAGCTGGCGGATTGAGGTATAGAACAGCTCGCAGGTCTTCACTTTCTGGGTCACCTGCCAGTTTTGTGTACAGGAATTGAGCTGCACGCTCGGGTCGCTGGACGGTTTGCTGCCCATGCCGGCCTGCCAGCAAGCGGCGCTCAAATCCTGGCCCATCACCTTCAAGCCCGCTGCATCGGCCTTGGCCTGATCACCGTCATAGTTCTCGGGGTCGGCGGCGTACCAGATGTAGCTGGGATGGTTGGAGCCCAGCACCGGCACCGTCACGCTTGGGGTCGGGTTGATGTGTGCCAGGCCCAGCACGGTCACGGTCGGCCCATACTGTTCCTTGATCCAGTTACGCACCGGTGCGCCGAACGCGACCATCGGCAAGGTCACGCCGCTGGCGGTCTGGCTGAATTGCCTGACCATGGTGGTCTGGTAGTCCTTGAAGTAACCGTAGACGCCTTCAAGGTCTTTGCCGGCATTGGAAGGGGCTGCAATCGGCGCGATGTCGATGATGGTCTGGTAGGCCGGCGTTTGTTCGGCGGCGATGCCATTGACGGTCAACAGCGTTGCCCAGCGGTCGGTGGTCTTCGATTCCAGGTAGTCCTGGGCCTGAGTCAGCGAATAGTCCGGCGGGAAGTGCAGCAACTCGACGCTCTTGCGGTTTTCCAGCGCCATGCCCAAGGGCAGGAAAAGGTACCAGCTGTACGCCCACTTGCCGTCGGCATTGAGTTTGTTGGCGCCATTGTGGGCCAGGTCCCCGGCATCGAGTAAGGCCCTCAGCGGTTTTGCGTAGTCCTTTGGTACGCCGCTGATATCAGCGACCAATTGCTGTTTGTCTTTTCTTACCCGGACTTTTGCGGTGTGGTAGCCATCGCGCTGAACGCTTTGGGTCAGGTAGTGCTGGACCGTTTGCTCCAGCGTCCAGTTGCGATAGCAAATCACATTGCAGTTGTTGGGGTAGGCGAACAACCGCGTGACCCGCTCGGTACTGCCCAGTTTCAGCTGGGTATCGGCGAGGGCGGAGGTACTCAAGGCAAGGGCGGCGAAGGTGAGGCTCAATCCTGGGAGTTTGAACATGCTCAGATCCTTTTCAGCGTGGGCCCCGGAAACGGGGGGTAAGACATACTGAAACGATTGATGACGAAAGGTCCAGTATCAGTCTGAAACGCTGCACGTGTTACGTGTGCCACCCTTGCAGGGCCTCGGGCTAAGGCATCACTGGCGCCACATACTGGAGCGTAGTCCCCAATACCCACAACAGAAACAGCACCAGCGGCGTGTGTACCAGCAATTGCACGAATGAAAACCCGATCAAGTCCCGCGCCTTCAATCCCAGTACGCCGAGCAGCGGCAGCATGTAGAACGGGTTGATCAGGTTGGGCAGCGCCTCTGCGGCGTTGTAGATCTGCACGGCCCAGCCCAGGTGGTACTCCAGGTCGTTGGCGACCTGCATCACATACGGCGCTTCAATGATCCATTTACCGCCGCCGGACGGAATGAAGAAGCCGAGAACGGCCGAATACACGCCCATCAGCACCGCGTACGTGTCGTGGGAGGCAAAACTGACGAAAAAGCTCGAGATATGGTGCGCCAGGGACTGGCCATCAGTGCCTTTGACCACGGTCATCAACGCGGCGATGGAACCGTACAGCGGGAACTGGATCATCACACCCGTGGTGGTGGGCACCGCACGGGCCACGGCATCGAGGAAGCTGCGCGGACGCCAGTGCAGCAGTGCCCCGAGCATCAGAAACAGGAAATTGTAGGTATTGAGCCCCGAGATCGCGCTGATCGCCGGTTTCGTCGAAAATTCATGAAACAACCAGCCGGCTGCCAGCAGCACCAGCAAAATGGTCAGCAGCGGGCTGTATTCCAGCCATTCGCCGGGGCGGGAGCGAGGGGCCAGCGCTGGCAGGCTGAAGCTGGGATCGACGCCGCAGTCTTTGGCGTCACGGGCGGAGTTCGGGCCGGGGGCGGTGGCGTAGGCGACCACCAGCGAGACCACGACCAGCGCCAGCAACAGGACGCCGGACTGCCAGAGGAAAATCGTCTCGGTGAATGGAATGACGCCAGTGATCGACAGGATCGAAGGCGGCAAGCTGGCCGGGTTGGCCTGCAACTGGGCCGCCGACGAAGACAGCCCCAGCGCCCAGACCGCCCCGAGCCCCAGGTAAGCGGCGGCACCGGCGGCACGGTAATCCATGCGCAAATCGGTACGTCGGGCCAGCGCGCGTACCAGCAAACCGCCAAACACCAGCGACAGGCCCCAGTTCAACAAGGATGCGACCATGGAAATCAGCGCGACCCAGGCCACGGCCGAGCGGCCATTTTTTGGCACGCGAGCCAGGCGATCGATCAGTTTCACCGCCGGTGGCGAACTGGCGACCACATAACCGCCGATCACCACAAAGGCCATTTGCATGGTGAACGGGATCAGGCTCCAGAAGCCGTCGCCGAAGGCCATGGCGGCATCGGTGGGCTTGGCGCCCATGGCCATGGTGGCGACAGCAACGATGATCACCGCGAGTGCAGCGAAGACCCAGGAGTCGGGAAACCAGCGCTCGGCAAAGTTCGAGCAGCGAAGGGCAAAGCGGGCGGAGCGGCTGTCTTCGATATCGGTAGACACGCAAGTACCTCGATTTTCTTATGTTTATTGGGGTGCCAGCAGGGTCCTCGGGGCCCTTTTGGTCAGCCGGCAACAGTAATTCAATCAAGGCGTTTTTGCGGTGCTGTTTTGCACATCTAGGACTATGGTCTAACGGGTTGTCCGGGAGCGCGTTTGCGTAGACCATGGGCGCCGTGTTTTTTGTCTATTTTTCGAGCCTGTTCATGACTGCCATCCCTGTCACTCGTCCCGCGCCGTTTTCCCGGTCCGACTACAAGACCCTGGGCCTGGCGGCGCTCGGCGGAGCGCTGGAAATCTACGACTTCATCATTTTCGTATTTTTCGCCCTGACCCTCAGCCAGCTGTTCTTCCCGCCGGAAATGCCGGAGTGGCTGCGCCTGCTGCAAAGCTTCGGGATTTTTGTCACCGGCTACCTGGCGCGGCCCCTGGGCGGGATTCTGATGGCGCATTTCGCGGATCGACTGGGGCGCAAGAAGGTGTTCAGCCTGAGCATCCTGATGATGGCGTTGCCGTGCCTGCTGATCGGGATCATGCCGACCTATGCCCAGATCGGCTATTTCGCGCCCTTGCTGTTACTGCTGCTGCGGGTGTTCCAGGGGGCCGCAGTGGGCGGTGAAGTGCCCAGTGCCTGGGTGTTCGTGGCCGAGCATGCCCCCGTCGGTCATCGGGGATATGCCCTGGGCTTCTTGCAGGCTGGGTTGACGTTCGGCTACTTGATCGGCGCATTGACCGCGACCTTGCTGGCGCAGGCCTTCAGCCCGGCGGAAATTCTCGATCACGCCTGGCGCTATCCGTTTCTGCTGGGCGGGGTGTTCGGTGTGATTGGAGTGTGGTTGCGCCGCTGGCTCAATGAAACCCCGGTGTTCATGGCCATGCACGCCAGTCGCGAACGGCACACCGAGTTACCGTTGCGCACCGTGCTGCGTGAGCATCGGATGGCGATGCTGCCAGCGGTGATCCTGACCTGCGTGCTGACCTCGGCGGTGGTGACCTTTGTGGTCATCACCCCGACCATGATGCAGAAGACCTTCGGCATGACCGCCAGCCATACCTTTGCCCTGAGTAGTCTGGGTATCGTGTTCTTGAACATCGGTTGCGTGATTGCCGGTGTCATCGTCGACCGAATCGGCGCCTGGCGCACCGTAATGCTCTATAGCCTGTTGCTGCCGCTGGGGATTGGCGTGCTCTACACCAGCCTGATCGGTGGTGGGCAGTGGATCGGCCTGGCGTATGCCATTGCCGGCTTGAGTTGCGGGGTGGTGGGCGCGGTACCGTCGGTAATGGTCAATCTGTTTCCGGCACGAATCCGGGTCTCGGGGATTTCGTTCACGTACAACATCGCCTACGCGATCTGGGCCAGCATCACGCCGTTGTTGCTGATTGGCCTGATGCCCTGGAGCCCTTGGATTTGCGTGATGTTCTGCGCGGTGATGGGGGTGGTGGGCATGAGCGCGGCGCTGTACTTCGGCTCGCGTTTGCCACAGGTCGCCCTACAGCCAGGCGCGACCTGTTGCCCTTGAGGCCTCTCAATCGCAGATGTCGTCTTCGTCAACCGGCGCCGCTGCAGGCTTGAGTGCGACAATCATGTCGACTTCGACCGCGGCGCCCTTGGGCAACTGGTACACGCCGACCGAGGTACGCGTATGCACGCCAGCGTCGGCAAAGATCCCGTAGAGCACTTCCGAGGCGCCGTCGGCCACTTCACTTTGTTGGGTGAAGTCTTCGGCACTGCGTACGTAGACGTTGATGCGCAATACTTTCTGGATGGCGTCCAGATCGCCAAGATGCTGCGCGAGGATGGCCAGGGCGCGCATCGTGCAAATCCTGGCGGCGTGTCGACCCTGCTCCAGGGACACTTCGGCGCCGACCCGTCCTACCACCATCACCGTATTGTCGATACGCGGGATCTGTCCGCTGACGTAGACCTGATCGCCCTGTTGTACGGCCGGCACGTAGTTGCCGCCAATCCGTAGTTCACCATCAAAACGATGGCCCAGTTGCTGGGCGATGCCATCGAACAGCGCTGCGCGTGATTGATCCATGCATGACTCTCCTGTGATAGACGGTGGTGCAGAGCGGACTATAGCGCGTTGATTCTGCCCGCAAAGCCAGGGATGAAATTCTCGGTGTCGTACTTCAGATCCACTGATCATTCAGCGCCGTGCGCTCGCCACCTTCATGGCCGGTATTGAGCACGCCCTTGGGTTCGATCAGCAGCAGCCGGACTTCCTGTTCGGCAAAGGGCTTGTGCTCGACGCCCTTGGGCACGACGTACATTTCGCCGGCGGACACCAGCACCTGGCCATCGCGAAAGTCGATGCGTAGTTGCCCCTCAAGGACGATGAAGGTCTCGTCGGTATCCTGATGATCATGCCAGATGAAATCCCCCAGCAGTTTCACCACCTTGAACTGATAGTCGTTCATTTCGGCGATGACCCGTGGCGACCAATGCTCGTTTATCTGCTGCAGCTTGTTGGCGAAATTCAGGCTTTGATAGGACTTCATGACCAGGCGCTCATCGGTTGATTCAGCTCGACACTAGCGAGAGCGGCCAGGGACTTCTTGCACGATTGTGCGGCGCTCAGGAACGGTGCATTTTCATCCAGCGCGCGGGTGACAGGCCGTAGGCTTTGCCGAACTGCCGGGTCATGTGGCTTTGATCGCTGAAGCCTGCGATCAGTGCCGCCTGGGTCAGTGACTCGCCCGAGATCAGCAGCGAGCGCACCAGGTCCAGGCGGCGCATGGTCAGGTAGCGGTAGGGGCTGGTGCCGAACAGCAAGCGAAAATCCCGTGACAGCCCCCAGCGATCGCGCCCGCTGTGTTCGGCCAGTTGGTCCAGGGTCACGGCCTGGCCCAGGGCACTGTGCATGAACTCGCGAGCGCGCTCGGCCGCGACATAGTCGAAATGCTGGCGACGGGCTGGGACGCCGGAAACCGCGTTCATGGCCTGGGCCAGGTCGAACAGTGCGTCCTGTTGCTCCAATGGATCGAGCGGGCGGTCCAGGCTTTGCAGCAAGACGTCGGTGGCGGCGAACAGGCGGGGGTCGGTGGAAATGCCGGTCTTGATAAAGGGCAGGGGCTGGCCACCGAGCATCTGCTGGATCAGCGCCGGCTCGACGTACAGCATCCGGTACTTGAAGCCGTCTTCGGTGCCGGCCTCGCCATCGTGGGCTTCGTCCGGGTGCAACACCATGGTTGCGCCCGGCAGGTTGTGCCGCCAGCCACCGCGATACTGGAAGCTTTGTACGCCGGACAGGGTACGGCCAATGGCATAGGTGTCGTGGCGGTGAAGGTCGTAGCCATGCCCCGAGAAAAAGGCCTCGATACGCTCCACGCCGCCCGTTTTGGGCGCGCGATGGAACCAGTCGGTGAGGAGGTTTGGCTTGCCCATGGGAAGTCTTCGTGGCCGGGTTGGCGGTGACGGACACGTTAGCTCAGGCGCAGGTTGGCTGTCAGCCGGATTCCCGGTTGATCGATGGACAGCAGGTCGAGTAAAAGCTATGGGAATGGTTGAGCCCCCAAGGGACAAGGAGACCCGAACATGAGCATCAGTTTTCGAGCGGTAAACGAGCAGGACATCCCGCGTATTTGCAGTTTTGCCCGTGACCGGACAGAGCAGTTCTTTTTCTTTCCCGCCGCGACCTGGCCGCTTACCCCAGCGCAACTCCAGGGTTCGATCGACAAGCGCTCAGACTCCACGGTGATCGAACGGGATGGCGTCGTGGTGGGGTTTGCCAACTTCTATCGCTGGGAAACCGGCGGCACCTGCACCCTCGGCAATGTGATTGTCGACCCACAGGCCAGGGGGCAGGGGATCGGTGCGCAGTTGATCGAGCACATGATCGCCATCGCCCGTACCCGGCACCAGGCGGGCGAGGTGACGTTGTCCTGCTTCAACACCAACGTGGCTGGCTTGTTGCTCTATCCCAAGCTCGGGTTCACACCGTTTTCGATCGAAGAGCGTCAAGACAAGCAAGGTCGGCGCCTGGCGCTGATTCATCTGCGTCTTGCTGCGTCAGGATGAGGGCGCAGCCTGCAAAGGCTGCGCTGACCGTCAGTTTTTCAGCGGGATGTACAACTCGGTCACGCTGTCCGGGTGCATCGGCCCCAGGAACCGCTCACCGCAGTATTCGAACTCCACCCCCTCGTCGGGCGCCATGCCCGCGGCCGGCAGCCATTCGCTGTAAGCCGCGCGGAAGGTCTCCGGTAGGGTGGTGACGCTGCCGTGGTGCTTGACCCGGGCGTAGTGCCGAGCTGGAATCTGCAGCTCCACCATGCCCGGCACCAGCGGCGCATCTGCACTCACCGGCAAGCCTGCGACATAGCGCCATTGGCCGTCGTCCAGTGGCTGGCAGACGCCAAAGGTGCCGACTGGATCCTGCAACCGGTCGATCTCCTCTTCCCGTGGAAAGAACCGCTCCCACATCTGTGCGATGCTGCCTTCGTCCTGCTGTTGCCAGCTCATGCCCATGATGCGCAGGGCGGGATAAAGGATTCGCTCGGGCGTCTGCGGTGCCGGCAGGCTGCGTTCCGGTTGCGCCAGATAGCGGGTGAGGTGGTCGAGCACCTGCTGATCGCGGGCAATCGCGCTTTGCAGTGTGCGGGCATGTGCTTGCAGGGACTCACGCAGGCTGATGACGCTGTCCAGGCTGCCGTTGTCGGCCAGCCTGCGGATTTCTTCCAGCGCCATGCCCAACTGCTTGAGCCAGACGATACGCCCCAGGGTGATGATCTGCTCGGGGCGGTAGTAGCGATAGCCGTTGTCACGCCCGGTCAGTGCGGGTGCGAACAGACCGATGCTGTCGTAGTGGCGCAGGGTCTTGGTGGTGAGCCCGTGAATACGGGCCATTTGTCCGATTGTCAGCATGGAACCTCCTTTTTTGGCTGCTGGAACCAGCCTATTCCTTGCCCTTGGGTAAAGCTCAAGCCTGTGGTGTGGCTAAGGCGCAGGGGTTCACTGGTGGCGAGGGAGCTTGCTCCCGCTCGGCCGCGAAGCGGTCGCAATCCGGCCATAGCGTACTATTTGAATATTCGCGGTGGCCGGTATCAGGGCTGCTATGCAGCCCAGCGCGAGCAAGCTCGCTCGCCACAGCCTCGTGTTCGACTGAGTGTGCTCATGCTTTGGTCGCACGCCCAATCAATCCCCCAACGCTTCTCCCTCGCGCCGTGGATCGGCCCCGCCGGCCCATGAGGCGTTGCCCTGGGCATCACGCACCCGGACGATGGCCTGGGTGCCGCTGGTCATGTCGATTTCGTTCACCGCGTGTCCTTTATCCTTGAGCGCCTGGATCAGCGCCGGGCTGAACTGGCCTTTTTCCAGTTCGGTGGGGCCGTTGCGGCTGCCGAAGTTCGGCAGGCTGATGGCCGCTTGCGGGTCGAGGTTCCAGTCGAGCATGCCGACCACCGACTTGGCGACGTACTCGATGATTTGTGAGCCGCCGGGCGAGCCGACGGTGGCGAGCAGTTCGCCACTCTGGCGATCGAAGATCAGTGTCGGCGCCATGGACGAGCGCGGGCGTTTGCCGGGTTCGATGCGGTTGGCCACCGGCTGGCCGTTTTCTTCGGGGATGAACGAGAAGTCGGTCATCTGATTGTTCAGCATGAAGCCCTGCACCATCAGGTGTGAGCCGAACGCCGCCTCGACCGTGGTGGTCATGGACACGGCGCCGCCCAGATCGTCCACGGCCACCACTTGCGAGGTGGAGATGCGCAGTGGCGAGCGGTCTGGCGCATAGGCCAGTTGGACGCCCGGCGGTGTGCCCGGTTTGGCAATGCCCATGCTGCGCTCACCGATCAGCGTTGCACGACTGGCCAGGTAAGCGGGGGAGACCAGGCCGGCGACCGGCACCGGGACGAAGTCTGAGTCCGCGACGTACAGCGCCCGGTCGGCGTAGGCCAGGCGCTCGGCTTCAGCGATCAGGTGCACGGCTTCAGGTGCCGGCTCGAGGCCGGCCGGCTGGTGGCTCTTGAGCGGTTTGAGAGGCGCCAGGGCGAAGCGCTTGTCGCGGGTCTCCAGGGCCTGCAAGGTGCCGAGGATCTGTGCCACGGCAATCCCGCCCGAGGACGGAGGCGGCATGCCACACACCTGCCAGCGCTTGTAGTCGGTGCACAGCGGCGCGCGCTCCTTGGCGCTGTAGCCCTTGAGGTCATTGAGCGACAGGCTGCCGGGGTTAGCGTGGCCCTGAACCCTGGCCACGATTTCCTCGGCCACCGGGCCTTGATACAGCGCGTTCGGGCCTTCTGCGGCGATGCGCGTGAGCACCTTGGCCAGCGCCGGGTTCTTTAGCAAGGAGCCGACGGCTTTCGGGCTGCCATCGGCATTGAGGAAGTACGCGGCCATGTCGGGCGAGCGCGGCAGGAACGGATCGGAAGCGATCATCGTGTGCAGGCGTGGCGAGATCGCAAAGCCCTGTTCAGCCAGCGCGATGGCCGGCTCGAATAGCTTTGCCCAAGGCAGGCGGCCGTGTTTTTGATGGGCCAGTTCCAGCGCGCGCAACACCCCCGGTGTGCCGACCGAGCGCCCGCCAATCTGGGCCTGAGGGAACGGCATGGGTTTACCGTCGGCTTGCAGGAAGAGTTTTTCATTGGCGCCGGCCGGTGCGGTTTCGCGGCCGTCGTAGGTGCGCACGGCCTTGCCATCCCACAGCACGATCAATGCACCGCCACCGATCCCCGAGGATTGCGGCTCTACCAGCGTCAACACCGCTTGCATGGCAATCGCCGCGTCGATGGCCGAGCCACCCTGGCGCAACATCTCACGCCCGGCTGCGGCGGCCAGCGGGTTGGCGGCCGCAGCCATGTGTTTGCCGGCGTATTGAGTCTGCAGGTCGGTGCGATATCCCGACGCCACCTCGGGCGCGGTGGGCAGGGAGCTGACCGGTGGGGCGTTGCAGGCGGCGAGGGTCAGGGCGCAGGCGATGAGCGACAGGGCGCAGAGGCGATAGCGGCTCAAGGGGAAGGCTGGGAACACGTGGGCACTCCATCCGTTGGATTAAAGATTCGGGGGGACTGTATCGGCGTGACGGGTCAGCTGCAACGCTGGGTTGCTGTGCGCTGGGCCAGGGAAGGGGGCTTTTGTCCTTCATCAACGGGCGTATTTTCTGTAGGGTCGAGGGCGCGGGACCTTCATCCAGAACAACAAGAGGCCGACATGCAGACCGAGTTTCCAGATCAGCCAGGCTACCGTGCGCAGCGTGAACGTTTCCTCGCGGCAGCGACGGCCGCCGGCGCCCGGTTGACCGAGTACCCGCACCCACTCAAGGGGCCGTTCGGTGAGACCTTGAGCACCGACGTCGCCGTGCTTGGCGACCCTGGTGCCAAACGCCTTCTGGTGGCCTTGAGTGGCACGCACGGTGTGGAAGGCTTCTATGGCTCGGACAGCCAGAGCAAATGGCTCCAGGCGCTGGGCAAGCGCTCGCTGCCGGACGATGTCGCGGTGGTGATGATCCATTTGATCAACCCGTGGGGCACCGCATGGCTGCGTCGGGTCAACGAAGACAACATCGACCTGAACCGCAATCACCTGAACTTCGACTCACCGCTGCCGGACAACCGGGCCTATGCGGCGCTGCACGCGATCTACGCGTTCGACCCGTTGCGGGGGGCGGAGCGAGATCGAGCCGATGCCATGCTGGCCGCGCAGTTGGGCGAGCAGGGCTGGCCGGCGGTGATGGCGATTGTCGAAGGGGGCCAGCATAGCCATCCCGATGGCCTGTTTTACGGCGGGCGGGCACCGAGCTGGTCGAATCGCACCTTGCACCAGATTATCGCGGCGCATCTTTCCCGGGCCGAAGTCGCCCTGTGCTTCGACCTGCATACCGGTGCCGGCGAGTATGGGCATCCGATGTTGCTGACCGTCACTCAGGCTGCCTATCCGGCGTTGCCGCAGGCGCAGGCCCTCTATGGTCCGTGGCTCTACACCGTGCAGACGGGCGCGCGCAGCCACAGCGAAACAGGGATCGCCGCCAGCGCCACTGGCTACACCTCCCAGGCGCTGCTCGATGCCTTGCCGCAGGTGCGCTTGATGCCCTTTGTCATCGAGTGCGGAACCTACCCGGGGGAGGCGGTGCATGAACACCTGCGTGACGATCACTGGCTGCACTTGCACGGCGACCCGAATGACGCAGCAGGGCGTCGGATCAAGCTCGATCTGCTGGAGCAGTTTTATCCGTCGGACCCTGACTGGCAGGAAATGGTCTGGGTCCGTACCCGGCAGATCTGGGAGAAGGCGTTGTCCGCCTTGCCGACGCTTTAGGAGAGTCGTCGATGGCCGGCACCGCGAATGTACGGTGCCGGCCATTGGGCAGGCACTTTTCTGCGGGCATAAAAAAACGGCCTACCTTGCGGTAAGCCGTTTTTAGTACTTGGTGGCTACACAGGGACTTGAACCCCGGACCCCAGCATTATGAATGCTATGCTCTAACCAACTGAGCTATGTAGCCAAGTGGCGCGCATTATTGGCTTGGAACGACGATGTGTCAAGCATAAATCTAAAATATTTCTCTACGCTTTCAACCGCTTATCCTCAGACCTCGTAAAAACCATGAGTTTTTGCGCTTTAGCTGTGCCCAATCCGTCCCGAGTAATCGCTTGCCCTGCTACAGGTGCGCGTTATTTAAAGTCGTTAGCAGGCTAAGGGGATGGCGCTGTCACCGTGAAAAATGGCACATTGGCGCACCGGCAAATGCGCTCCCATCCGCTGTATGGAAACTCTCATGGCAACCAGTCCCCCCCAAGCGGCCACTTCAGCCGCGCCTGCGACATCACAGAGCAGTCCCCTGGTCATGCGCATCATCGGCGCGGTGGCGCTGGCGCATTTGATCAACGACCTGATTCAGTCCGTGCTGCCGTCGATCTATCCGATGCTCAAGGCCAATTATGGCCTGACCTTCACCCAGGTCGGCCTGATTACCTTGACCTTCCAGCTCACCGCCTCGCTGTTGCAGCCGTGGGTCGGTTATTACACCGATCGCCACCCCAAGCCCTACCTGCTGCCAATGGGCATGATCTGCACCCTGATCGGTATTCTGATGATGTCTCAGGTCGGCAGTTTTCCGTTGATCCTGCTGGCGGCGGGGCTGATCGGTATTGGCTCCTCGACCTTTCACCCGGAAGCTTCCCGTGTGGCGCGACTGGCCTCGGGCGGGCGCTTCGGTCTGGCGCAGTCGACCTTCCAGGTCGGTGGCAACGCCGGTTCTGCGTTCGGGCCGTTGCTGGCGGCGGCGATCATCATTCCGTTCGGCCAAGGTAATGTGGCCTGGTTCGGGCTGTTCGCGGTATTCGCGCTGGTGGTGCTGTATGGCATCAGCCGCTGGTACGCCAATCACTTGAGCCTGTTCAAGCTCAAACAGGGCCAGGCGGCGACTCACGGCCTGTCGAAAGGCAGGGTGATCAGTGCGTTGGTGGTTCTGGGGCTGCTGGTGTTCTCCAAGTATTTCTACATGTCCAGCCTGACCAGTTATTTCACCTTCTACCTGATCGAGAAATTCGACCTGTCGGTGGCCAGTTCGCAATTGCACCTGTTCCTGTTTCTCGGGGCGGTAGCGGCGGGGACCTTTTTCGGTGGGCCGATTGGCGACAAGATCGGGCGGAAGGCCGTGATCTGGTTCTCGATCCTCGGTGTTGCGCCGTTCACCTTGCTCATGCCTCACGTCGACCTGTTCTGGACCAGCGTCCTGAGCGTGGTGATCGGCTTCATCCTGGCCTCGGCGTTCTCGGCCATCGTGGTCTACGCCCAGGAACTGGTGCCGGGTAATGTCGGCATGATTGCCGGGGTGTTCTTCGGCCTGATGTTCGGTTTCGGCGGGATCGGTGCGGCCCTGTTGGGGTACCTTGCAGACATCCATGGCATCGAATACGTGTACTTCTTGTGTTCGTTCCTGCCGTTGTTCGGGCTGTTGGCGATCTTTCTGCCTCGTACCAAAAAGGCCTGATCCACCACGATTCCAACTGTGGGAGCGGGCTTGCTCGCGAAGGGTGCCTACCAGTCGATATATATTCCGCTGACACACCGCATTCGCGAGCAAGCCCGCTCCCACAGGGGATTTGTTGTGATGGTGACAAATCTGTCAGGTACAAAAAAGCCGCGAATAAACGCGGCTTTTTCGTGGGCGGGTGTTTTACACGTTGAAGCGGAAGTGCATCACGTCGCCGTCTTTGACGATGTAGTCCTTGCCTTCCAGGCGCCATTTACCGGCTTCCTTGGTACCGGCTTCGCCTTTGTACTGGATGAAGTCGTTGTAGGCGATCACTTCGGCGCGGATGAAGCCTTTTTCGAAGTCGGTGTGGATCACGCCAGCGGCTTGTGGTGCGGTGGCACCGACGCGGACGGTCCAGGCGCGGACTTCTTCGACACCGGCGGTGAAGTAGGTTTGCAGGTGGAGCATTTCGTAGCCTGCGCGGATCACGCGGTTCAGGCCAGGCTCTTCGAGGCCCAGGGCCTCGAGGAACATGTCTTTCTCTTCACCGTCATCCAGCTCGGCGATTTCCGCTTCGATCTTGTTGCACACCGGAACCACGACCGCGCCTTCTTCTTCGGCAATGGCCATGACCACGTCGAGCAGCGGGTTGTTTTCGAAGCCGTCTTCGGCAACGTTGGCGATGTACATCACCGGCTTGGTGGTCAGCAGGTGGAAGCCACGGATCACCGCTTTCTCGTCGGTGCTCATGTTCTTCATCAGGCTGCGCGCTGGCTTGCCTTCGGTGAAGTGGGCGATCAGTTGCTCCAGCAGGCCTTTCTGGACGACTGCGTCCTTGTCACCGCCCTTGGCGTTGCGCGCGACTTTCTGCAGTTGCTTCTCGCAGCTGTCGAGGTCGGCGAAGATCAGTTCCAGCTCGATGATCTCGATGTCGCGCTTCGGGTCGACGCTGTTGGAGACGTGAATCACGTTATCGTCTTCGAAGCAGCGGACCACGTGGGCGATGGCATCGGTTTCACGGATGTTGGCCAGGAACTTGTTGCCCAGGCCTTCACCTTTCGAGGCGCCGGCAACCAGGCCTGCGATATCGACGAATTCCATGGTGGTCGGCAGGATGCGCTTTGGATTGACGATGGCCGCCAGGGCGTCCAGGCGTGGATCCGGCATCGGCACGATACCGCTGTTCGGCTCGATGGTGCAGAAGGGGAAGTTCTCGGCCGCGATACCGGACTTGGTCAGGGCGTTGAACAGGGTGGACTTACCGACGTTAGGCAGGCCGACGATGCCGCAATTGAATCCCATGGTGTTTCCCCGAGGAGTTAGAGTCAGGCCTTCTGGCTGTGCAGGTTTTTCATCGCGCGGTTCCATTCACCGGCGAAGATATCCGGCAGCACGCCGAGGGCAAAGTCGATGCTGGCATCGAGTTTTTCCTGTTCGGCGCGAGGCGCGCGACCCAGGACAAAGTTTGAAACCATACTGGCAACGCCTGGGTGGCCAATGCCGAGCCGCAAGCGATAGAAGGTATTCTGGTTGCCCAGTTGCGCGATGATGTCGCGCAACCCGTTGTGACCGCCATGCCCGCCGCCCTGTTTGAGCTTGGCAACGCCGGGAGGCAGGTCGAGTTCGTCATGCGCCACGAGTATTTCTTCCGGCTTGATGCGGAAGAAACCGGCAAGCGCCGCCACGGCCTGGCCGCTACGGTTCATGTAGGTCGTGGGAATCAGCAGGCGAACATCCTGACCCTGATGCGAGAAGCGTCCGGTCAGGCCGAAATATTTGCGATCGGCCACAAGGTTCACACCTTGTGCGTGCGCGATGCGCTCAACAAAAAGGGCCCCTGCGTTATGCCGGGTCTGTTCGTATTCGGCGCCTGGATTTCCCAGGCCAACGATCAGTTTGATGGCAGTCACGTCAGGGGCCCTTCTATGGAGTGGTGGATAACATCGCAGCAATAGGTGTGTGCGGCGAAAGTGGACGAAAAGTGCTCATTTACCATGATGTAAACTCCGCGTTCCCGCCCGCTTTCTCGCTACGTTCCAGTCCGCGATGTTACTTGATCACTCCGGCGTACAGAGTGAATTACTCTGCAGCGCCTTCTGCAGCTTCTGGAGCAACACGTGGAGCGTGAACGTTGGCAACAGCCAGGTCGTTACCGTGAGCCAGAGCAACAAATTCAACGCCTTTAGGGGCCTTGATGTTGGACAGGTGAATGATCGAACCGATTTCGGCGTCAGCCAGGTCGACTTCGATGAACTCAGGCAGGTCTTTTGGCAGGCAGGAAACTTCGATTTCCGAAGCAACGTGCGAGATTTCGCCGCCTTTCTTGGCCGGAGCAGCTTCGTTGATGAAGTGCACTGGAACGATAGCGGTCAGTTTCTGGCCCGCTACAACGCGTACGAAGTCAGCGTGCATCACGTGGCCTTTGGCCGGGTGACGTTGCAGGGCTTTGATCACGACGTTTTGCTTGGTGCCACCAATGTTCAGCTCGATGATGTGGCTGTAAGCCGCTTCGTTTTCGAGCAGTTTGGCAACTTCTTTAGCCAGCATGCTGATGGATTCAGGGGCTTTTTCGCCACCGTAAACTACAGCTGGAACCAGGCTTGCGAGACGACGCAGGCGGCGGCTCGCACCTTTCCCCAGGTCGGAACGCGCTTCAGCATTCAGAGTAAAATCGTTCATGTTGTATCTCCAAAATAACCACATTCGCCCCAGCGTTTGCGACCAGCGCTAAAGGCGATATGGGCAAAAAAGCCCCGCCCCGACAGGAATGCCGGGGCGGGGCGCTTTTCGTCATTGAGATGTGTCCGAAGGGCAGGGCCCTTAGCGGAACATCGCGCTGATCGATTCTTCGTTGCTGATGCGGCGAACCGCTTCGGCAACAACCGGTGCGATATCCAGTTGACGGATACGTGCACAGGCTTGTGCTGCTGCGGACAGCGGGATGGTGTTGGTCACCACCAGCTCGTCCAGCACGGAATTTTCAATGTTCTCGATGGCCCGACCCGACAGCACAGGGTGTGTGCAGTAGGCAAAGACCTTGGCAGCGCCATGCTCTTTCAAGGCTTTAGCCGCGTGGCACAGGGTGCCGGCGGTATCGACCATGTCGTCAACCAGGATACAGGTACGCCCTTCGACATCACCGATGATATGCATCACTTCAGAGTGATTGGCTTTCTCACGGCGCTTGTCGATGATCCCGAGATCCACGCCCAGGGATTTGGCAACGGCACGTGCACGCACGACGCCGCCAATGTCCGGGGACACGATCATCAGGTTTTCGAAGCGTTGGTCTTCGATGTCATCCACCAATACAGGGGAGCCGTAGATGTTATCTACCGGAATATCGAAGAAGCCCTGGATCTGGTCAGCATGCAGATCAACCGTGAGAACACGATCGATGCCGACGACGGTAAGCATGTCAGCGACGACTTTCGCGCTGATAGCCACACGTGCGGAACGCGGACGGCGATCCTGTCGGGCATAACCAAAGTAGGGGATCACCGCAGTGATTCGAGTGGCTGAGGAGCGACGGAAGGCATCAGCCATCACGACGAGTTCCATCAGGTTATCGTTGGTCGGAGCGCAAGTCGGCTGAATAATGAAGACATCTTTACCGCGGACGTTTTCATTGATCTCGGCTGTAATTTCGCCGTCGGAGAATTTACCGACAGAGATGTCACCGAGAGGGATATGCAGCTGACGTACGACACGCCGAGCCAGATCGGGGTTAGCGTTCCCCGTAAAGACCATCATCTTGGACACGCGCAGTACCTGAAGGCTGAGGGTATACCTGGATGAGTATAGGAAAATGGCAGGGGCGGCTGGATTCGAACCAACGCATGGCAGGATCAAAACCTGCTGCCTTACCGCTTGGCGACGCCCCTGTATCTGTTGCAACGAGTACCCAGTACCCGGTTCCTTTTAGAGCAGACCTTGTAGCTTGCGATGCAACATCGAAATGTTACTTCCTTTTGCTACAAACCCTGTAAGGGTCTCTGTAAGAAGGGCCGAGACTTTATCAGCTTCAGCTTTGCTTGGGAAGCCCCCAAACACACAACTTCCAGTTCCGGTGAGTTTTGCTTCGGTAAATTTACCTAACAAATTCAAAGCGTTACGTACTTCTGGATAACGCCTTGTGACCACCGGCAAGCAGTCATTTCGACTGTTTCCCTTGGGAACGGGGCGCACTTTAATGGGAGATGAGTTACGTGTCAACAAAGGATCTGAAAAAATTTCTGCTGTACTTACAGAGACTTGCGGTACAAGCACGACATACCAAGGCTCGGCAGGGTCTACAGGGGTGAGTTTTTCTCCCACGCCCTCGGCGAAAGCTGCGTGGCCACGCACGAAAACCGGGACGTCCGCGCCCAGCGTCAGGCCCAGTGTGGCCAGGCGATCTTCATCCCAGCCTAGTTGCCAGAGATGGTTCAGCCCCAGCAGGGTGGTGGCGGCATTCGAGCTGCCACCCCCGATTCCACCGCCCATGGGCAGGATTTTTTCGATCCAGATATCAACACCCAGTGAACAACCGGATTGCGCCTGGATTTTCCTGGCAGCCTTGACGATCAGATTGCTGTCATGGGGGACGCCTTCGAATTCGGTGTGCAGGCAAATGACGCCGTCATCGCGCACCGCAAAGGTGATTTCGTCGCCGTAGTCGAGAAATTGAAACAACGTCTGCAGTTCGTGGTAACCGTCTTCACGGCGACCGAGAATATGCAGCATCAAATTGAGTTTTGCCGGCGAAGGCAGCGTCAGGCGATGTGCAGGCATGTCATTGGCCCAACTTGCGAGGTTGCCAGGCCTTGATCACCAGCGTGACATCGAGGTCGCGGCCGTGCAGCTTGATTCGCTCGGGCAGCCAGTAACCGTTTTGCTGTGTATAGGCGGTGTATTCGACCTTCCAGCCGTCTTGCTCGAGGCTGGCCAGGCGGCTGTCGGCATCCAGCGACAAGCGGCTTTTGCTGCTCGGTGCCGGGAGTCCGCGAACCCACCAGGCCAGATTGGAAACCGGCAGCTTCCAGCCCATCTGTTCTTCGAGCAGAGCGTCCGGGCTTGGCGCGGTGTAGCGACCCTGGTTGGCGACTTCCAGCGTGACGTCGCCGGGGCGACCGGTCAGGCGGGCGGCGCCACGACCCAGAGGGCCGGAGAGGCGGATATCGTAGTAGTCCTGGCGCTGCAGCCAGAACAAGGTGCCGCTGCCCGAGTCTTTCGGGGCGCGAATGCCGATCTTGCCGTCGATCTGCCAGCCATCGAGGGCTGTCAGCTGTTGTTTTTGCACGCGCCATTGCGCGGGATTGCCTTGACCCTCGAGGGATTCACGGGCGCCAAAGCCCGCACAGCCGGCGAGCAGGGCGATGAAGCTGAAAACGATGACGTGGCGCAAAAACATGATGTTAAAGGGTCTCGGATCCGGTCAGGCGCTTGATGGTGCTGCGCAGGATGGGGCTGTCAGGCTGTTCCTTGAGGAACTTGGCCCAGATTTTTCTGGCTTCGCGTTGTTGGCCCTTGGCCCAAAGGACTTCGCCCAGGTGCGCGGCGACTTCCTGGTCGGGGAAGCGTTCCAGGGCCTGGCGCAAATAGCGCTCGGCGTCATCGAGATTGCCCAGGCGGAAGTTCACCCAGCCGAGGCTGTCGAGAACCGCCGGGTCTTCCGGGCTCAATTGATGGGCTTTTTCGATCAGGGACTTGGCTTCGGCGTAGCGGGTCGTGCGATCGGACAGGGTATAACCCAGGGCGTTGAGTGCCATGGCGTTGTCCGGGTCGCGCTTGATGATCTGTCGCAGGTCTTTTTCCATCTGCGCCAGGTCATTGCGTTTTTCCGCCTGCATGGCCCGGGTGTATAGCAGGTTCAGGTCATCCGGGTACTGCTTCAAGGCTTTGTCGAGGATGGCCCAGGCACGGTCTTCGTGTTTATTGGCGGACAGGGTTTCGACTTCGATCAGGTACAGCTGGATCGCATAGTCCGGTTCTTCATCGCGCTCTTTCGCCAGGCGGGCCTGGGCTTCGGCGGTACGCCCGTTGTCCATCAGGATGTCGGCCTGGCGCAACTGGGCCGGCAGGTAATCGGCACCCGGGGCAACCTGGCCATATTCGATCAGGGCACCTTGGGGGTCGTTGCGCTCTTCGGCGATGCGTCCCAGGTTCAGGTGCGCGGAGTCGACGTGGCTGTCCCGGGCAATCAAGTCTTCCAGGTAACCCTTGGCTTCTTCCCAGGCCTTGGCTTCCAGGCAAACGAGGGCCAGGGAGTAACGCAATTCGTCGTCTTCCGGGTACTGCTGGACCAGGCTTGAAAACTCGGTTTTCGCGTCGTCCATACGGTCCTGTTCAACCAGCAGGCGGGCATAGGTCAGGCGCAGGCGTTTGTCGTCCGGGTACTTGCGGATGGTTTTTTTCAACAGCGGCAGAGATTCATCGCCACGATTGAGGCTTTGCAACAAGCGTGCGCGCAGGAGGATCGGCGCTATTTCGCCTTCTTCCGGCGGATGGTTTTCCAGCAGGGTCAGTGCCCCCTGAGAGTCACCGTCCTGTTGCAGCAGCAAGGCCTTGCCGAAAATCAGCTGACTGTTGTTGGGGTGGCGCTGCAACAAACGGTCGAAACTTTTCATCAGGCCGTTGCGGGTGTCCTGGTCCGTATCGGCCGCCGACAGGGCAAGGAAGTCGAAATGGGTGTCGCCCTTGCCTTGCAGGACTTTCTCCATATAGACCATGGAGTCGTCATAACGCCCGCTGCGCGCCAGTTGTATGGCGGCGGCGCGTTGTGCCTCGAGGTCGTTCGGGGCGTTTTTTGCCCAGATCAGTGCACTGTCGAGCGCGGCCTGGTCGGCACCCAGGTACTCGGCGATGCGAAAGGCGCGCTCGGAAATGCCAGGGTCCTGGGTATTGATGGCCTGGGTCACGTAGTTGTCCAGGGCAATGTCGTAGCGATTGCGCTGGCCAGCCAGTTCGGCACTCAACAGGCTGAAGATGGTTTCTTCGCTGAACGAGCTGTAGACCTTGGGCTTTTCAGGGGCTGGAGTGCTGCCTTCGACCGGCGGCGTACCGTCCGTCGAAACGGGTGCCAAGACCTGGCAGCCGCTTAGGAAGACAAAAGCGAGGAGCAACGCGGAAGATCTATTCATATAGGAAGAGGACGACTAACCTGCGGTCGGATCATCATGACACAAGCCTTCGGCCAAACATAACCGAGACTCGATGCGGGCCTTTTCACAGGCAGTCTATTAGGACAATAGTCAACGGTGGTTGTTCTGAGTCTGGCGAAGTAGGACAATTGTCGGCTTCTCGACATCATCAGCGACCTTGAATGGCCTTCCTTGCACTTGGTATTAACCACAAGACTGCTTCCGTAGACGTCCGCGAGCGCGTGGCGTTTACTCCGGAACAGCTGGTTGAGGCCCTGCAGCAGCTCTGCCGACTCACCGACAGCCGCGAAGCTGCGATCCTCTCCACCTGCAATCGCAGCGAACTCTATATAGAACAGGATCATCTTTCGGCGGATGGGGTGCTGCGCTGGTTGGCCGATTACCATCATTTAAGCCTCGATGAGCTTCGCGCGAGTGCTTATGTGCATGAAGAGGATGCGGCAGTTCGTCACATGATGCGGGTCGCCTCCGGGCTCGACTCGCTGGTGCTGGGCGAACCACAGATCCTCGGCCAGATGAAATCGGCCTATGCCGTGGCGCGCGAGGCCGGCACCATCGGCCCGCTGCTGGGGCGTTTGTTCCAGGCGACCTTCAACGCCGCCAAGCAAGTGCGCACCGACACGGCGATCGGTGAAAACCCGGTGTCCGTGGCGTTTGCCGCGGTCAGCCTGGCCAAGCAGATCTTCAGCGACCTGCAGCGCAGCCAGGCGTTGCTGATCGGCGCCGGCGAGACCATTACCCTGGTCGCCCGCCATTTGCATGAGCTGGGGGTGAAGCGGATTGTCGTTGCCAACCGGACTCTGGAGCGCGCAAGCCTGCTGGCCGAGCAGTTTGGTGCCCACGCCGTGTTGCTCTCGGACATCCCGGCAGAGCTGGTGCGCAGCGATATCGTGATCAGTTCCACGGCCAGCCAATTGCCGATCCTGGGCAAGGGCGCGGTGGAAAGCGCCTTGAAATTGCGCAAGCACAAACCGATTTTCATGGTGGATATCGCCGTACCTCGGGATATCGAGCCGGAAGTGGGCGAGCTGGACGACGTCTATCTGTATAGCGTCGACGATCTCCACGAAGTGGTTGCCGAGAATCTCAAGAGCCGCCAGGGTGCAGCCCAGGCGGCGGAAGAGATGGTGTCCATTGGCGCCGACGATTTCATGGTTCGCCTGCGCGAACTGGCGGCGGTCGATGTCCTTAAAGCCTATCGTCAACAGAGCGAACGCCTGCGTGACGAAGAGCTGCTAAAGGCCCAGCGCATGCTCGCCAACGGCAGCAGTGCCGAGGATGTGCTGGTGCAACTGGCCCGTGGCCTGACCAACAAACTGCTGCACGCTCCGAGTGTGCAGTTGAAAAAGCTGACTGCCGAAGGCCGCCTCGATGCGCTGGCCATGGCCCAGGAACTCTTTGCCCTCGGTGAGGGCGCGTCGGATAGCTCTTCGGATAAAAAATCGCAATGAAAGCGTCACTGCTCAATAAGCTGGACATCCTCCAGGACCGTTTCGAGGAATTGACCGCCTTGCTCGGCGATGGCGAAGTCATTTCCGATCAGAACAAGTTCCGTACCTACTCCAAGGAGTACGCGGAAGTCGAGCCGATTGTCGCTACCTATAAACAGTTGCTCAAAGTGCAGGGCGACCTTGAGGGCGCTCAGGCGCTGCTCAAGGACAGCGATCCGGACATGCGCGAAATGGCCGTGGAAGAAGTCCGCGAAGCCAAGGAGCAACTGATCGAACTCGAGGCCAGCCTGCAACGCATGCTGCTGCCCAAGGATCCGAACGATGGACGCAACGTGTTCCTGGAGATCCGTGCGGGCACCGGTGGTGACGAGGCGGCGATCTTCTCCGGCGACCTGTTCCGCATGTATTCGCGTTACGCCGAACGGCGTGGCTGGCGGGTCGAGATTCTCTCGGAAAACGAAGGTGAACACGGTGGCTATAAAGAAGTCATCGCCCGCGTTGAAGGCGAAAACGTTTACGGCAAGCTGAAGTTCGAGTCCGGCGCGCACCGCGTGCAACGGGTTCCGGCCACTGAGTCCCAGGGCCGTATCCACACCTCGGCCTGCACCGTGGCGGTATTGCCGGAGCCTGATGAGCAGGAAGCGATCGAAATCAATCCATCGGACTTGCGCGTCGACACGTATCGTTCCTCCGGTGCCGGTGGCCAGCACGTCAACAAGACCGACTCGGCCATCCGGATTACCCACTTGCCATCGGGCATCGTGGTCGAATGCCAGGAAGAACGTTCCCAGCACAAGAACCGGGCGCGGGCGATGTCCTGGCTGTCGGCCAAGCTCAACGATCAGCAAACCAGCGCCGCGGCCAATGCCATTGCCAGCGAGCGCAAGTTGCTGGTGGGCTCCGGCGATCGCTCCGAACGGATCCGCACCTACAACTTTGCCCAGGGCCGGGTTACGGACCACCGGGTCAACCTGACGTTGTATTCCCTTGATGAAATCCTTGCCGGTGGCGTTGATGCCGTGATCGAGCCGTTGCTGGCCGAGTATCAGGCCGACCAACTGGCAGCGATAGGTGAGTAAATGACCATCATTGCCAGTTTGTTACGCGCCGCCGACCTGCCTGACTCGCCGACCGCGCGTCTGGATGCCGAGCTGCTGCTGGCCGCGGCCCTGGGCAAGTCCCGCAGTTTTTTGCACACCTGGCCCGAGCGCATCGTACCCAGCGAAGCCGCGCTGGTCTTTGCCGAGTACCTGCAGCGTCGTCGCTCCGGCGAGCCGGTGGCCTACATTCTCGGCCAGCAGGGTTTCTGGAAGCTGGACCTGGAAGTGGCGCCGCACACCCTGATCCCGCGACCGGACACCGAACTGCTGGTGGAAACCGCGCTGGACCTGTTGCCCGCGACGCCGGCCAAGGTGCTCGACCTGGGCACCGGCAGTGGCGCGATCGCCCTGGCGCTGGCCAGCGAGCGGCCGGTCTGGCAGGTCACTGCCGTGGACCGGGTCCTCGAAGCCGTGGCCCTGGCCGAGCGCAATCGCCAGCGTCTGCACCTGAACAATGTCAGTGTGCTCAGCAGTCACTGGTTCAGCGCGTTGAAAGAGCATCGCTACACGCTGATTATCAGCAACCCGCCTTATATCGCCGCTGCCGACCCGCACCTGGCGGAAGGGGACGTGCGTTTTGAACCGGCCAGTGCGCTGGTGGCCGGTACCGACGGCCTTGATGACTTGCGCTTGATCATTGGCCAGGCGCCGCAGCATCTGGAAGCCGGTGGCTGGCTGATGCTCGAGCACGGTTACGATCAGGCCGACGCCGTGCGTGATCTGTTGCTGAACCAGGGCTTTGAAGAGGTCCACAGCCGCAAGGACCTCGGCGGCCATGAACGTATCAGCCTGGGGCGTCTACCGTGCTGAATGATCAGGAGCTGTTGCGCTATAGCCGGCAGATTCTGTTGCAACACGTCGACATCGACGGTCAATTGCGACTCAAGCAGAGCCGTGTACTGATCATCGGCCTCGGTGGGTTGGGGGCGCCGGTCGCGCTGTACCTGGCGGCGGCCGGGGTTGGCCAGTTGCATCTGGCGGACTTCGACACGGTCGACTTGACCAACCTGCAACGCCAGATCATTCATGACACCGACAGCGTCGGCCTGAGCAAGGTCGACTCGGCCATGGGCCGTCTGAAGGCGATCAACCCCGAGGTCCAGTTGATCCCCCATCGCGCTGCGCTGGACGAAGATTCACTGGCCGCCGCGGTATCGGCGGTTGACCTGGTGCTCGACTGCTCCGACAACTTTTCCACCCGTGAGGCGGTGAATGCGGCCTGCGTGGCGGCCCGCATACCCCTGGTCAGTGGCGCGGCCATTCGCCTGGAAGGCCAGCTGTCGGTGTTTGACCCGCGTCGTGCCGACAGCCCGTGTTACCACTGTTTGTACGGACACGGCAGCGAAGCCGAGCTGACCTGCAGCGAGGCGGGTGTGGTCGGCCCGTTGGTGGGGCTGGTGGGCAGCCTGCAAGCGCTTGAGGCGCTGAAGCTGCTAGTGGGATTCGGTGAGCCACTGGTTGGACGCTTGTTGTTGATCGATGCCTTGGGTACCCGCTTCCGCGAGCTGCGGGTCAAGCGCGATCCGGGTTGTAGTGTGTGTGGGGGCAAGCATGCGTGAAGCGCCTATCGGCGTATTCGATTCCGGCGTCGGTGGGTTGTCGGTGCTGGCGGAAATCCAGCGATTGCTGCCCAATGAATCACTGCTGTACGTCGGTGATTGTGGGCACATTCCCTACGGCGAGAAAACCCCGGCGTTCATTCGCCAGCGTTGCAGCGTAATGGCCGAGTTTTTTGTGGCGCAAGGCGCCAAGGCGATCGTCGTGGCGTGCAACACGGCCACCGTGGCAGGGGTCGCGGATTTACGCCGTGATTACCCACACTGGCCCATCGTTGGCATGGAGCCAGCGGTCAAGCCGGCAGCGGCGGCGACCCGCAGTGGCGTGGTCGGTGTGCTGGCCACCACCGGCACCTTGCAGAGTGCCAAGTTCGCGGCCTTGCTCGACCGTTTCGCGACCGATGTCCGGGTCGTCACTCAGCCTTGCCCTGGCCTGGTGGACTTGATTGAAGCGGGGGACCTGCACAGCCCGGCATTGCGCTCCCTGCTGGGCGGTTACCTCGAACCCTTGTTGGCGGCCGGCTGCGACACCATTATTCTTGGCTGCACCCATTACCCCTTCCTCAAGCCGTTGCTCAGGCAACTGATTCCGACCGACATCAGCCTGATCGATACCGGCGCTGCAGTGGCCCGGCAGCTCCAGCGCTTGCTGGCCGAACGCGAACTGTTGGCCGAGGGGCCGGCGAACCCTGCACAGTTCTGGACCAGTGGCAGCGCGCAGCACTTTGGAAATATCTTGCCGATACTCTGGAATAACGCCGGGGTTGTGCGAAGCTTCAGCCTGTAGGTCGTTGTCAGGAAGCGATTCAATCGGGCCGAATGTTCACGCGAAGGCTTCATTCTATTGCTGCGACTACCAAGCCAAAAAACTACAAAAATGCTCGCGAAAAGGATGTTTCTGATGAAGCGACTGTTCTGCCTGGCTGCGATTGCAGCTGCACTTTTGGGGCACAGCTACAGTGCGCAAGCGGCGGGTGTGGAGTTCGCAGTGGGTGAGACCAGCGAATCGACCATGGTCTACCGCCTGGGCATGCAATTCGATTGGGACAAGAGCTGGTTGCAGAGTGACATCGGCCGCGTGACCGGTTACTGGAGCGGGGCCTACACCTTCTGGGATGGCGACGAGGCATCGAGTAACCATAGTCTGTCGTTCTCGCCTGTATTCGTTTATGAATTCTCCGGGGAAAACATCAAGCCTTACCTGGAAGCCGGAATTGGCGTGGCGGCGTTTGTTCATACGGAAGTGGAAGACAACCAGCTCGGATCGTCTTTTCAATTCGAAGACCGCTTTGGCTTCGGCCTGCGCTTTGCCGGCGGACATGAGGTCGGCATACGCGCGTTCCATTATTCCAATGGCGGCATCAACCACCCGAACGACGGTGTCGAGAATTACTCGTTGCACTACACGATGCCGTTGTAGGCAGCAAAGGCTTCTCCATCACAGTGATGAGATGGTTTTCGCGGGCAATGATGGTCTGGCTTGGGTGTAAACACGGGCATACAGCTAGGTGCCGGCTCAAGGCCTGACCCATGGCTTGGCCAGTGCCAGCGTGATGAGGTAGCGCTCTTCTTCGGGGCGCTTATTGTCCTCGAAACGACCGACCACCAGCATTGCTTGATACTGGTTGCCTGCTTGCCAGTAAGACGTGCCGCCTTTATCCACGTCCCGCAATCGGGCACGCCATTGCGGCGTGTCGGCGAATGGTGGGTCCTCCTTGATCCGGATCGGCGTCCAGCCAGCCTTGCGCCATTGCTTCTGCAAATCCAGCACGACCTTGAGCGTGTCATCGAGCAGCAGCGGTTCGATTTGCGGGGACATACGGACATTTCTGACTAACTCATCCGTAAAACTTACCGTGAAAAATCGGGCCAGTGGCGTCACGAACCCATATTGTGGGTCCGTGAAACGAAGTCGGGCATCCGACTTGGGTATGTTGAACCAAGAGTGCCCAGGAATGGCAGGATCAATGACTGCACTGGAGCGCTGACGCATGTCCTCCCAAGGCTCGCCGATCACCAATGCGATTTCCTTTACTGATTGCACTGCAATCGCCGCCCACGCAATGCAGACCGCGACCGCGAGTGCAAACACACCGCGTCGCCAACCGACACGTTGCGTCAGGCTCATCGCACGCCCCGTGATTTGGAAAGCCCCAGTGTGATGAGGTAACGCTCCTCTTCAGGGCGCTTGTAGTCCTCGAAACGATTGACCACGAGCATTGCCTGGTACTTGTCGCCCGCTAGCCAGTAAGCGGTACCGCCTTTGTTCACGTCCCGCAATTGGGCACGCCATTGGGGGGTGTCGGCGAACGATGGAAAGTCTTTGACCCGGTTCGGCGTCCAGCCGCCATTGCGCCATTGCTCCTGCAAATCCAGCACGACCTTGAGCGTATCGTCGAGCAGCAGCGGCTCGATTTGCGGGGACATTCGGACACCGTCGATCAATTCATCATCGAACATAACTGTGAAAAAGCGAGCCAGTGGGGTCACAAACCCGTAGTGAGGGTCGATGAAGTGCAGGCGGGCATCCGACTTGGGCATATTGAACCAGGCTCGTCCAGGAATGGCTGGACCAATGGTCGCACTGGAACGCTGGCGCATGACCTCCCAAGGCTCGCCAATCACCAGCGCGATTTCCTTTTCTGATAGCGCTTCAATTGCCGCCCCCGCAATGCAGACAGCGATCACCAGTGCAACCACGCCGCGTCGCCAACCGACACGCACGATCCAACTCATCGCACACCCCGGCCTGCGGCGATGTCCTCAATCGACTGCTGAATCTGGTAGCGATTACCGCTATGTAACAGATTATCAAACTGTGCCGCGGCCTTGAGCACGAAAGCCATTCGCTGGTGGATATCGGACAGGTCGGCTACGGGGTTATTGCTGAAGCCAATGGTGCGTCCGTCATCGACAGGTCGGCACTGGCTGGCCAGCGTCAGTTCGATGGCTTGAGCGACGCCAGACGGAAAGTTCGTGACATAAGAGAAGTGATTGCCGCGCAGCAGAGTTACTAGTTTCGGGTCGCTGTACATCGACGGTTGCAAAATATTGACCTGTTCGTGCCTGGCAAGATGGTCAACACTTTTGGCGATATTGCCAGCCTCAATGGCCTCGAAAGCTTGCAGGATTTCATCGTGATCGGTCCCGAACTTTAGCTTCTGTTGTGATACCGGCCATAGCACTAGGGGTTGGTCATGCCCATAAATGTTCTTACGCGAAGGCAGGCAGGTTTCGAGCGCCCCCAACCCCCGTTCCTTGTAGAAAACATGCAGCGGATAAACGTCCAGGAACAGCGTGG
>NZ_JBYTBK010000043.1:0-39786 GCF_058789115.1 Pseudomonas sp. FW300-N1A1 | reverse complement strand
CCATGTGAGAGTAGGTCATCGTCAAGATTAAATTCCGAAACCCCTATCTGCATCTGCAGGTGGGGGTTTTGTTTTTGCGCGCGAAAAAGTTTCAGCCAAAATAAAGGGCGGCACTCACCGCCAGCCCGGTATCAAGCCCCGGGCACCGGGCAGCCGAGGTCGCCTTCCTGGCACTCGAGGTAGGTCTTGAACACAGCCACCCGCGCCTTGGTCTGCTCGGCCAGGCAACGGCTGTGGATCAGCGGGTAGACACTGCCACCGGCCACCCCGGAGGCGGAGAACCCGCACTCGGCATCACGAAACCCAACCCAGGCGCGTTGTGCACCCACCAGCAGTTTTTTGCTCTCGGGGTTGTCCTTCAGGCGCTCATTGATCTGCTTGTAGAGGCTGTTGAGCTGTTTGTCGGCGCTCTGGTAGTCCTTGGCGGCGCACGCGTTCATCGTGCGCTGGTCGACGGCGTTGGCGCAGTCGTCAGCCTGGGCGCCGAAGGCCAGCAGCAGGGGGGCAAGGGCCAGTAAACACGGTAAGCGCATGGGAGGGCTCGCTTGAGGTCGGGACATTGAGTGGGGGTGATTGAAGAACACTCGTCAGGTCTGCGCAAGCTTCAGGCCGGCCGCCACTGTGCGTGCTCAGGGATCCCTTGATACGCCAGCCACGGCACATCGTGAGTGGTCCAGATGTGCGCCTGTGGCGTCACGCCCGGGTCATCATCCAGGGTGGCCACCCGCACAATCACATGGGGCTGGGCCGGGCGTTCGGCCATCAGCTGTGAGCCGCAGCGCGAGCAAAAATGCCGCAGTTTGCCGGGGGATGACTCGAACGATGTCAGCAGCTCCTGCCCCCTGATCCAGCGAAAATGCTCACGCATGACCCCGGCCGTCGAGGCGAACGCAGCCCCATGCGCCTTGCGGCAGGTGTGGCAATGGCAGTGACTGACGGGCATGTCGAGGCAGTCGAGTTCATAGGCGATGGCCTTGCACAGGCAACTGCCGTGGAGTGTACTCATGGTGTCTTCCTTTACGCGGCTGACGAACGGTCGAAAGCCCACGTTAGCACCGATAACCGGGCGTTGCCCCACGCTGAACGATGATCGCCGGGGCGAGTCGTAAGTGTTGGATGCATCGGCAGGATTGCCCGTTCGGTCGTCCGCGCCTAGTGTTCATCAAAGGAGGTGCCCTATGCACACATCAGATCGCATCGAAAGAAAGATCCTGCTCAGGGTTCCACGCTCGAAAGTCTGGCGGGCCCTGGCCAATGCCGAGTCCTTTGGCCAGTGGTTTGGCGTCGCACTGGGCGGCAAGCGTTTCGTGGCGGGCGAGCGTACCCAGGGGAAAATCACTTACCCGGGCTATGAGCACCTGGTCTGGGACGTGGAGGTGATGAGAGTCGAGCCGGAGCGGGTGCTTGCGTTTCGCTGGCATCCTTATGCGGTGGAGCCCGCGGTGGATTATTCCTCGGAACCCACCACCCTGGTGTTGTTCGAACTCGAAGACATGGACGGCGGCACGTTGCTGCGGGTCATTGAGTCAGGTTTCGACAACATCCCGGCAGAGCGTCGCCTCAAGGCGTTCCGTATGGACAGCCGTGGCTGGGAGGAGCAAATGAACAATATCGAGACGTACCTTGCCACCCACTGATACCCCGCATGCCCCATCATCCGTTATCAATGGGGTCGCGATTTCGCGACCCCGGTATCCTCTTTCGGCGTGAGCCCATCCTCTGCAATCGATCCGGTGTGTTTCCAGCGGCCAGCGGCGCTGGAGGACAGCTGGCGGCAAGGTTTTTCGCAATGTTTCTATAGCGAATGTCTTACACGCAATGCTAACTATGTCGTCTATTGCGCTTTGGATCCCAAGGGTATTCTTGCTCCATCAACTGAGCACAGGATGTACTCAGGGTCATGGATGATCGGCCATATGCAAGGAACGCATCGACAGGATGTCGTCATGGTCTTGAAAACCCGCTTCGGCGGGTTTTTTTATGGGCGCGATAAAGCCGCTTCACACCTCGACCACCTCCCGCAGCATCTCCAGTGCCTGCTCGAGTGCTGCCATGCCGATCGAACCCATCGCGACGCGCAATGCGTGGGGGACATGTTCGGTAGTGGCAAAGGGTTCGGCGCTGGTCACCATCACGCCGTTACGCGCCAGGTCGGCGACCACGGTGTCGGCGCGCAAGCCTTCGGGTAATTTCAGCCAGAAATAGTAGGACGACGGGTGAGCCATCAGCTCGCTGTGACGCAGGATCCGCCTCGCCAGTGTTTGTCGATGCCGGGCGTCCCGGCGCTTTTGTTCTTCGAGGTCATCGACCACGCCGCTGTCGATCCAGCGACAGGCCAGCGCGACGGTCAGCGACGGGGTGCTCCAGCTCGACACCCGAATCGCCTGCTCCAGTGCGGGTATCAGTGTTCTGGAGGCAACGATGAACCCGACACGCAAACCCGACGCGACGCTTTTTGACAGGCCTCCGATGTACACCGTGCGTTCCGGCGCCAGCTGAACAGGGGTTTGGGTGCCGGTTCCGCGAGAAAGGCATAGGCACCGTCTTCAATGATCAGAAACCCATGGCGCTCGGCCAACTGCACCAGGCGCAGCCGGTCGGCGTGGGGCATGACGGTCCCCAGCGGATTGTGCAGGGTCGGCATGGTATAGACGGCGCGAACCGGACGGCGTTGGCACAGCGCTTCGAGGGCGTCGAGGTCCGTGTGTCCGGCGACTTGCGGCAGGGTTTCCAGGTCCAGGCGATGGACCTGGGCGAGGGTTTTCAGGCCGGGGTAGGTGAGGGCATCTAGGGCCAGCACATCACCCGGCTTGAGCAGCGCCAGCAAGGTCACGGCCAGGCCCTGTTGGGCACCATTGACGATCAGCACCTGATCACCGGCGACCCGAATCTCCCGGTTGCGCAAATGCCGGGCGGCGGTTTGCCGCTCATGGGGGCGACCGCCCTGGGGCGGCGAATGCAGCAGGGCGTCGAGGTCGCCGGACGCGGCAATCGCCCTCAGCCCTTCGCGCAGCAGCTCGGCCTGGCCGGGCACCGAAGGGTAATTGAAGGTCAGGTCCACCGCCCCCGAGCTCAATGGCTGTTGTTCCAGGCCCAGGCCGCGAGGCAGGGTGTTGTCACGCACGAAGGTGCCGCGCCCGGTTTCACCGACCACCAGGCCACTGGCTTCCAGTTCGTTGTAGACCCGTAGCGCGGTGGCCAGGGCGATACGCTCGCGACTCATCAGCGCGCGAATGGTCGGCAGTTGCATGCCGGGTGACAGTTCACCGCTGTGGATTTGCCGGGCGAACTCATCGACCAGGCGTTTATAGCGTATACGGGCCATGGTTTTCCGTTGGTTTGTATCTAGATCAATTTTTTGTTTGTATCAGATCGACGGCCTAATCTACAGCCTTTGCAGACTGAGTGCAGGCGCCATGATTGACCTTGCCAGCTTATGGATCTTTGTCGGTGCAGTGATGCTGCTGCTCCTGTCGCCGGGACCGAACATGGCGTTTTTCATCAGCCATGGCGTCAGTTACGGCTGGCGCGGTGGCGTGGCCTCGGGGCTGGGGATTGGCCTGGCGGACCTGCTGCTCACGGCGCTGACAGCCGCGGGCATCACGACCCTCGTCGCCCACTGGCCACCGGCCTTCGAATTGATTCGTTATGCCGGGGTGGCCTACCTGCTGTGGCTGGCGTTCAAGGCCCTGCACACGTCGTCGACCGTCAGCGGCTCGCCGGTCACCCTGGTGCCGCTAAAAACCGTCCTGCTGCGGGCCATGTTCAACAGCCTGCTCAACCCCAAGGCCTTGCTGTTTTTCATGGTCTTCCTGCCGCAATTCGTGCGCCCGGAATACGGACCCATCGCGATACAACTGATGATGCTGGGCGTGGTGCTGAGCCTGGTCGGCGCTGTGTTTCACAGTGTGCTGGGAGTCTTCGGCGGCGCTCTGAGTCGACGTTTTTCGACCCATGGCCCCTTCGTTCGTCTTCAGTCACTGGGCCTGGCCGTGGTGCTGGTGCTGCTGGCCATCCGCCTGGCGTTGATGACGCCCACGCCCTGAATCATTGATCAACAAGGAGTCCACATGTACATCGCCGCCTTCATCTACAAACCCGGGCAACGGGACGAAGAATTCAAGCGCTTGAGCGCGCTGATTGACGAGGTCGCCATCAGCCTTCCGGGGTTTGTCGGCACCCAGTCCTGGTGTTCGGCCGATGGCGAACTGGTCAACGCCAGTTACTACTGGCAGGACGAAGCCTCGATCCGCGCCTTCGCCACTCACCCGCGCCACCTGGAGGCCAAGCGTCAATACCGCAAGTGGTACGCGGGCTATCAGGTGGTGATCTCCAGGGTGGAGCGGGCCTATGGCGATGGCACAGTCAGCTCATTCGTAGCCAATGACCGACACGCCAGTCACACTTAGGCTTGGGCTTTGTCGAGCCTGGCCGCGGCGCGCTCGGTGATCTGCCGGCGTTGATGCAACGCATCGGCCACTCGCAGTTGGGCCTGTTCCAGTACGCGCTTGGGCGCGGTGAGCGGGTCGCCCGAGCTGAAGGGTGGTGCTGGTGCGTATTCGAGTTGCAACTGCAGCAACTGCGCGACGTCGTCGCCATACAACTCGGCTGCCAGCGTCAGGGCAAAGTCGATGCCGGCCGTGATCCCGCCACCGGTCAGCAGATTGCCGTCGCGAACCACCCGGTCCTTCACCGCAATCGCCCCCAGCGGGCTCAACAAGTCGTGATACGCCCAGTGGGTGGTCGCCCGCTTGCCCTTGAGCAACCCGGCGGCGCCGAGTACCAGGGCCCCGGTGCATACCGAGGTGACATAGCGGGCCTTGGCGGCCTTGGCCTGAATGAACGCCAGGGTCTGCGGGTCTTCCATCAACGGGCCAACGCCGCTGCCACCGGGAATGCAAATCACATCCAGGTCCGGGCAGTCATCGAAGGAGGTGGTCGGCTTGAGGACCAGGCCGGTGCTGGCCGTCACGGGGATCAGGTCTTTCCAGATCAAATGCACCTTCACGTCCGGCAGCGAGGCCAGCACATCGTAGGGACCGGTCAGGTCCAGTTGCTGCACCTGGGGGAACAACAGAAAACCAATCTGCAACGTCATGACGCTCTCTCCTGAGTCTGCACACACTCACCCGGCATGGGTGGACGGTTTGACTGTAAGCCCGTAGGATTTGGCGTATACGCCAATAAGCCCTCGAATCACGCCAATCATGTCGAACTCGCCGAAAACCATTCATGTGCTGGCCTTCGCCAATGTGCAATTGCTGGATGTCACCGGGCCGTTGCAGGTGTTTGCCACGGCCAATGACATCGCCGCCCAGCAAGGGTTGCCGCCACCCTATGCGCCGACGGTGATTGCCGCCGGGGGCGGGGCGGTGCGGTCTTCGGCGGGGTTGGCCATGTTCGCCGAACCCTTGCCGGAGCAACCCTCTGACACCCTGATCATCGCCGGTGGCTGGGGGACATACGCGGCGGCGCAAGACAGTGGCCTGGTCCACTGGGTGCGTCAGCAGGCGGCGGTGTCGCGGCGCGTGGCGTCGGTGTGCACGGGGGCGTTTTTGCTGGCCGCCAGCGGCTGGCTCGACGGCCGTCGGGTGGTCACGCACTGGACGCGGTGCGAGCAACTGGCGCAGCAGTATCCGCGCCTGCGGGTCGAGCCGAATCCGATTTTCATCAACGACGGCCCGGTCTGGACTTCAGCCGGGGTCACGGCCGGCATCGACCTCTCGCTGGCGCTGGTGGAAGCAGACCTGGGGCGGGCCATGGCGCTGGACGTGGCGCGGCAACTGGTGGTGTTCCTCAAGCGCCCGGGCGGTCAATCCCAGTTCAGCGTCACCCTGGACCTGCAACGGCAAGGTAGTCGGTTTGACGAACTGCACACCTGGATCGCCGAGAACCTCACTCTGGACCTCGGCCTACCGGCGCTGGCGCTGCAAGCCGGCATGAGCGAACGCAGTTTCATCCGCCACTACCGCGCCGATACCGGCCAGACCCCGGCGCGGGCCATCGAGCAGATCCGCGTCGAAACCGCCCGCCGCCTGCTGGGCGACACGATCGTGCCAATCAAGCGGATCGCAACGCAATGCGGCTTTGGCAGCGAAGAAACCCTGCGCCGCAGTTTCCTGCGGGCCATGGGCGTGACACCGCAGGCGTATCGGGAGCGGTTTTCAAGAGAGTGCGTGGGGGAGTCAGGCGAATAACATTTTCTGCCAGTGCTCTTCGCTGATGATCGCAATCGACGTGCCACTCTCCCGGAGCTCCACGGCCCTTTTGATCTTGGTGCCGTAGCTGCTATGCAACCATTGATCATTGCCGATGCTGCCGACGATCAGATAGTGGACCTTCTTGCTGACAGAGCCACCAATCAATCCGCCGCGTTCGAGAATCAGGGACTCACAGTCTTTGCGCGGGCCATAGGCCATGACCCCGGTAAAGAGAAATACCCGGTCAACCCAGCTGAGAATGGGGGGAGGATTGTTCAAGGGAAGGCTGGGGGGAGCGGTGAAGGTTTGAGCCGAACCGATGGGAAGGCCGGCGAACTGATGCAGCATCTCCAAGAGTTCTGCTGACTCATCAGCATCCAGAACCCCATCGCTGAGCATGCTGGCGAGGCGTTTGTAGAGGAGGTTGACGACCGGATCGCTCAAGTGGACCAGATGGGTTTCGATCCAGTTCTTGAGAAACTCGGCTTCCTGTTGGTTGATTGCTCCATCGGCAGCGAGTCCGGCGGTGATGCCGACCAACGCATCGGCTGATCGGCGATCTATCCGCGCTTCGTGAAAGAAAGCGCTGTTCTGAAACTCCTCATGCAAATCCACCATGGGTCTTACTCCTGGGTTTCCATTTCCGCCATCTCATTGATGTACTTCGAACGATCCGGGGTAAACGTCACGACCATCCGGGTTCTGGAGCAGGTCAATTCGTGTTCCTGGGTCAGGTCGACATCCAGGGACTCACCGCGCAGGCCCTGCCATTGGGCGAGGTATTTGAGGGAACCGTACTTTTCGCGCTTTTTCAGGCTGCGGCTGACGCCACCTTTCCAGCCCAATACCGGGAGTTCACCGGCCAGGCAGCGCTGGGCCAGCTCGGGAAACCTGGCGGCGCGTTCGCGGCCGATTTCCCAGCATTTGATCAGGCCTTTGTCCTCGGCTTCCCAGAGTTGGTCCCGGGTCAGGCCGGTGCGCGGTGGTGTGTCGATGCTGCGATGGATGCGTTGGCTCATTCGGATTCCTTGAATTCGGGTTTTTGTTGCACAGCTCCGCTGTACCCGTTGAAGGCCGATCTTATGAGGGTAGGTGAGTACTGGCAACAAGGCATTTGCGCTGATCCAGCCCTGTCGATCCGCGATAGTTGTTTAAGGACCGTAGGGTGCTGGAGCGGTCTTTTCAGCTAGCCCTGAAGGCTGTGCATGGCCAGGGAGCCGTCAAAGCTCGGCGCTGCTCACCACATGCCTGAAGTGATGCCGCCACAAATCGGTGCCCAGCTTGCCGGAGCGATCCAGGGATGAGCCCTACTTGCCCACGGGCGCATGGTTGCGCAACCCCCGCAACAACACCTCCAGGCCCTGTAACGCTTCGTGCAATCGCTCTGCCGGGGCATCGTCGCGCGCGATCCACAGCGCCGCCTGTACCAGGCTGCCATTGATCAGGCGCGCCAGGGCCTCGGGTGGGGCGGGGGTGATGAAGTGATGTTCCATCAAGTGCTCGAGCAAGCGCTTCAGGGTAGCCACACAGTCGTGTTGCAGGCTCAGCGTCAGGTCACCCAGCACGGCGGGGGCGTCCAGCAACAGGATGCGCTGGATTTCGTGTTCCTGGGCCATGTACAGATAGGCCGTGCAACGCTGGCAGAACCCGCTCCATGGGTCGCCGGCACTGGCAGAGATGGCGTCGAGGCGGGCGTCCATTTCACTGTCGATCTGCGCGACCACGGCCGCCAGCAAGCCCTTTTTGTCGCCGAAATGGTGATACAGCGCACCGCGCGTCAGGCCGACCTGGGCGGTGAAGTCGTCCATTGAGGTATTGCCATAGCCTTGGGTGCCGAAGGCGTGGCGGGCGCTGGTGATCAGTTTGGCGCGGGTCTGTTCAATCATTTTGGCGCGTGGTTGCTGGCCCATGGTGTCCCTCGAAACGATCCTGCGGTTTGACATACGCTGCGTATGTTTGCATGATTTCAGACATACGTATCGTATGTGATTTTAATGCACGGAGGCTTTATGGCAAGTTGCACCCCCCAAGGAGAGGCAAGACCCCCGATGGCAAACCCTTATTCGGTGTTATTCAAGGCCCCGGGCAGCCGGGCCTTTGTGCTGGCCGGGATGCTCGCGCGCATGCCGATCTCCATGACCGGCATCGGCCTGATCACCATGCTCGCGCAACTGCAGGGCGGCTACACGCTGGCCGGCTCGGTGGCGGCGACCTTCGCCCTGGCCACGGCGTTTTGCGCGCCGCAGGTGTCACGGATGGTCGACCGCTTCGGTCAGGGCCGGGTGCTGCCCGTCGCGGCGTTGGTCGGCGGCGGTGCGCTGTTATTACTGTTGCTGTGCACCCGTCTGCAGGCCCCCCAGTGGACGCTGTTTGTGTTCGCCGCACTGGCCGGTTGCATGCCGAGCATGTCGGCGATGGTGCGGGCGCGCTGGACCGAGATCTATCGTGGTCAACCCGAGTTGCAAACCGCCTATGCGTTGGAGTCGGTGCTCGATGAGGTGTGCTTTATCGTCGGCCCGCCGCTGTCGGTGGGCTTGTGCGTGGTGGTGTTTCCCGAGGCCGGGCCGTTGGCGGCGTTGCTGGCGCTGGCCATCGGCGTGACGGCGTTCGTGCTGCAACGCAGCACCGAGCCGGCCATTCACCCCCATGATCGGGAGCAGCCAGGCTCGGCCATTGCTTCGCTGGAAGTGCGCTTGCTGATCCTGCTGATGATCGCCCTGGGCACCATCGTGGGGGTGATCGACGTGGTCAGCGTGGCCTTCGCCCAGCAGCAGGGGCAGCCGGCGGCGGCGAGTATCGTGCTCTCCGTGTACGCCATCGGTTCGTGCCTGGCGGGCCTGGCGTTCGGGGCGTTGAAATTCGACGTGCCGCTGCCGCGCCTGTTTCTGTATGGCGGGGTGGCGACCGCGGTGACCACGCTGCCGTTGCTGCTGGCGAGCAATATCTTCGGGCTGGCGCTGGCGATGTTTGTTTCCGGACTGTTTTTTGCTCCGACGCTGATTGTGGCCATGGCCTTGGTGGAGCGCATCGTACCGCCGGCCAAACTCACCGAAGGCCTGACCTGGCTGGTCACCGGCCTGAGTATTGGCGTGGCCATCGGCGCGGCGGGTTCCGGCTGGCTGGTGGATGCCTTTGGCGCCCGCAGCGGTTTCTGGCTGGCGATTGCGGCCGGTGTCGTGGTGCTGGGTGCGGCGGTGCAGAGCTTTCGCCGACTGGCCTGAGCGGTTGCGACTAATTTGCTCCGGGCATCATCCGTTCCCCTTACAGACAACCTGTATGTGAGGGAAATGCGGTGACCCAGCTGACATTGCTGTGCCTGCCTTATTCGGGCGCCAGCGCCATGGTCTACAGCCGCTGGCGGCGTACGCTGCCGGACTGGCTGCAGGTCAGGCCAGTGGAGCTGCCGGGACGCGGCGCGCGGTTCGACGAGCCGTTGCAGACCGACATGCGTGCGCTAGCACAGCAATTGGCCCGCGAACAACGCACGACCCTGAAGGCGCCTTATGCCTTGTTCGGTCATAGCCTGGGTGCCTTGCTGGCCTGTGAAATGGCCCATGCCTTGCGCACCCTGGGCGTGCCGGAACCGGTAGCGCTGTTTGCCTCCGGGACAGCCGCACCGACCTTGCGCTCGGACTATGACCGTGGCTTCGCCGAACCCAGGACCGACGCCCAATTGATCGAGCAGCTACGCAGCCTGCAAGGCACCAGCGAAGAGGTGCTGGGCAACGAAGAACTGATGAGCCTGACCCTGCCGATCCTGCGCGCCGACTTTCTGTTGTGCGGGCGTTTTGCCCCCGTTGAACGCCCGCTGCTCAAGTGCCCGGTCCACGTGTTCGGTGGCAAGAACGACCGCGCCACCCCCGAACAATTGATCGGCTGGAGCAAGGAAACCCTGGGCAGCTTCTCGGTGGACATGCTCGCGGGCGGGCACTTCTTCATTCATGAGCAAGAAGCCAGGGTGCTGCGCGCGGTGAAGAATCACCTGGAAATCCATCATCGGCGCCATGCCAGGGTGGCGGTGGGTTAGCCCTGGCTTCACCGTGGCGAGGGAGCGGGCTCCCGTCGGCCGGTCCGCGTTCGGGGCGACGCCGCCCTGAGCTCGTTCATGCCATCGAGGTGACTGATTTCAGGGCTGCTCCGCACCCCAGCGGGAGCAAGCTCCCTCGCCACGAAAAACACCCCAGCTCACTACTTTTTGTCCTTTTTTGATACTTATTCTCATTCGTTAATTTTTCCTGTCTGCATTCGTTTTATAGGGATCACGTGCCTTTGTGCTTCCTGTTTACTGATCCGGATGCTGAGAAATGAATGCTGAAGACTCCTTGAAACTTGCTCGCCGGTTTATCGGGTTGCCTCTGGAAAAGCGCCAGATGTTCCTGGCTGCGCTTCACAAGGAAGGCGTGGAGTTCTCCCGGTTGCCGATTCCGGCAGGCGTCGAGGCCGAGGATCGCCAGGCGTTGTCTTACGCCCAGCAGCGCATGTGGTTTCTCTGGCACCTGGATCCTCACAGTGGCGCCTACAACCTGCCGGCTGCGGTGCGCCTCACCGGGCGCTTGAATGAACAGGCCCTGGAGCAAGCCTTCGCCAGCCTGGTGGCCCGTCACGAAACCCTGCGCACCGTGTTCCAGCAACAACCCGACGACAGCCTGCTACAAGTCCCGTTGTACCAGCCGCTGGACATCGAGCGTGTCGACCTGTGCGCCTTGCCCGCGCACGAGCGTGAAGCGCAGGTCAGATTCGACGCCCAGAAGCAATCGTTGTTGCCGTTCGACCTGGCCAACGGCCCGCTGTTGCGCGTGCGCCTGCTGAAGCTGGCCGAGCAGGAACACGTGCTGTTGTTGACCCTGCATCACATCGTTTCCGATGGCTGGTCGATGAATGTGCTGATCGACGAGTTCTGCCGTTTCTATGACGCCCATGATCAGGGGCAACCGGCTGAACTGGCGCCGTTGCCGGTGCAGTACAGCGACTACGCCTTGTGGCAACGGCGCTGGCTGGAAGCGGGCGAGCAGCAGCGCCAGCTCGATTACTGGCTGGCGCAGTTGGGGGACGAGCACCCGGTGCTGGAATTGCCCGCCGATCATCCGCGCCCGGTGCTGCCGAGCAACCTCGGTCGGCGCGTCGAGCAGATGATAGACACCGCGTTGGCCGATGCCCTGCGTGGCGTGGCCCGGCAGCATGGGGTCACCCTGTTCATGCTGCTGCTGGGCACCTTCAACATCCTCTTGCATCGCTACACCGGCCAGACCGACCTGCGCATCGGCGTGCCGATCGCCAACCGCAATCGCGGTGAAGTCGAAGGGCTGATCGGCTTTTTCGTCAACACTCAGGTCCTGCGTGTGCAACTGGATGGGCAGACCCGTCTCGGCGATCTGCTGGCCAGCCTCAAGGAAACTGCCCTCGGTGCCCAGGCCCACCAGGACCTGCCGTTCGAGCGCCTGGTCGAGGCGCTGAAACTCGAACGTAGCCTGAGCGTCAACCCGCTGTTCCAGGTGATGTACAACCACCAGCCGGAAGTCGCCGACGTCACCACGCTGAAGGTCGGCTCCGGCCTGGAACTGGGGGTGATCGAGTGGGAAAGCCGCAGCACCCAGTTCGACCTGAGCCTGGACACCTATGAAAAGGCCGGGCAGTTGCACGCGGCGTTCACCTACGCCAGCGACCTGTTCGAACCGGCCACCATCGAGCGCCTGGCACAGCACTGGACTCACTTGCTGCGCCGAATCGTCGACGATCCCCGGCAGCGGGTGGGCGATATCGCGTTGCTGAGCGTCGAGGAGTATCGACTGCTGGTCGAAGGCTGGGGGCGCCACGATACGACTTACCCCAGCCAACGCTGCGTGCATGAGCTGTTCGAAGACCAGGCGCAGCAGATGCCCGACGCCGTGGCGTTGATCTGCGAGGGACAGCAGCTGACCTACGGCCAGCTCAACGCACGGGCCAACCGCTTGGCGCGGACTCTTGTGGCGCGGGGCGTCGGCCCCGAACACCCGGTGGGCGTTGCACTGGAGCGCGGCCTGGAACTGGTGGTCGGTCTGCTGGCGGTGCTCAAGGCGGGTGGTGCCTACGTGCCGCTGGACCCTCAATACCCACGTGATCGCCTGCAATGCATGATCGAAGACAGCGCCTGTCATCTGGTGTTGAGTCAGCACGCTCTGCTTGAGCGCCTGCCGATTCCGGCGGGAGTGAACGGCCTGTGCCTGGACGGCGATGAGGCCTGGGGCAACACCGACTCGCGCAATCTGAATGTCCCGCTGTCCGCCAGCAACCTGGCCTATGTCATGTTCACCTCCGGTTCCACCGGCCGGCCTAAGGGCGTGGCCATCAGTCATGGAGCCTTGAGCAAGCACGCGTTCGCCTCTGTGCACTATTACGGCCTGAGTGCCAGCGACTGCGCCCTGCAGTTCGCCACCTTCAACTTCGATGCCTTTGGCGAGCAACTGTTCGGGCCGCTGATCTGTGGTGCCTCGGTGGTGCTGCGGGGGAACGAGGTTTGGGACAGCGAAACCCTGTACCGGCAGATCATCGAGCAGCGGATCACGGTCATGGACCTGACCACCGCCTACTGGAACATGGTGGCCAAGGAATTTGCCGCCGTCGGCCCCCGCGACTACGCCGCGTTGCGCCAGGTGCACAGCGGTGGCGAGGCAATGCCGCCTGAAGGCGTGCTGGCCTGGCGTCAGGCCGGGCTGGCGCACGTGAAACTGCTCAACACCTACGGCCCCACCGAGGCCACCGTCACGGCCACCACCTTCGATTGCAGGGAGTACCTGTCCGGCGCACAGCCGTTGCCGCTGACCTTGCCCATCGGCCGGGCGCTGCCGGGACGACACACTTATGTACTGGACGACAACGGCCTGCCCGCCCCGGTCGGAGTGGTGGGCGAGTTGATGATCGGCGGCGAGTTGCTGGCCCGGGGGTATTTTCAACGACCGCAGCTGACGGCCGAACGCTTTATCCCCGACCCGTTTTCCACGACGGGCGCGCGCCTGTATCGCACCGGCGACCTGGCGCGTTTCAACGCCCACGGGGTGATCGAGTACGTTGGCCGTGTCGACCACCAGGTGAAAATTCGCGGTTTCCGAATCGAGCTGGGCGAAGTCGAGGCGCGCCTGCTGGAGCAGGCCCGGGTGCACGAAGCGATCGTGCTGGCGGTGCAGGGTGCCAGCAGCTTGCAACTGGTGGCGTACCTGGTGCCCACGGACAAGACGTTGGTTGATGCATCGGCCGAGGTCCAGGGCGAGTTGCGCGAAGCGATCAAGGCCGGGCTCAAGGATTGCCTGCCGGACTACATGGTGCCGGCGCACCTGGTGTTCCTCGACCACTTGCCCCTGAGCCCCAACGGCAAACTGGACCGCAAGGCCCTTCCTGCGCTGGAGGCCAGCCAGATCCAACAGGCCTTCGTGGCCCCCCGCAGTGTACTGGAACAGACCCTCGCGGCGATCTGGCAGGACGTGCTCAAGCTGGAGCAGGTCGGCCTGACCGACAACTTCTTCGAGCTGGGCGGTGACTCGATCATCTCCATTCAAGTGGTCAGCCGTGCGCGGCAGGCCGGGATCCATTTCAGCGCCCGCGACCTGTTCCAGCACCAGACGGTCCAGGGGCTGGCGGCGGTGGCGCGTTCGGGCGATGGGGTTGTGGCCATCGATCAGGGCCCGGTGACCGGTGCGCTGCCGTTGTTGCCGATCCAGCAATTGTTCTTCGAGGACGCCATCCCCGAGCGTCACCACTGGAACCAGGCGGTGCTGTTGCGTCCCCATGAACCGTTGCAAGCACCGCACTTGACCCAGGCCTTGCAGGCCTTGGTCAGCCATCACGATGGTTTGCGCACCTGTTTCCAGGAGACCGCGCAAGGTTGGCAGGCGTCCGTGCCGGCTGGTGTGCTCGATGCCACCGAGCTGTTGTGGACCTGTGAAGGCGTGGCCGTCGATGAGCTGCAAGCGCTGTACACCGAGGCCCAGCGCAGCCTCGACCTGAAACGCGGACCCCTGTTGCGCGCGGTGCTGGTGACCTTGGTCGATGGCAGCCAGCGCCTGTTGCTCGCGGTGCATCACCTGGTGGTGGACGGCGTGTCCTGGCGGATTCTGCTGGAAGATCTGCAAGCGGCGTATCAGCGGGCGCAACAAGGCATCGCAGTGCAGCTGCCGGCGAAAACCCACGCCTACAAGGTTTGGGCCGAGCGCTTGCAGGCCCATGCTGCGACGCAAGCCGTGCAGAACGAACTGCCTTACTGGGCCGCGCAACTGAGCGCTATGGCTGACCTGCCTTGTGATCAGCCGCAGGGCAGCCTGCAAAGCCGTCATGCCCGGGTCGCCCACAGTCGCCTCGATAAAGCCTTCACCCGGCAGCTGTTGCAGCAGGCCCCTGCTGCGTACCGCACCCAGGTCAACGACCTGCTGCTGACCGCGCTGGCCCGGGTCGTCGGGCGCTGGACCGGCCACGCCGACACGCTGATTCAGCTCGAAGGCCACGGCCGCGAGGAGCTGTTCGACGACATCGACCTGACCCGCACGGTGGGCTGGTTCACCAGCCTGTATCCGCTGCGCCTGACGCCCGCCGACTCGCTGTCGGACAGCCTCAAGCAGGTCAAGGAGCAACTGCGCGGCGTGCCGCACAAAGGCATTGGCTTTGGTCTGTTGCGGGCGCACGACCACTTGAAAGGGCTGGCCGTGCCGCGCATCACCTTCAATTACCTGGGACAGTTCGACGGCAGCTTCGACGCCGATGAGGGCGCGCTGTTCAGGCCTGCCGGTGAGCGTGCCGGTGCCGAGCAAAGCCTCGAAGCGCCGCTGGACAACTGGCTGAGTGTCGAGGGACAGGTGTATGACGGCGAACTGGACCTGCGCTGGACCTTCAGCACGCAGATGTTCAATGACACCACCATCACGCGCCTGGCCGATGACTACACCGGCGAACTGCAAGCGCTGATCAGCCATTGCTGCCTGCCGCAGACCATGGGCGTCACGCCGTCGGACTTCCCGCTGGCGCTGCTTGATCAGGTTCAACTGGATGCTATCCAGGTCCCGGCGGCCGAGATCGAAGATATCTACCCGCTGTCGCCGATGCAGCAGGGCATGCTGTTCCATACCCTGTACGAACAGGTCAGCGGGACTTACATCAACCAGTTGTGCGTGGATGTCGACGGTCTCGACACCGAGGTTTTTTGCGCCGCCTGGCAAGCCACCGTCGATGTCCATGAAATCCTGCGCAGCGGTTTCCTCTGGCAGGACGGTGGGCAGCAACCGCTGCAAATCATTCATCGCCGGCTGGCGTTGCCTTATGTGCTGCTCGACTGGCGCGAACACCCGGACAGCGCCCGGGCGCTCAAGGACTTCGCCGCCGCCGACCTGGCCCGGGGCTTCGACCTGGCGCAGGCGGGGCTGCTGCGCCTGACCCTGATCCGCACCGCTGAACTGCGTCATCACCTGATCTTCAGCAACCACCACATACTCATGGATGGCTGGAGCAGTGCGCAGATGCTCGGCGAGGTCCTCCAGCGCTACAGCGGCCTGTCGCCGGCCCGTCCTCAGGGGCGTTATCGCGATTACATCCAGTGGCTGCACCGTCAGGATCCGGTCGTCAGCGAAGCCTTCTGGCGCAAACAACTGGCCGACCTGCAAGAGCCGACCCTGCTGGCGGCGACCGTTCGCGAGCCAGTCAGCGAGACCGGACATGGGCTGCACCATGACCAACTGGACGCGGCCCGCACCCAGCGCGTGAACCGCTTTGCCCGGCAGCACAAGGTGACGCTCAACACCGTGGTCCAGGCAGCCTGGCTGCTGCTGTTGCAGCGTTACACCGCTAGCCCGTGCGTGGCATTCGGGACCACGGTGGCCGGGCGGCCGGCCGAGTTGCCGGGGATCGAACAACAGGTTGGTCTGTTCATCAACACCTTACCGGTGATCGCCGGTTCCCACCCCGAGCAGACGGTGGCGGCCTGGCTGGCCGCGGTACAGGCGCAGAACCTCAGCCTGCGCGAGTTCGAGCACACGCCGCTGGCGAACATCCAGCGCTGGGCCGGGCAGGGCGGTGAGTCGCTGTTCGACACCTTGCTGGTGTTTGAAAACTTCCCAATCGCCCAAGCCTTGCAACAGGGCACGGCCCAAGGCGTGGTGTTCGGGGAGGTGGTCAACCAGGACCGGACCCATTACCCGCTGACCCTTGGCGTGACACTGGGGGAAACCCTGGCGCTGCACCTGAGTTTCGACCGGGCGCATTTCAGCGCGGTCGCCATCGAACGCATCAGCGCTCATCTGTTGCACTTGATCGAGCGATTTGCCGACTCGGCCGAACAACCCCTGGGGGACATCGCCCTGGTCAATGCCCAGGAGCAGGCTGAACAACGGGCCAACAACCTGCCGCAGCCGTATCCGGTCGATATCGCCGTGCACCAGCGTTTTGCCCAATGGGCCAGCGAACAGCCGGAGCGCACCGCGGTGATTTTCGCCGGCCAGCGTTTCAGTTTCGGTGAGCTGGATCAGCGCGCCAACCAACTGGCCCATGCGCTGATCGCCCGGGGCGTTGGCCCGGAAGTGCGGGTGGGTGTTGCCTTGCCCCGCAGTGAGGGGCTGATTGTCGCCTTGCTGGCGGTGCTCAAGGCCGGCGGCGCCTATGTGCCGCTGGACACCGGTTACCCGCGTGAGCGCCTGGCGTACCTGATCCGGGATGCAGGCCTGGCGCTGTTGCTCAGCGATTCGAGTGTGTCGGCGCAACTGCCGATCGAAGGTGCATTGACTGTGCTGGAACTGGACCGTCTGGACCTCAAGGCCCACGCCCTGACGGAGCCTCAGGTGGCGCTGCACCCGCACAACCTGGCGTATGTGATTTACACCTCCGGTTCCACCGGCCACCCCAAGGGTGTGAGTGTGGCCCATGGTCCGCTGGCGATGCATTGCCTGGCCATCGGCGAGCGCTATGAGATGCAGGCCAGCGACTGCGAATTCCACTTCATGTCGTTCGCTTTCGACGGTGCCCATGAGCGCTGGCTGACCAGCCTGACCCACGGTGCGTCGCTGCTGATCCGCGATGACAGCCTGTGGACCCCGGAGCAGACCTACAACGCCATGCGCGAGTATGGCATCACGGTGGCAGCGTTCCCGCCGGTCTACCTGCAACAACTGGCCGAACACGCCGAACGGGTCGGCAACCCGCCGCCGGTACGCATCTACTGCTTTGGTGGCGATGCGGTGCCCACGGCCAGTTTCGAGCGGGTCAAGCGCGCGCTGAACCCGCAGTACATCATCAACGGCTACGGCCCGACCGAAACCGTGGTCACGCCACTGATCTGGAAGGCCGGTCGCGACCAGGCGTGCGGTGCCGCCTACGCACCGATCGGCAGCCGGATTGGCGATCGCAGCGCCTACGTGCTGGACGCCGACCTCAACCTGCTGCCCCAAGGCATGGCCGGTGAACTGTACCTGGGTGGCAGTGGCCTGGCCCGGGGTTACCTGAACCGTCCGGGCCTGAGTGCCGAGCGTTTTGTCGCCGACCCGTTCAGCACCACCGGCGGCCTGCTGTACCGCACTGGCGACCGGGTTCGCCAGCGTGTCGACGGTACCTTCGACTACCTGGAACGCATCGACAACCAGGTGAAGATTCGCGGTTTCCGGATTGAACTGGGCGAAGTCGAAGCCTGCCTGCAAACCCTCGAAGGGGTGCGCGAGGCGGTGGTGGTCGCCCGGGAAGGTGGCAGTGGCAAGCGCCTGGTGGCCTACGTGGTGGCAGATGATGTGAGCGTGCAACGGGCCGGCTTTGCCGAAGCCCTGCGCGAACAGCTCAAGGCCAGCTTGCCGGCGCACATGGTCCCGGCCTACCTGCTGTTGCTCGACAGCCTGCCGCTGACGCCCAACGGCAAGCTCGACCGCAAGAACCTGCCGCAACCCGATCTCAGTCAGTTGCAGCAGGCCTATGTGGCACCGCGCAGTGAACTGGAACAGCAACTGGCGGCGATCTGGCAGGACGTGCTGAAGCTGGACCGGGTCGGTCTGGCCGACAACTTCTTTGAATTGGGCGGCGACTCGATCATCTCGATTCAAGTGGTCAGCCGCGCCCGTCAGGCCGGCCTGCGATTCACCCCTAAAGACCTGTTCCAGCACCAGACCCTCCAGGCGCTGGCCGGCGTGGTACGTACCGGTGAACCGTTGCAGGCCATCGACCAGTCCCCGGTGACAGGCGAAACCGCGCTGCTGCCGGTGCACCAGGTATTCTTCGCCCAAGCGATTCCCGATCGTCATCACTGGAACCAGTCGGTGATGCTCAAGCCTACGCAAACCCTGGCGCCCGAGCCCCTGGAGCAGGCCTTGCAGGCCTTGATCGTGCATCACGACAGCTTGCGCCTGGGGTTTGCCCAACCGTCCGGGGACTGGTCGGCGCACTACCGCGATATCGACGCCCTGCAGGCACTGTGGTTGCGTGAGCCGGTGCTGTGGCAAGCCAATGTCGCGGACCTGGCCGCCCTCGAAGCCTTGGGTAACCAGGCCCAGCGCAGCCTTGAACTGCAAGGCGGTGCACTGATGCGCGCCGTGCTGGCGACCCTGGCGGACGGCACGCAGCGCTTGCTGTTGATCGTTCACCACCTGGTGGTGGACGGCGTGTCCTGGCGGATTATCTTCGAAGACCTGCAAGCGGCTTACCGCCAACGCCTGGCTGGTGAGTCCGTACACTTGCCAGCCAAGACCAGCGCCGTCAAAGCCTGGGCCGAGCAGTTGCAACAGTACGCCACCAGTGCGTCGTTGCAGGCGGAGCTGGCTTACTGGCAGCAGCAATTGCAGGGCGCGCCAGTGGCATTGCCCTGCGACAACCCGAACGGTGGCCAACAGCACCAACAGGCGCTGTGCATCCGCAGCCAGCTGGATAAACACCTGACCCGCCAGTTGCTGCAAGAAGCTCCGGCGGCTTATCGCACCCAGGTCAACGACCTGTTGCTCACCGCCCTGGCGCGGGTGATGGTGCGCTGGACTGGCGACGACAGTGTTCTGGTGCAGCTCGAAGGCCATGGTCGCGAGGACCTGTTCGAACACATCGACCTGACCCGCACCGTGGGCTGGTTCACCAGCCTGTTCCCGGCACGCCTGTCGCCGATGGCGGAGCTGGGCGCGTCCCTTAAGCAGATCAAGGAGCAACTGCGAGCCATTCCGAACAAGGGTATTGGCTTTGGTGCGCTGGCGCACCTGGGGGACGCGACTGCGCGCAACGCATTGGCCGGGTTGCCGGTGCCGCGCCTGACCTTCAACTACCTGGGTCAGTTCGACGGCAGCTTTGCCGAGGCCGACGGTGCGTTGTTCGTGCCGACCACCGAGGCCGGTGGCGAGGAGCTGAACCTGCAAGGGCCGCTGGGTAACCCGCTGGCACTGGACAGCAAGGTGTTCGGCGGCGAGCTGAGCCTGAGCTGGACCTTCAGTGGCGAGATGTTCTCCCCAGCCACCATCCAGCGCCTGGCCGATGACTACCAGAACGAGCTGACCGTCCTGATCGGCCATTGCTGCGGCCGCCAGTCTCACGGTGTCACGCCATCGGACTTCCCGCTGGCCCGACTGACCCAGCAGCAACTGGACAACTTGCCGCTGCCGGCCCAGGCCATCGACGATCTGTACCCGCTGTCACCGATGCAGCAGGGCATGCTGTTCCACTCGTTGCTGGAACAGGGCAATGGCGACTACATCAACCAGATGCGCCTGGACGTCGACGGTCTCGATCCGCAGGCTTTCCGTCAGGCCTGGCAGGCGGTGGTCGACGCCCATGACATCCTGCGCAGCGGCTTCTTCTGGCAGGGCGATCTCGAACACCCGGTGCAGGTGGTGTATCGCCAGGTCGAGGTGCCGTTCACGGTGCTCGACTGGCGCGGACGTGACGCGCTGGACGCAGCCTTGCAGACCCTGGCCGACGAAGAACGTGCCCAGGGCCTGGACCTGAACCAGGCGCCCCTGTTGCGCCTGGTGCTGGTGCGCACCGCCGAGCATCGCCACCACCTGATCTACACCAACCACCACATCCTGATGGATGGCTGGAGCAACGCCCAGTTGCTGGGCGAAGTGTTGCAGCGCTATCGAGGTGAAACGGTGGCGCGCCACCCCGGACGTTATCGCGACTACATCGCCTGGTTGCAACAGCAGGACGTCGCCGTCAGCCAAGCGTTCTGGACCCCGGCCCTGCAGCAACTGGAAGAGCCGACGCGCCTGGCCGATGCATTGCCGCTGCCGGCGCCGGCAGAGGTCGGCGGCTACGGCGATCACTATCAAGTGCTCGACGTCACCCAGACCCGTCGCCTGAGCGAGTTTGCCCGCCAGGCCAAAGTCACCGTCAATACCCTGGTGCAAGCGGCGTGGTTGCTGCTGTTGCAGCGCTACACCGGCAAACGCACCGTGGCCTTCGGGGCGACCGTGGCCGGGCGTCCGGCAGACGTGCCGGACAGCGAGCAACAGATCGGGCTGTTCATCAACACCTTGCCGGTGATCGCCAGCCCGGATCCGCAGCAAACGCTGAGCAGTTGGCTGCAAACCGTGCAGACCCAGAACCTGGCTCTGCGCGAGTTCGAGCACACGGTGCTGTCCGATCTGCAACGCTGGGCCGGGCAGGGCGGCGAAGCCCTGTTCGACAGCATTCTGGTGTTCGAGAACTACCCGATTTCCGCAGCCCTGGAGCAAGGCGCACCCCAAGGGCTGCACTTCGGCCCAGTGACTACCCATGAGCAGACCAACTACCCGTTGACCTTGCTGGTCAGCCTGGATGCCCAACTCTCGGTGCACTTGAGCTACCAACGAGCGCGTTTCGCGGCGGGCAGCGTGGCGCAACTGGGGCGCCACCTGGCGCAGCTGTTGACCGGGATGGCCGAGCACCCCGAGCGTTGCCTGAGTGACTGGCTGTTGCTGGACGCCGCCGAGCAGCGCACGGCCGTGCTGGAGTGGAACCCGCCGTTTGAGGACGTCAAGCCGACAGGCTGCGTGCATCAGTTGATTGCCGGGCAAGCGTTGGCCACGCCCGATGCGCTGGCGGTGACCTTCGGTCTCAAGCAACTGACGTACGCCGAACTCGACGCTCGGGCCAACCAGGTCGCGCACCGGTTGATCGCCCTGGGGGTTGGCCCGGAAGTGCGGGTCGGCGTGGCGATGCAACGCTCTGACAGTCTGTTGGTGGCCTTGCTGGCGGTGCTCAAGGCCGGGGGCGTCTATGTGCCGCTGGACCCGGACTACCCGGCCGAGCGCGTGGCCTACATGCTCGAAGACAGTCATGCACGGGTACTGCTGACCGAAGCCGGCATCGCCGCCAGCCTGCCGGTGCCGGCGGGCACTGAGGTGCTGCTGATGGAGCACGCGTCGTCATGGCTGGGTGGCATGCCCGACACGGCGCCCGTGACCGCAGTGTCGCCGGACAACCTGGCCTACGTGATCTACACCTCCGGCTCCACCGGCCAACCCAAGGGCGTGGCGATCACCCATCGAAACGTGCTGGCGCTGATCGACTGGTCGCACTCGGTCTATAGCCGCGACGACATCCAGGGCGTACTGGCCTCCACCTCGGTGTGCTTCGACCTGTCGGTGTGGGAGCTGTTCGTGACCCTGGCCAATGGCGGCTCACTGATCATCGCGCGCAATGCCCTGGAATTGCCGCAGCTACCGGCGCGTGATCAGGTGCGCCTGATCAACACCGTGCCGTCGGCCATTGCGGCCTTGCAGCGCACCGGGCAGATCCCGCCGAGCGTGCGCATCATCAACCTGGCCGGCGAGCCGTTGAAACAGTCGTTGGTGGATGCCTTGTACGAGTCGCCGACGCTGGAGCACGTCTTCGACCTGTACGGCCCATCGGAAGACACCACCTATTCCACCTGGACCCGGCGCGAGGCCTTGGCCCAGGCCAATATCGGCCGGGCGATCAAGCACTCCGCCGGCTATGTGCTGGACACCGACCTGCAGCTGGTGCCGCAGGGGGTATCGGCCGAGTTGTACCTGGCCGGCGGCGGCATCACCCGGGGGTACCTGGCGCGTCCTGGCATGACCGCCGAGAAGTTCGTGCCCAACCCGTTCGCCAGCAATGGCGAGCGCATGTACCGCACCTGCGACCTGACCCGCCAGCGCCAGGACGGTGTGCTCGAGTACCGCGGGCGCATGGACCATCAGGTGAAGGTCCGCGGCTACCGCATCGAACTGGGGGAAATTGAAGCGCGCCTGCTGCATCAGCCAGCGGTGAGCGAAGTGGCGGTGCTGGCGCAGGAGGTGCTGGGCAGTCAGCAACTGGTGGCCTATGTGGTCGCCCCGCAGTTGGATCTGAGTGCCAGCGATGAGCAACGCCCCCTGCGTGATGCGCTCAAGGCCGGGCTCAGGGAACACCTGCCCGATTACATGGTGCCGGCGTACCTGGTGTTCCTCGAACAGCTGCCGTTGACCCCCAACGGCAAGCTCGACCGCAAGGCGCTGCCGGCAGTGGATGCCAGCCAACTGCAGGCCGGTTACCTCGCCCCCCGCAGCGAGCTTGAACAGCAGGTGGCGAGCATCTGGCAACAGGTGCTCAAGCTTGAGCGCGTGGGCCTGAACGATCACTTCTTCGAACTGGGCGGCCACTCCTTGCTGGCCGTCAATGTGGTGTCGCGCCTGGCCCTTGAACGGGGCCTCACGCTGACCCCGCAACTGCTATTCCAGCACCCGACCCTGGGTGAATTCGTTGCCCGTCTGGACACCACCGACGGGCCCGTCAATGAACAGAAACTGAGCAAGCTAGAAGCCCTGCTTGACGAAATGGAGGAAGTCTAATGGACACGAGTGTTGCTTTGAGGATTGCCAAGCGCTTTATCACTCTGCCGCTGGACAAACGCAAACTGTACCTGGAGAAGATGCTCGAAGAGGGCGTCTCCCCGGCAAACCTGCCGATCCCCGAGGTGCAGTCCGGCTTCGACGCGATCCCGTTGTCCTATGCCCAGGAACGCCAGTGGTTCCTCTGGCAGATGGACCCCCACAGCAGCGCGTATCACATCCCCAGCGCCTTGCGCCTCAAAGGCATGCTGGACGTCGCCGCGCTGGAACGCAGTTTCAACGCGGTGGTTGCGCGCCATCAAAGTCTGCGCACCACCTTTGCCGAGCAGGGCGAACAACGGGTGCAGGTGATTCACGCGCAGATGCCGTTGAGCATTGCGTGCCAGACAGTGCCTGCCGGTCTTGAGTCGTCGCAGGTCGAGGCCCGCATCAAGGCCTTCGTCGACGGTGAAACCCATCGCCCGTTCGACCTCACGTGCGGCCCGTTGCTGCGCGTGGCGCTGCTGCAGGTCGACGAACACGACCACGTGCTGGCGCTGATCCAGCACCACATCATCTCCGATGGCTGGTCGATGCAAGTGATGGTTGGCGAACTGATCCAGCATTACGCCGCCGACACCACTGGCCAGCCCCTGACCTTGCCCGAGCTGTCGGTGCAGTACGCCGACTATGCGATCTGGCAACGCCACTGGCTGGAGGCCGGTGAGCGTGAGCGGCAACTGGCCTACTGGACCGCCACCCTGGGCGGCGAGGACAGCGTGCTGGAGTTGCCCATCGATCACCCGCGCCCGGCGGTGCAAAGCTATCGCGGTGCGCGCCTGGACCTGAACCTGCCGGCCGAGCTCAGCGCCGGCCTCAAGCAACTGGCCCAGCGTGAAGGCAGCAGCCTGTTCATGCTGCTACTGGCCTCGTTCCAGGCGTTGCTGCACCGCTACAGCGGTCAATCGCAGATTCGCGTCGGGGTACCGGTGGCTAACCGCAACCGGGTGGAAACCGAAGGCCTGATCGGCTTTTTCGTCAACACCCAGGTGCTCAGCGCCGAGGTTCACGGGCAGCAGCGCTTTGACCAGTTGCTGGCCCAGGTCAAACAGTCGGCGCTGGCGGCCCAGGCCCATCAGGACCTGCCGTTCGAACAGTTGATCGAAGCCCTGCAACCGGAACGCAGCCTGAGCCACAGCCCGCTGTTCCAGGTGATGTACAACCACCAGGCGGTCAACGACCAGGCCCAACGGCAAAGCCAGGTGCAACTGCCACAGCTGAATGTCGAGGACATTGTCTGGGAAGGGCGCACCGCCCAGTACGACCTGACCCTGGGCACTTACGAGTCGAGCGACGGCATCGCCGCCGAACTGGCCTACGCCACCGACCTATTCACCCCGGCCACCGTCGAACGCCTGGCGCGGCACTGGCAGAATGTGCTGCGCGCTATCGTTGCCAACCCGACCCAGCGCATCGGCGAATTGCCGCTGCTCGATGCCACCGAACACAGCCATCTGCAACAGGATTGGCAGCGCGTCACCGACCACGGCGCGCCAGCGGCCGGTGTCCATCAGCGCATCGCTGCCCAGGCCCGGTTGACGCCGGAAGCCATTGCGCTGATCGTCGGCGACGACACTTTGACCTACGAGCAACTGGAGTGCCGCGCCAACCCGCTGGCCCATAAGCTGATCGAGCAGGGCGTAGGGCCGGACGTGCTGGTGGGGATCGCCGTCGAGCGCAGCGTCGACATGATTGTCGGCCTGCTGGCGATCCTCAAGGCCGGTGGTGCCTACGTACCGCTGGACCCGGCGTACCCCGAGGATCGACTGGCCTATATGATCGAAGACAGTGGCATCGAACTGCTGCTGACCCAGGCCCATGTGCAGGCGCAACTGCCGATTCCGGCCACACTCGCCATGCTGGTGCTGGATCAGCCGGGGGACTGGCTGCAAGGCTATCCGCAGTCCAGCCCAACGGTAGCAGTGGATGAGCAGCACCTGGCGTATGTGATCTACACCTCCGGCTCCACCGGAAAACCCAAGGGGGTGATGGTGCGTCACGGCGCACTGTTCAACTTCGTCGCCAGCATGGTCGGTCAGCCCGGCATCATGGCCTGCGACCGCATGTTGTCGCTGACCACGTTCTCCTTCGACATTTTCGGCCTGGAGATCTATGGGCCGTTGCTGGCCGGCGCCAGTGTGGTGCTGACCGGCAAGGACGTGCACCAGGACCCGCAGGCAGTGCTGCAATTGATTCGGCGCTGGGCGGTGACGGTGTTGCAAGCCACGCCTTCGACCTGGCGCATGCTGCTCGACAGCGACGACGCGGCGTTGCTGGCCGGGCGCACGCTCCTGTGTGGCGGTGAAGCATTGCCGCAGGAGCTGGCGCAACGCATGCTGGCGCTGACGCCCAAGGTCTGGAACCTCTACGGCCCGACCGAAACCACCATCTGGTCGGCCCTGCATCCGCTGAGCGCAGACAGTCCTCGGCCGCTCCTTGGCAAGCCGATCGACAACACCGCGCTGTACATTCTGGGCAGCGACCAGGCACTCAACCCGCCGGGTGCTCCCGGCGAACTGCTGATCGGTGGCGATGGCCTGGCCCGTGGCTATTTCCAACGCCCGGCACTGACCGCCGAACGCTTTGTGCCGGATCCGTTCTCCACCTGTGGCGAGCGGCTGTACCGCACCGGCGACCTGACCCGCTATCGCGCCGAGGGTGTGATCGAGTACATCGGGCGCATTGACCATCAGGTGAAAATTCGCGGGTTCCGTATCGAGCTTGGCGAAATCGAAGCCCGCCTGCTGGCGCTGGACAGCGTCCGGGAAACGGTGGTGGTGGCCCAGGACGGCCCGACCGGTCAGCAACTGGTGGGTTACGTGGTCGCGGCCAGCGAGCCGTCCAACCCCGAGGCCGAAGCCGAACTGCGTACGGCGCTCAAGGCCAGCCTCAAGGCACAGCTGCCGGAATACATGGTGCCGACGCACTTGCTGTTCCTCGCTCAATTACCCCTGACCCCCAATGGCAAGGTCGACCGCAAGGCCCTGCCAAAACCCGACACCAGCCAATCGCAGTCGAGCTATACCGCGCCACGGACCGCCACCCAGCACCGGGTGGCGGAGATCTGGCAAACGGTGTTGAAACTCGAGCAAGTGGGGCTTTCGGATAACTTCTTCGAACTCGGTGGTCACTCGCTGCTGGTGACCCAGGTGGTGTCGCGGGTGCGCCAGGTGCTGAACATCCAGGTGCCGCTGCGCACCCTGTTCGAGCACGGCACGCTGGAGGACTTTGTTGCCGCACTGGGTGTCGAGCATGGCAGTCGTGCGCCTGCGATTGCCGTGCTGCCTCGTGAGCAACCGCTGGCGTTGTCCTACGCCCAGGAACGTCAATGGTTCCTCTGGCAACTGGCACCCACCAGCACCGCCTACCACGTGCCGGCTGCCTTGCGCCTGCGCGGTGAGTTGGACCTGATGGCATTGCAGCGCAGTTTCGACGCGCTGATCGCCCGCCACGAATCCTTGCGTACCTGTTTTGTCAGCGATCAACCACAGCCCCAGCAGGTGATCCAGGCCCAGGCTTCGTTGCACCTTGCAGTGCAGGAGGTCGAGCGTGATCTGGATGACGCCCGCCTGCAGGCGCTGGTGGCGCAAGAGACCTTGCACCTGTTCGACTTGCAGCAAGGCCCGCTGCTGCGGGTCAAGCTGTTGCGCCTGGCGGCCGATGACCATGCGCTGATCATTACCTTGCACCACATCGTCTCCGATGGTTGGTCGATGGGCATCATGGTCGACGAACTGATCGCCCTGTATGCCGCCTACAGTCAGGGGCAGGCGCCGCAGTTGCCGGCGTTGCCGGTGCAATACGCCGACTACGCGGAGTGGCAACGGCAGTGGATGGAGGCTGGGGAGCGCGAGCGTCAACTGGCCTACTGGACGGCACAACTGGGGGGCGAGCAACCACTGCTGGAACTGCCGACCGACCGTCCGCGCCCGTCCGAGCAGAGCTATCGCGGAGCTCGTCATGACATCGCCTTGAGCCCGGCACTGGTCGCCGGCCTCAAGCAGGCGGCGCAGCGCGAGCAGGTCACCCTGTTTACGCTGTTGCTGGCCTCGTTCCAGACCTTGTTGCATCGCTACAGCGGCCAGGCGCAGATCCGCGTCGGCGTGCCGGTGGCCAATCGCAGCCGGGTGGAAACCGAAGGCCTGATCGGCTTCTTCGTCAACACCCAGGTGCTCAAGGCCGACGTCGACAGCCAGCAGACCTTTCGCAGCTTGCTGCAACAGGTCAAGCACAATGTGCTCGGCGCCCAGGCCCATCAGGACTTGCCGTTCGAGCAATTGGTCGATGCCCTGCAACCGCAGCGCAGTCTCAGTCACAGCCCGTTGTTCCAGGTGCTGCACAACCACCAGAGCCAGGCGCGCGAAGCCCGTGGTGCGGCGCGGCTGCCGAACATCGAGATCCAGCCACTGAGTTGGGCCTCGCACACGGCGCAGTTCGACCTGACCCTGGACACCTTCGAATCCGCCGACAACCTCTGGGCCGAACTGACCTACGCCACCGACCTGTTCGATGCCGCGACCATGGCGCGGTTTGCCGGGCATTGGTTGAACCTGCTGCACGCGGTGGTTGCCGATGGCGGGCAGCGCATCGGCGAGTTGCCGTTGCACGATGACGCCGAACGGGCGGCCACCCTGTTGCAGTGGAACCCGACGGTGGCGGATTTCCCGAGCCAGGCGTGCCTGCACCGGTTGATCGAAGCGCAAGCCTTGCGTGATGCCGATGCGATCGCCGTGAGCTATCTCGACCAGACCCTGAGCTACGGCGAGCTCAACCGCCGTGCCAACACCCTGGCCCACACGCTGATCGACAGCGGGGTAGGGCCGGATGTACGCGTGGGGCTGGCGGTGGAGCGCAGCCTGGAGATGCTGGTGGGCCTGCTGGCCATCCTCAAGGCTGGCGGGGCCTATGTGCCGCTGGACCCGACCTACCCCGAGGAACGCCTGGCCTACATGATCCAGGACAGCGGCATCGGCCTGGTGTTGAGCCAACGCCATGTGCTGGAGCGCCTGCCGGTGCCGGACAACGTGCGCAGCCTGATCCTCGATCAGGACGATGACGGGCTTGAGGGCTACAGCGACGCCAACCCGCAGGTGGCGATGAGTCCGGACAACCTGGCGTATGTGATCTACACCTCCGGCTCCACCGGGCAACCCAAGGGCACCTTGCTCGCCCACCACAACGTGGTGCGCCTGTTCGCAGCCACCGCCCCCTGGTTCAGCTTCGGCCCGCAGGATGTCTGGAGCCTGTTCCACTCCTATGCGTTCGACTTCTCGGTATGGGAAATCTTTGGTGCGCTGCTGCACGGCGGCAAGCTGGTGGTGGTGCCGTATGAGGTCAGTCGCTCGCCGGAAGATTTCCATGCCTTGCTGTGCCGCGAGCGCATCAGCGTGCTGAACCAGACGCCATCGGCCTTCAAGCAACTGATGCAGGTGGCCTGTGCGCCCGGGCACCGCGCCAGCCAGTTGTCGCTGCGCTACGTGGTGTTTGGCGGCGAAGCGCTGGAGGTCAGGAGCCTGCGCGACTGGTTCGAACGCTTCGGCGATACGGCCCCGCAGTTGATCAACATGTACGGCATCACCGAAACCACGGTGCACGTGACCTACCGACCGTTGTCCATGGCCGACCTGCAGCGCGAGGTCGGCAGCCCTATTGGCGAGCCGATCCCGGACCTGTCCTGGTACCTGCTCGACGGCGACCTGAACCCGGTCGGCAAAGGCTGCATCGGTGAGCTGTATGTGGGGCGCGCCGGTCTGGCGCGGGGTTACCTGAACCGTGCCGACCTGACCTGCCTGCGCTTCATCCCCGATCCGTTTGCCGCCGACGGTGGGCGTTTGTACCGCACCGGTGACCTGGCGCGTTATCGCGCTGACGGGGTCATCGAGTACGTCGGGCGCATCGACCATCAGGTGAAGATCCGGGGCTTTCGTATCGAGCTGGGTGAAATCCAGGCGCAACTGTTGGAGCAGGACGTCGTACGCCAGGCCGCAGTACTGGCGCAGCCGGGTCTCAGCGGCCAGCAACTGGTGGCGTACCTGGTACCGGCCGATGCAACGGTGCTCGATGGCAGCGCCGAACAGCAGGCGCACTGGCGTGACCGCGTGCGTGCCACCCTCAAGGACAACTTGCCGGAACACATGATCCCGGCGCACCTGGTGCTGCTGGCGCAGTTGCCGTTGACCGCCAACGGCAAACTCGACCGCAACGCACTGCCGTCCCCCGACGCCAGCCAGTCGCAGCAGGCCTATCAGGCGCCGCAAAGCGCGCTGGAACAGCAACTCGCGGCGATCTGGCAGGACGTGCTGAAGCTGCCGCAAGTGGGCCTGCACGACAACTTCTTCGAGCTCGGCGGTGACTCGATCATCTCGATCCAGGTGGTCAGCCGTGCCCGTCAGGCCGGTATTCGCCTGAGCCCCAAGGACCTGTTCCAGCACCAGACCGTACAGCGCCTGGCCCTGGTGGCCGGGGTGGGTGACAGCGGTGTGGTTATCGACCAGCGGGCCGTCAGCGGCGCGGCGTTGCTGCTGCCGATCCAGCAGCAGTTCTTCGAGGATGCGATCCCCGAGCGTCACCACTGGAACCAGTCGCTGCTGCTCAAACCGGCAGTCACGCTGGACGCGGCAACCCTTGAACAGGTACTGCACGCGCTGGTGCTGCATCACGACGCCTTGCGCCTGACTTTTCAGGCGCAGGAGGGCATCTGGGTGGCCACGCACCTGTCACTCGACGCCGTGCAGGACCATGACCTGCTCTGGCAGGCGCAGGTAGCGGACACCCACGCACTGGAAGCCCTGGGCAATCGGGCCCAGCGCAGTCTCGACCTGCAACACGGACCGCTGCTGCGGGCGGTACTGGCCACCCTCGACGACGGCAGCCAGCGCTTGTTGCTGGTGATCCATCACCTGGCGGTGGACGGCGTATCGTGGCGGATTCTGCTGGAAGACCTGCAGAGTGCGTATCAGCAAGTGAGTACCGGCCAGCCCCTGGCACTGCCGGCCAAAACCAGTGCATTCAAGGACTGGAGCGAACAGTTGCAGCGCTATGCCCGCAGTCCGGCGCTGCAAGCGGAACTGGCTTACTGGCAGAACTGCCTGAGCGATGTCAGCACCGACCTGCCGTGCGATCGCCTCGATGGGGGGGAGCAGAACTACTTGGCGCTGACCGTGCAAACCCGTCTCGGCCAGGACCTGACCCGGCAACTGCTGCAAGAGGCGCCTGCGGCCTACCGGACCCAGGTCAACGACCTGTTGCTGACTGCGCTGGCCAGGGTGATCGGGCGCTGGACTGGCCAGGCCTCGACGCTGATCCAGCTCGAAGGCCATGGTCGTGAAGAACTGTTCGACCGCATCGACCTGACCCGCACCGTCGGTTGGTTTACCAGCCTGTTCCCGGTGCGCCTGACGCCAGCGGCCGGGCAGGGCGACTCGATCAAGCAGATCAAGGAGCAACTGCGCGCCATCCCCAACAAGGGCATGGGTTACGGTGCCTTGCGCCACCTGGGCGATGAGTCGGTACAGAAGAGCCTGCGTGCGCTGGCTAGCCCTCGGATCACCTTCAACTACCTGGGCCAGTTCGATGGCAGCTTCGACGGCGACGACGCGGCCTTGTTTGCTCCGGCTCAGGAAAGCGGCGGCCTGGAACAAAGCGCCGACGCGCCGCTGGGCAACTGGCTGACCCTCAATGGCCAGGTGTATGGCGGCGAACTGAGTGTGGGCTGGACGTTCAGCCGTGAGCGTTTCAGTCGCGATGCCATCGAGCGCCTGGCGGCGGACTACGCGCAGGAACTGGCGGCGTTGATTGCCCACTGCACCGAACCCGGTGTCGCAGGCCTGACGCCATCGGACTTCCCACTGGCGGGCCTGACCCAGGCGCAACTCGACAGCCTGCCGGTCAGCACCAGCCAGATCGCCGATGTCTATCCGCTGTCGGCGATGCAGCAGGGCATGCTGTTCCACAGCCTGTACGAGCAAGCGGGTGGCGACTACATCAACCAGGTTCGCCTGGATGTCGCAGGTCTCGACCCGCAACGCTTCCGTGATGCCTGGCAGGCGGCGGTCGACAGCCATGACATTCTGCGCACCGGTTTTGTCTGGCAGGGCGCGGTGGCGCGCCCGGTGCAAGTGGTGCACAAACAGTTGTGCATGCCGTTCAGCGTGCTCGATTGGCGTGACCGCGTCGTGCCTGACGAGGCCTTGAATGCCTTGGCGGCTGCCGAACAGGCCCAGGGTTTCGACCTGGCCCACGGGCCGCTGCTGCGCATGGTGGTGGTTCGCCTGGATGATCAGCGCTGCCATCTGATCTACACCAACCACCACATCCTCATGGACGGCTGGAGTAATTCGCAGTTGCTGGGCGAAGTCCTGCAACGCTACAGCGGCGAGCCGGTCCCGGCACAGGCCGGGCGTTATCGCGACTACATCCAGTGGCTGCAAGGTCAGGACAGCAATGCAAGCGAAGCCTACTGGAAAGGCCAGTTGGCCAACCTTCAGGAACCCACCCGGCTGGCCCAGGCGGTACAGTGTCAGCTGCGTGAAGAACAGCTCGAGGGTCATGGCGAGCAGTATCGCTTCATCGACGCGGTGCAGACCCGGCGCCTGGGCGAATTTGCCCGCCAGCAAAAGGTCACCCTCAACACCCTGGTCCAGGCCACATGGCTGTTGCTGCTACAGCGCCTCACCGGTCAGCAAACCGTGGCGTTCGGCGCCACGGTGGCCGGGCGTCCGACGGAACTCAAAGGCGTCGAGCAGCAGATCGGCCTGTTCATCAACACCTTGCCGGTCATCGCCAGCCCGCGTTCGGAGCAGACCGTCGGCCAGTGGTTGCAGGCTGTGCAGGCGCAGAACCTCGGCCTGCGCGAACACGAACACACGCCGTTGTTCGACATCCAGCGCTGGGCCGGCAAAAGCGGTGAAGCGCTGTTCGACAACATCCTGGTGTTCGAGAACTACCCGGTATCCCAAGCCCTGGAGCAGGGCGCCCCGAGCGAACTGCGCTTTGGCAACATCGACAACCACGAACAGACCAACTACCCACTGACCCTGGCGGTGAATGTCAGCGATGAGCTGTCGTTGCACTACAGCTACCAGCGCGGGCAGTTCGCCGACTCGGTGATCGGGCAGTTGAGCACGCACTTCGACACGCTGTTGCAGCAGTTGGCGGGCTCGGGCGACGCCACCCTGGGAGAGTTGAACCTGCTGGATGCCGCCGGACAGCAACGCATGGTCGAGCAGTGGAATGCCACCGAGGTGACGTACCCGCAAGCGCTGTGCGTTCACACGCTGATCGAAGCCCAGGCCCGGCGTACACCGCAAGCCACGGCGCTGGTGTTTGCCGGGCAGTCCCTGAGCTATGCCCAGCTCAATGCCCGGGCCAACCAGTTGGCCCACGCGCTGATCCAGCGCAAGGTCGGTCCCGATGTGCTGGTGGGGATTGCGGTTGAGCGCAGCCTGGAAATGGTCATCGGCCTGCTGGCGATTCTCAAGGCCGGGGGCGCCTATGTGCCGCTGGACCCGGACTACCCCCGCGAGCGCCTGAGCTACATGATGGTCGACAGCGGCATCAGCCTGCTGTTGACCCAGTCGCCGTTGCTCGCCAGCCTGCCGGTTCCCGAGGGGCTGCAGTGCTTGTGCCTGGAGCCTGAAGGCCTGGCGTTCGGCGCATTGCCGGCGGTTGATCCGCTGGTGGCCAGCAGCGCCGACAACCTGGCGTACGTGATTTACACCTCAGGTTCCACCGGTCTGCCGAAAGGGGCGGGCAACGCCCATCGAGCCTTGACCAATCGTTTGCTGTGGATGCAACAGGCCTACGACCTGAGCGCGAACGACAGGATCCTGCAGAAGACTCCGTTCAGCTTCGACGTGTCGGTCTGGGAGTTCTTCTGGCCGTTGATGACCGGTGCCCGACTGGTCGTCGCGCGGCCGGGCGATCACCGCGATCCGGCCAGGCTGATCGAGCTGATCAACCAGCAAGGCATCACCACGCTGCACTTTGTGCCGTCGATGCTGCAAGCGTTCTTGCAGGACGCCAACGTGGCCAGTTGCACCGGCCTGACGCGTATCGTCTGCAGCGGTGAAGCGCTGCCGGTGGACGCGCAGTTGCAGGTGTTCGCCAAACTGCCGGGTGCCGGGTTGTACAACCTCTACGGGCCGACCGAGGCGGCCATCGACGTGACCCACTGGACCTGTCGCGATGAAGGCCGCGATGGCGTACCGATCGGCCAGCCGATTGCCAACCTCGCCACCTACATTCTCGACAGCGGCTTGAACCCGTTGCCGGTGGGCGTGGCCGGTGAGCTGTACCTGGGAGGCATTGGCCTGGCCCGTGGTTACCATCGTCGTCCGGGGCTCAGCGCCGAGCGTTTCGTGGCCAGCCCGTTCGTGGCCGGCCAGCGCTTGTACCGCACCGGCGACCTGGCGCGGTACCGCGCCGATGGGGTGATTGAATACGTCGGGCGCATCGACCATCAGGTGAAACTGCGTGGCCTGCGCATCGAACTCGGGGAGATCGAAACCCGGTTGGTGGAGCACGCGGCCGTGCGTGAAGCGGTGGTGGTGGCTCAGGAGGTGCTGGGTAGCAAGCAATTGGTGGCGTACCTGGTGCCCAGCGACCCTGAGACCCTGGAGGCTGAGCAGGCGGTTCGTACACACCTGCACGACAGCCTCAGTGCCCGGCTGGGGGAAAACCTGCCGGACTACATGGTGCCGAGCCATCTCGTCTGGCTGGCGCAGATGCCCCTCAGTCCCAACGGCAAACTCGACCGCAAGCGCCTGCCGGCGCTGGAGTTCGCGGCCGCCGAACACTTCGTGGCAGCGGCCAATGCCACCGAGCAGGCATTGGTGGATATCTGGCAAGCGGTGTTGGGGGTGACGCAGGTCAGCACCACGGACAACTTCTTCGCCCTGGGGGGCGACTCCATCGTGTCGATCCAGGTGGTCAGCCGCGCGCGTCAACACGGCATCGAACTGAGCCCCAAGGACCTGTTCCAGCAACCGACCATCCAGCAATTGGCGCTGCGGGCGCTGATCGTTGACAGTCTGGCAGCGCAACCAACGCCATTGCCCGATCTGCCGTTGCACGGTTTGAGCGACGCACAGGTGGCCGGGTTGCCGCTGCCCGAAGGTCGGCTCGATGGCCTGTACCGCTTGTCACCGATGCAGCAAGGCATGTTGTTCCTCGGCTTGAACTCGCCGGACGTCGACCTCTACATCAACCAGCTGTGCATCCCGGTGCAAGGCCTGAAGCCGTTGCGCTTCAAGGCCGCGTGGGAGGCGGTGAGCCAGCGTCACGACATTCTGCGCACCGGCTTCCTGTGGCAGGACCTGGCCGAGCCCTTGCAGTTCGTGCTGGCCGATGCGGCCCTGCCCATCAGCCTGCTCGACTGGCGCGGGCAGGACACTTCGGCCCAGGCCTTGGAGGCACTGGCCGACCGTGAGCGGGCCAAGGGTTTTGACCTCGACCGTCCACCCTTGCAGCGCCTGGTGCTGGTGCGCCTGGGTGACGACAGCTATCAGTTGATCTGGACCTATCACCACCTCCTGATCGACGGCTGGAGCAGTTCCCGGTTGATCGGTGAAGTGCTCAGCCACTACTCGGGCCAGGCACTGGCCGAGGCGGTGCCGTACCGTCGCTACGTCAACTGGCTGCAACAGCAGGACGCCAACGCCAGCGAAGGCTTCTGGCGCCAGCACCTGCTGCCACTGGACCAGCCGACTTACCTGGCCGACGCCGTGCCGCGCACCGGACAGGGCAGGGGACATGCAGCGCTCTACAGCCGTTTGGGACAAACCCGTACCGAACACTTGAAGGCCTTTGCCCAGTCCCAGCACATCACCCTCAACACCCTGGTGCAGGGCGCCTGGCTGGTGCTGCTCAGCCGTTACAGCGGCCAGCGCTGCGTGGCCTTTGGTGCCACCGTGGCCGGGCGACCGGCGAGCCTGCCTGCGTCCGAGTCGATCCTGGGGCTGTTCATCAACACCTTGCCGGTGATCAAGGACGTGCCGCCTGAGCAAGCGGTGGGTCAGTGGCTGCGTGATGTGCAGGACTACAACCTGGATATGCGCGAGCGTGAATACACACCGCTGACCGACGTGCAGCGCTGGGCCGGGCGTGCCGGGCAATCGTTGTTCGACAGCATCATCGTCTTCGAAAACCACCCGATCGATCAGGCCTTGCGCGAGTTCCGCGATGACTCCCTGAGCTTCGGCGACAGCAGCAGCGCCGGCCTGACCAACTTCCCGATGGACCTGATGGTCACCCTGGAAGACGGCCTGGTGATCGAATACATGTTCCTGCGCGAGCATTTCGATCCGGCGACGGTGGAAGGTATTCGCCGCAATATGGAAGGCCTGCTGGACGCGCTGTCGGCTGACGCCACACAGCCGCTGGGGCGAGTGGGGCTGGTCACGGGGCAGGTCGAGGCAGTTGCCGCACCGGCGGTGCAGGCAATGGCGTTGCCGGTACACCAGCGCATCGCGCAATGGGCGCGGCAACACGCGCAACAGCCTGCGGTGATATTCGCCGGCCAGTCCTTCAGCTACGGGCAGATCGAGGCGCGCGCCAACCGTCTGGCCCACGCGCTGATTGCCGAAGGCGTCGGCCCGGACGTGCGGGTCGGCGTGGCCTTGCCGCGCAGCGAGCAGATGATTGTCGCCTTGCTGGCAGTGCTCAAGGCCGGCGGTGCTTATGTGCCGCTGGACGCGACCTACCCACGGGAGCGCCTGAGCTATCTGATGCGCGATTCGGGCATCGCCCTGTTGCTCAGCGATTCGAGCTTGAGCGGTGTATTGCCGGTGCAGGACAACCTGCACGTGATGCACCTAGACCGCCTGAACCTGGATCAGCAACCGGGCCACGCGCCGCAGGTGGCGGTGCAGCCGGACAACCTGGCCTACGTGATCTACACCTCCGGCTCCACCGGCTTGCCAAAAGGCGTCGGCGTGGCCCACGGGCCGCTGGCGATGCATTGCCAGGCGATCGGTGAGCGGTACGCGATGACGCCGGACGATTGTGAACTGCACTTCATGTCGTTCGCTTTCGACGGTGCTCATGAACGCTGGTTGACCACCCTGACCCACGGTGCGCGACTGTTGATCCGTGACGACAACCTGTGGACCGCCGAACAGACCTACGCCGCCCTGCATGAGCATCAGGTGACCGTCGCGGCCTTCCCGCCTGTGTACCTGCAACAGCTGGCCGAACACGCCGAGCAGCAGGGCAACCCGCCCGCGGTGCGCATCTACTGCTTCGGCGGTGATGCGGTGCCGGTGGCGAGCTTCGAACTGGCCAAGCGTGCACTGAAGCCGCAACACATCATCAATGGCTATGGCCCGACGGAAACCGTGGTCACGCCATTGATCTGGAAAGCCGGCCCGGCGGATGAATGTGGCGCGGCCTACGCGCCGATCGGCAGTCTGGTGGGAGAGCGCAGCGGCTATGTGCTGGACAGCGACCTCAACCCCTTGCCGGCCGGTATCGCCGGTGAGCTGTACCTGGGTGGCAGCGCCCTGGCCCGGGGGTATCTGGGGCGTAGCGGTGGCACGGCCGAACGCTTTGTCGCTGACCCGTTCAGCGCCACGGGCGGGCGTCTGTACCGTACCGGCGACCTGGTGCGTCAGCGCGAAGACGGCACCCTCGATTACCTGGGACGGATCGACCATCAGGTGAAGATCCGTGGGTTCCGCATTGAGCTGGGGGAGATCGAGGCCCGCCTCAAGCAGCAACCGGGAGTGCGAGATGCCGCCGTGGTTGCCCGCGAAGGCGGCAGCGGCAAGCAACTGCTCGGGTATGTGCTGGCCAACGCCGACACGGACACCGACGGTTTGTGCGAGCGCTTGCGTGAACAACTCAAGGCCTGCCTGCCGGACTACATGGTGCCGGTCCACCTGACGCTACTTGCGCGCATGCCGCTGACGCCCAACGGCAAGCTCGACCGCAAGGCCCTGCCGGAACCTGGGGTTGAACAGCAACGTCAGGACTACGTGGCACCGGTCACCGAGCTGGAAAAAGCCCTGGCGACGATCTGGCAGCAGGTGCTGAAAATCGAGCGCGTGGGCGTCACCGACAACTTCTTCGAACTGGGGGGCGATTCGATTCTCAGCCTGCAAGTGATTGCTCGCAGCCGCTCACTCAAGGCCCAGGGCTTGAGCCTGAAGCTGCGCGACCTGATGCAGAAGCCGAGCATCACGCAACTGGTGGCCAGCGTGCAGGGCACGGCCCTGAAAAGCACTGGGTTGCTGGCCATGAATGGCGAGGTGTCGGCTGTGGCGCCGCTGTTCTGCGTACACGCCGGCTTCGGTACGGTGTTCGACTACGAGCCGCTGGCGCGGCGCTTGAGCGGTCAGCGTCAGGTGTTGGCGATCCAGGCGCGGATGCTGCTCGATCCGGCCTGGGACGATGCCTCCCTGCAGGGCATGGCCAGTGATTACGTGGCGCAGATCCGTGCCCATCAACCGCAAGGGCCGTATCACCTGTTGGGCTGGTCCCTGGGCGGAACGCTGGCGCTGCTGATGGCCGCGCAGTTGGAAAGTGCCGGTCAGCAGGTGACGTTTGTCGGGCTGGTAGACAGCTTCGTGCCATCGGCGGCGGTGAATGCCGGTGTGCGGGATGACTGGCACAGCGACCTGCGCGAGTTCGTACAGGCGACGCTGCCGGATGTGGCGCAGCACCTGGCGGTGCAGGGCGAAGAGACCAGCGCCAACGTGCGCGGGCTGTTGTCCGCGGCACTGGCCGGCAGCCGCGAAGGGTCGACCTACGTGGCACTGGGGGCTGATGAACTGGCCCATGTGTTCAGCGTTGCGCGCCGGCTCAAGCAGTTGTCACTGCAACTGGATCGTTGCAGCGCACTGAGGATTGCACCGACCTGCTGGTGGACCCGGGGCCGTGACGACGAAGCCATGGAGCTGGCGGCGCAACTGGGGCAGCCGGATCTCGGCGGCGAGATGATCGACTGCGGGCATTTCCAGATTCCCCGTGATGAAAAGTGCCTCGCCGGGATTGAAGAAGTGTTGGTCGAGTTCGTTGAACGGGTAGCGCTCTGCTGAATCTGAACCCATCTGTGAAACCGGCCGGGCCCTGGGGCCGACCGGTTGGAGGTTTTTGTGATGTCGTTGAACCCTGATATTGCGGCGTTTCTGGAGCTGGTCGGCAACGGCCGGGCCAGTGGCAAACGCCTACCGATGCATGCCCTGACACCCGAGCAGGCCCGTGAGCAGTTCGATCAGTCGTCCTTGATGATGGAGGCGGGAGCAGAGGACCTGGAGCTGGTTGACGAGTTGCAGGTTCCAACCCGTGACGGCGCCCGGCTCGACGCGCGGATCTACAGCAACCATGCCCTGGCCGAAGGTGCGGGGCGTGCGGCGTTGTTGTATTTCCACGGCGGTGGCTATGTGGTCGGCAGTCTCGACTCCCATGATTCGGTGTGCCGGGCCCTGGCGGCCATGGCCGATTGCGTGGTGCTGTCGGTGGCCTATCGGCTGGCGCCGGAGTTTCGCTTTCCGACCGCCGCCGACGATGCGCAGGATGCGTGGCACTGGCTGGTGGCCAACGCCCCCCGCCTGGGCATTGATCCACGGCGGCTGGCGGTGGGCGGTGACAGTGTCGGCGGCAGCCTGGCCACGGTGCTGGCCGCGCAACCCCTGGCCACCGAGGTGCAGCCGTTGCTGCAGGTATTGATCTACCCGGTGACCGATGCCAGCCAGGGCAGCGCCTCCATCGAGCGCTATGGCGTTGGCCACTTGCTGGAAAAGGACTCGCTGGCCTGGTTCTACACACATTACCAGCGGGACGCGGATGATCGTCTGGACCCACGTTTTTCGCCGTTACTGGGCAAGGTCGGGGCGAACGTGCCGCCGGTGTTGCTGATCCTCGCCGAATGCGACCCGCTGCACGATGAGGGCGTGGCTTATGCACGGCATTTGCAGGCGGCAGGCGTGGCGGTGGAGCTCAAGGTCTACCCGGGCATGACTCACGACTTCCTGCGCATGGGCGCGATCATCGATGAGGCCGAACAGGCACAGCAGCACATTGCCGAGCGACTGGTACAGGTGTTTGCAGCGGGATAAACCGCAGGCCTGAACTCTTGGGGATCAGAGTCAACCGACGATCTTGCCAATGCACCACAGCAAGAACATGGAGGCGAGTAGTCCGATTCCAGTCCACTGCAGGACTGCTAACTTGCGCTTGAGGGGGACGGGAAATCTTGCCAGATCGTCGATACTGACACCGCCATGTTTGAGATAGACGCCAGGGAAAGTGACGATGCCGGAGATGCCACCCACCAGCAGCAGTTTGCCCAAGGCTCCTCCATGTCGGAGTGGCGCGCGAGCCATGATGGTGGTGCAGTTTTTAAGGTGCTCCAGCATCTCGTCCATGCGGGTGTACGCCAGATGTAAAGCGACCCCAATCCATACGAATGTGAACACCATCACAATCCCCCCCATGCAACCAAATACGATCTCCGGGATGTTCATTTAAGGTACTCATAAATCAAATCACCCATCGTTTCACCCAAAGCGCCAGTAGCTGCGCCTGCTGCCAATGACCCGGCACCTACCACTACAAGTCCACATGCCAGCGTTCCAACTCCACCTGTAGGTACACCCAGCCCGAGGCAAATAGCGCCTGCGGTTGACCCTGTCAGGAAATAGCCGGCTGCAGCTCCGCCTGCTACCCCCATCGCAAAACCCCCTCCCTCAGTGAATTTGATTCGCTTGCAGGCCTCGGTATTGCCGGCGGTGCTGTTCAGTTAAGAAAGGCTTGAAGCGGGTGAGAGACCCGTGGCGAGCGAGCTTGCTCGCGCTGGTGCGCGAAGC
>NZ_JBYTBK010000042.1:0-41821 GCF_058789115.1 Pseudomonas sp. FW300-N1A1 | reverse complement strand
GTAGTGTGGGGTTTCCCCATGTGAGAGTAGGTCATCGTCAAGATTAAATTCCGAAACCCCTATCTGCATCTGCAGGTAGGGGTTTTGTTTTTGTGCGCGAAAAAGTTTCAGCCAAAACTAAGGGCCCTATGAGGGCCCTTGTTTGTACCAAGGTTGTGTTCGAGCCTTGGGCAATCAATGCATCATGCTGTGATCTGCCATGTTCAGTGCCCGCGCCTGGGCCTCGACCGTGATCGACTCTTTCTCGCCTTTGGCATTCTCGACCGTCAGGGTCAGCGGTACCTTGTCGCCTTCTTTGACCTGGGCAACCAGATCGATAAGCATCACGTGATAGCCGTGCGGGTCCAGCGAGACGGCTTTGCCAGCAGGCAATGCCACGAACGCCACCGGTTGCATGCTCATCACATCGTTCTTCATGGTCGACTGGTGGATCTGCACTGTCTTGGCCACCGGCGACGCGACACTCAGCAGCTTGCTGTCGTCGCTTGCGGTGATGGTCATAAAAGCGCCGCTCGCTTGTTGTCCCGCGACGGTGGCGCGAACCCAAGCGTCGTCAACCTGGGTCTGGGCCGAAACCTGGCAGGCCAGCCCCAGCAGGGACAGCCCGAGCAGGGCATGTTTGACGCGCTGGGTGATGCCGGTTTTATTGGCCGTTGAGTTCATTAGCAAACCTCCATGACAGTGAGCAAATCTTCCGCGCACTCTTGCGCGGTAAGTGAGTGGGACAAGCCAAGGCGCAACGTTCCCCTGGAGTCATAGACATAACTCGTGGCGGTGTGCGAAAGGGTGTAGGTGGACCCACTGGGTATTTTTTCGTAGAACACATCGAACTCTTTAGCCGTGGTGGCCGTTTCCTCCAGTGTCCCGTAAAGCGCGACAAATGAAGGGTCGAAGGTTTTGACGTAGGCATCCAGTACGGCCGGCGTATCACGCTCGGGGTCCAGGGTGATGAAGATCACCTGCAGGCGGTCGCCATCCTTGCCCATCAACTTCTTGGCCTGTACTGCGCGAGCCAGGGTCGTGGGGCAGATTGCCGGGCATTGGGTGAAGCCGAAGAACACCATCGGCATCAGGCCTCGAAAGCTGGAAAGCGTTCTTGTGTTGCCCTCGGTATCTTTCAACTTGAAGGTACGCCCAAGGATCTTGTCGCTCAGGTCCTTACCGTACTTGTAGGACAGCTGGCCTCGACTGTCGCAACCGCTGAGGAGGCCAAGGCCCAGCAGACCCATACCTGCAATCACCTTTCGGCGAGTCAAATCAACACTCATCTAATACCGCCCTTTGAATGGCCCGACGCTCCTGAGATCTGTCGAGGCGTGTCATCTTCAAATTGCGACATGGTATCAAAATGACGGTGATCAATAGCTTGCTAATGGACGATAGGTCAGACGTTTACCATCGACGGGTACTAAGGCAATGCATAAATCTTGAACAGCTTCTTCACCGTATCGCTGGCACCCCCCAGGTACTTGGCATAAGCCTGCTCCATCACTCCTGAACGGTAAGCCTCACTGAGTGCGGTATCGACCAGCAGACGCAGGTCCTCATTGCCGCGCTCCATGGCCATCGAGGCCGGTGCGTACTCGTAGATGCGGTCAAGCACCATCAGGTTGCCGTCGGGATAGTCTGCCGCCAGCTGGTTCTTGAGCAGCATGCGTTCGGCGAAGTAGGCAGAGACCTTGCCATCGGCCACCTGCTTGAGCCCTTCGTGGCTGTTCTCGACCGTGACCAGGGTGGTAATGACACCCAGGGTGCGCATCTGCCCACGAATCCACTGTTCGGTGACACCGCCCGCCGGTGCGGCAAAGGTCTGGTTGGACAGGCCGCGGTTGAGGGTTGCGCGCCAGGTCGGGCCGGTATGGGCCTCTTGGCCGTTGAGCACATTGAGCAACGCAGGCGGCGCGTCCTGGCGGACCACGGCCGAGAGACCGGCGGTGTAGATCGGCACGGAAAAGCTCACGCTCTTGCGTCGTTCGAGGCTTTGCGGGGTGGGTGTGCAGAGGATGTCGATGTTTCCCGAGCGCACGGCATTGATTTCATCGACCTGCCTGACCGCCTGGTAGCGCACTTGCAGCGCGGGCAACGCCAGTTCGGCCTTGAGTTTGTCGACGACGGTCTGGCACAGGTCGATGGCAAAGCCTTTGGCCTTGTCACCGTCCTGGGTGCTGAAGGGCGCAAAGTCATTCAGGTAACCGAGGGTGAGGCTGTTGCTGGCCCGCACCCGCTCCAGCGTATCGGCCCGGACCGTGCCGGGCAGCAGCATGAGCATGCAGGCAAGCAGCATGGGGGTAAGGGGCGGCCTCTTCATGTTCATGTCCTTTCCCGTGATCAGTTGTCGTGCCGTCCTGGTGGGCGCCACTACGCGTCCCCGATCTCGCTCAGGGGCGGCGGCGGGGTGCCGACAAAGCGCTTGGCAATGGAGGCATAGAGCAGGTAGCCGATCACCAGCACCAGGGTGCCGCCGAACACGGCCTCCATGCCACAGGAGTAAAGGGCATAAAACGAGTACGTCAGCGCCACCAGCAACACCAGGCTGTTGCGTACATACACCGAGGCACTGACCTTGGCCTTGTACATGATCACCAGCAGCCCCGTCAGCGCGGTGACGTAGGGCACCAGGTTGGTCACTGCGGCCAGGCTCACCAGTTTGCTGAACTGGGCGCTGGCATTGGGTGAAATGGTCGAGAGCGCCATCAACGTCTGCAGTACGGCGCACACCGCCATGCCGATGATCGGTGCATTCATTGCGGTGACCTTGCTGAAAAAGTTGGGGAACATGCCCTGGTCGGCGGCCATCTTCGCCGTTTGCGCCAGGGTGAACTGCCACCCCAGCAGTGAGCCGATGCAGGCCATGACGGCCAGCACCATGATGATGTTGCCGATCATGGGGGTGAACATCCGGGCATAGACGAGGGCGAACGGCGCGGAGGAGTTGGCCAGTTCCGCATTGGGAATGATGCCCTGGATGACGGTGGTCGACAGCACATAGATCACGGCGGCCCCCAGTGTCCCGAACAGGCAGGCCAGGGGCACCGTGCGCTTGGGGTTTTCTACCGCATCGATGGCTTGAGCGGCGGATTCCATGCCCAGGAACGCCCACAGGGTCAAGGGGATGGTCCTGCTCACGGCCTCGGAGATCGGCAGCTCGTTCGGGTTCCAGGCGGCAATCAGTACCTCGGGCTTGAACCAGAACCAACCGATGATGCACAGGCCCGCCACTGGAATGATCACCCCCCAGACCGTGATCGCGCCGATCCTGCCGGTAATGCCGGGGCCGCCAAAGTTGGCCAGCGTGGTTACCCAGATCAGGCCGATCGTGCCGATGAACAATGGGATAGCACCGCTGCCCAGCCATGGCAGGAACTCCGTCATGTAGCCCACGGCGGAAATCGCCACCGCCACGTTGGCGATGGCCAGCGACAGGAAGTAGAGGTAGGAGCACAGAAAGAAGCCCGACTTGCCATGGGCCTGTTCGGTGTACGCCGACATCCCGCCCGAACGCGGGCAAAATATCCCGCATTGGGCAAAGCAATAGGCGATGGCCATTGAGCCTATCGCGGTGAATATCCAGGACAGCAACGAGACGGCCCCAAGCTGGGCCATGTTGGTGGGTAGCATGATGATGCCCGAGCCCATCATGTTCACGGCCACCAGTGTGGTCAGCCCCGTGAGGCTCATTTTCTTGCCTGACTCAGCCATTGCTGACTCCTTGCCCGGTTCAAGGCATTGACCATGAGTCCGGCGCAATACGACGGGCCATTGGCAGTCTGCGATCGAGGGGGGATCAACACCCGCAGTACTGGGTATAGATCAAATTGGTCCGTCGTCATGTCATCGGCCATGGGATTTCCCGACAATTTCGTGATTGTTTGCCGACACCTTCAAGGGAATGCCCAGTGCGGCCGATAACCCGACGGGTCGTTGTCCTGCGCTGCGCCAAACCGGGCCGCGACATTGAGCTGGCTGTTGCATGTGTCTTTGGGTTCATCTTCTTAATTGCCTGGAATCTTCGATGCTGGCGTACCACCAAAAAAGTTTTTTGATCGTCGATGATTTCTCGGATTTCCGCAGTTCCGTCAGGTCGATGTTGCGTGAGCTGGGAGTCAAGGATGTCGACACGGCCGACACCGGAGAGGCCGCGCTGCGCATGTGTTCGCAAAAGCGCTACGACTTCATCCTGCAGGACTACCACCTGGGCGATGGCAAGAAAAACGGTCAGCAGGTACTCGAAGACCTGATGGTCGATAAGCTGATCAGCCACGAAAGTGTGTTCCTCATGGTCACCGCCGAGAGTAGCCAGGCGATGGTGCTCAGCGCCCTTGAACATGAGCCGGATGCCTACCTGACTAAGCCGTTCAACCGCGCCGGGCTTGCCCAGCGGCTGGAGCGACTGGAGCAGCGCAAGACCTTGCTCAAGCCGATCATGCAGGCGCTGGATCGGGGCAAGCCGGTCGAGGTGCTGAACGCCTGCGTTGCCCTGTGCAAGCAGGACCCGCGCTATGCGCCGCTGTGCCTGCGCTATCGCGCCGACGCGCTGCGCGACATGAACCAGAACGAAGCGCTGGAGCGACTGTACAACAGCATTCTGGCGGACCGTCCGCTGCCTTGGGCCTATGCCGGTCTGGGGCGATTACTGTTCAAGCGCGGCCAGCCCGGCCAGGCCAAGGCGCTGTACGAAAAGGCGCTGAAGGTGTTTCCGATGATGCCCGGGTTGTACGACGGACTGGCCGATGTGCTGGTCGCCCAGGGCGACACCAGGACGGCACAGCGTGTACTGGAAGAGGCGGTTCGCCTTTCCCCCCTGGCGGTGCGGCGACAGGCCCTGCTGGGCAAGCTGGCGATGACCAACGAAGACTTCGACACCTCCGCGCGCGCCTATCGCCAGGCGGTCTCCCAAGGTGCGCAGTCGCGCTTCAAGGACCCGGAGAGCAACCTTGGCCTGGCGCACGCGCTGATCAGCAAGGGCAGCGAAAGAGGCCTGGATACCCGCACGCGCCTTGAGATCAACCAGACGTTGAGCGCGGTCGCCAAGGACAATCCCAATGACCCGGGCTTGCAGATCCGGGCCCGCCTGATGAAGGCCACCAGTCTGCTGATCAATGATGCCGAAACGGCGGACAAGCTCACCGAGCAAGCGTTGATCCGTCTCGATGGCATGGAGCAGTTCATGAGCGCCGAAGCGGCGTTGCTGGTGGCCAAGCAGTTGAAGATGCTGGGGCAGGCTGACGCCGGTAATTCGATGTTGAAAAACTGCGCGGAAATCTACGGTGACGACCCGGTGGTGATGCAGGGCATTGCCAAGCAGACCGACGACCCTGCGATTCTCAATTCCGGTACCGCGGCGGCCGACCTCAACCGGCAGGGCGTTCGCAGCTACAAGGCCGGTGCGCTGACCGAGGCCCGGGAACTGTTTCGCGGTGCGCTGCTGCTGCAACCGAAGAACATCAGCATCGCCCTCAACATGGCGCAGTCGCTGTTGCACGGGAACACGGCCAGCCTTGACGCGACCCTGCTGGACGAATGCCGTCGCTGCTTGAAGATGGTCGGCCTGATGCCCGAGAGTGACCTGCGGTATTCGCGTTATCAAAAGTTGCGAGACAAGGCGTTTGGCGAATGAATGAGAGTGAACCGGGGCTCGATTTTTCCACGGTGATTGCCTCCACCGTCCACGACATGAAGAACTCCCTGGCCGTGCTGATGCAGGCGCATGGTCAGTGGCTGGCTCGCTTGCCAGAAGCGCAGCAGCAAAGCGGCGAGCAGGGCGTGATCGACTTCGAGTTCGCCCATCTCAACGGCATGCTGGTGCAGTTGCTGGGGCTCTACAAACTGGGCGTCAACCAGTTGCCATTACGCCCGGACTACCATGAACTGGACGATTTCATCGAAGCGCAATTGGCCGCGCATCAAGAGGTGTTCAAGAGTCGCGGCATTCTGGTGACGTTCGAGGTCGACCCCTTGAGCCCGCTCGGGTTCTTTGATCGTGAGTTGATCGGCACGGTACTGGCCAACGGCATCAACAATGCCATCCGCTATGCCCGCAGTTCGCTGCTGATCAGTGTGGGCGAGGAAACCGGGCAGTTGGTGCTGACGATCAATGACGATGGCGAGGGTTACCCGATCCGGATGCTCGAGCGTCAGGCTGACTATGTGCAGGGCATCAACCCGGCCAGTGGCAGTACCGGGCTGGGTCTGTATTTCGCCGCACGCATTGCCCGGCTGCACCAGCGCAATGGCGTGCAGGGGCGCACCGAGATCAGCAATGGCGGGCCGCTGGGGGGCGGGCTGTTCAGTCTTTACCTGCCGTAGGCGCTTTATTCGTTGGGCCTGCTTGATATTCCGAACGGCTGAAGCCTATTTTGTACATGTCGCCGTTCGCGGCCCGCATTACAACAAGGATTGAGTCATGACGACCGATGGCCAGAGCTCACTCGCGCAGCGATTGACCGGCATTGATGAGATTGAGTGTGTCACGCCGGACCTCAATGGCGTGCCGCGCGGCAAGGTAATGACCGCTGAGGGTTTCCTCGAGGGGCGACGCTTGCAGATGGCGCGGGGCGTGCTGCTGCAATGCATCATGGGCGGTTACCCGCCCGCACGCTTTTACGGCAGTGACGACGGCGACCTGGCGCTCAACGCTGACCCGCAACAGATCCATCGTTTGCCCTGGAGCCAACCACCTCGTGCTTTGGCCATTTGTGACGCCGACGAGTTGAGCGGCGCAAGCTCGCAACTGTCCACCCGCGGCCAGTTGAAAGCAGTGATCGCCCGTTATGCCGCGCTCGGCCTGGCACCGGTGGTGGCGACCGAGATGGAGTTCTTCGTGTTTGCCCCCAACACTGACCCGACCCAGGCCTTCCAGCCGCCTGTCGGCCTGGATGGGCGCCGCGAGAACGGTCAGTCGGCCTTCAGCGTCTGTTCCAACAACGGCTTGCGGCCGTTTTTCACTGAAGTCTACGAATGCATGGCGGCGCTGGGGTTGCCGCGCGACACCTTTATGCACGAGATGGGTGTCAGCCAGTTCGAGATCAACCTGTTGCACGGCGATCCCTTGCTGCTGGCGGACCAGACGTTCCTGTTCAAGCACCTGCTCAAGGAAGTGGCACTCAAGCACGGCTTGACCGTGGTGTGCATGGCCAAGCCGTTGCCGCATACGCCGGGCAGTTCGATGCACATTCACCAGAGCGTGGTCGAGATCGGAACCGGGCGCAACGTGTTCAGCGATGAGGCCGGGCAACCGACGGCCCGGTTCCGGCACTTCATTGGTGGTCAGCAGGCGGCCATGGCGGATTTCACGGCGCTGTTCGCGCCGAACGTGAACTCTTATCAGCGGCTGTGCCATCCTTACGCATCACCGAACAACGCCTGCTGGTCCCACGACAACCGGGCGGCCGGCTTGCGGATCCCGGCCAGCGCGGCGGTTGCGCGACGGGTCGAGAACCGCCTGCCGGGTGCTGACGCCAACCCGTACCTGGCCATTGCCGCGAGTCTCGCGGCGGGCCTGCACGGTATTGAAAACCAGCTGGAGCCAACAGCGCCCATCCAGGGCGAATTTGAAGTGCCAGAAAGTTTGTCGCTGCCATGTACCTTGCATGCGGCTCTTGAGCGTCTGAAACGTAGCCAGTTGGCGAAGGAACTGTTCGGCAAGGAGTTTATCGAAGGCTACATCGCTTCGAAGACCATGGAGTTGACCAGCTTCCTTGATGAAATCACTCCCTGGGAGCGGCGCGTTTTAGCAGCCCAGGCATAACCGACCCGTCGCCGTCGGGCTATCGTTGACGGTAGCCCGATACTCACTGCAAGGAGCCGCCCGGAACGCCGATGCGCCAAATCTGGAAATCCTTTCGAGCGCTTTATTTCGCCTCGCTGATGATGTTGATCGGCTCGGGCTTACTCAGTACCTACCTGGCGCTGCGCCTCGCCGCGGACCATGTCGACGGTCTGTGGGTCGGTGCGTTGATGGCCGCCAACTACTTTGGCCTGGTGCTGGGCGGAAAAATCGGTCACCGGCTGATTGCCCGGGTCGGGCATATCCGGGCTTACTCGGCCTGTGCGGGGATCGTCGGTGCGGCGATCCTCGGTCACGGGCTGGTCGACTGGCTCCCGGCCTGGCTGATGCTGCGGGTGGTCGTGGGGCTGGGCATGATGTGCCAGTACATGGTCATCGAGAGCTGGCTGAACGAGCAGGCCGACGCCACGCAGCGTGGCGTGGTGTTCAGCGGCTATATGATCGCCTCCTACCTGGGCCTGGTGTTGGGCCAGCTGATTCTGGTCATGCACCCGGCCCTGGGGCCGGAGTTGCTGATGCTGGTGGCGCTGTGTTTTGCCCTGTGCCTGGTGCCGGTGACCCTAACCCGGCGCATTCACCCGGCGCCCTTGCACCCAGCCCCCATGGAGCCACGCTTCTTCATGAAGCGGGTGCCGCAGTCGCTCAGCACGGTATTGGGGGCCGGGCTGATTGTCGGCTCGTTCTATGGTCTGGCACCGCTCTATGCCTCGCAGCAGGGCTTGTCCACCGAGCAGGTGGGTCTGTTCATGGGCAGCTGCATCTTTGCCGGCCTGGTGGTGCAGTGGCCGTTGGGCTGGCTGTCGGACCGCTATGACCGGGCACTGCTGATTCGCAGCTTCGCGATTTGCCTGGCGCTGGCGGCGTTGCCTCTGGCGATCATGCCGCAGGTGCCGCTTGAGGTGCTGTTCATCGCCGGCTTCGCCTGCTCGCTTGTGCAGTTCTGCCTGTATCCGCTGGCGGTGGCGTTTTCCAACGACCACGTCGAGGGCGATCGCCGGGTATCGCTGACGGCCATGCTGTTGATGACTTACGGCGTAGGCGCGAGTATCGGGCCGCTGGTGGCCGGTGTGCTGATGAAGTATTTCGGCAGCCAGATGCTCTATGCGTTTTTCAGTTTTTTCGCCCTGGTCCTGGTCTGGCGCATTCGTCCGAAAGCCGTGACCAACCTGCATCAGGTCGATGACGCGCCGCTGCATCACGTTGCGATGCCCGATAACATGACCAGTTCACCCTTGGTGGCGGCGCTCGACCCGCGGGTGGATGAGCAGGTGGTGCAGGATCAGATGCAAAACGGTGCCAGCCCTGAGCCGGACCCCGAGTCCGGGGTACAACCGGATAGCCAGGCCGATGAGTCTGGCTCCGACCCCGAGGATCCGCCGCCGGAGTATCCGTCAGACCTGAGTGGCGCCAGGCCCTGAGGGCAAAAAAAACGGGCAGTCACCGTCAGGGACTGCCCGTTTTTTGATGTCGTTGGATCAGAAGTCGTCTTTGTCGAAGCGACGTGCCTCGCGCTGCAACTGATAGACAAAACGCTCGACCTGGCGCTGCACCAGACCGCTCATGTTGTGAAAGCGCACGCCGGCGAAGGTGGTGTCGATTTTTTCTTCGTGATGCAGGTAACGCAGTTCAACCGGGGCCGTCATGCTGCCGAAGGGCAGGGCGGCGACAAAGCGCTCGTAGACCTGGCCCAGTTGCAGGCCGTTGGTGATGTCCCCGTCAAAACGCAGCTTGCAGCCGGTTGCCGAAATGTCCAGCAACTTGCCGTTCAACGGCGCCTTGAGTTTTTCGCCCGCCAGTTCGATGTTGACCAGTTGCGCCAGTTTCAAGGCAGCACGAAAGGCATTGCGACGCTGGTGGTACACCACTTCATCGGGCAGCGTGCCACGGTAACAGCGGTCACCCGTGGATTCGTCGATGGTCAACAGGCCGTTGCTTTCCCAGGCAATACGTACGCCTTCGTGAAAGCCTTCGATGCGGAAAGGTTCGCCCGCCAGCAGGAAGCGCTCGCCATCGCGGGGGATCATTTCGTCCAGCGCGAGCATGTTGCTCTCGCGATCCACTTCGACCAGATAGCTCTGGAAACGCTGGCTGCGTTCATGGAACGTAATGATCAGGGGATCGTGGCTCTCTTGCAGCATTCGCAGATGACCGGCGATTTCCAAAGGGGTCGCAAGCACCTTTGGTGGCTGCGGAGCATCTTCCGCGTTTGAGGCGTTGAACACGGCTTTTCAATCTCCAGGCAGGATACGGTCACACGCAAGGCTGGCATTCTGCCAGCATGTTTGGCGCCTTCATAGGGCGCACTGAATGATGGGGTCAGGCCTGACTGAGTGGGCGAGGCTTCACCAGCATGGCGGTTGATCCGCGAGCGTCGTAGAGGGTTGGAGACTCGCCCCCGTTGAGGATCCTCAACTGATGGGCGGTGCTGGCTTGTTGCACCAGGATCGAGCGGCCATTGCGCTCATTGGCGACCTGGCAGTCTTCGAGTAGTTGATTGAGCACATCGCTTTGCGCCAACAGTTCCTGGCCAATGCCGGAGTGGGCGGCGAGTTGCTCCAGGCCGCTGCGGTCAGTCGGCAGGTTGAGGCTGGCCAGCACTTCGCTGCGCCGGCGGCCATGCTGCTCCAGCAGAATGATCAGGCCTTGCTTGCGGGCCAGAATGGCCTCCAGCAGCGGCATGTCGCGACCGTGCAGGGCAAGGGATTCTTGCTGCAGCAAATCCAGCAACTGTTGCGCTGGAGCAAAATCGTCGGTGATCAGTTGCAGTAAATTAGTATCGTGCATGGCTGGCCTTGGGTTTTTAGCGTCCAAAAGCCCTGGCGCCGGCCGTCGGCTAGCGCTGGGCTTCGAAGTTGAGCAGTTTGCTGGCGACGCGGTTGCTGTCGACTTTATAACTGCCATCGGCAATGGCGGCTTTCAACTCGGCCACGCGGGCCTTGTCGACGGCAGGCTCTTCGCGCAGCGTGTCCGTGATCTTCTGCAACTGCTGAGCCTCGTTGCTGAGGTGTACCGACTCCCCGCTCTGGCTGGCCCCGACCTGTTCGGTCTGGGTCGACAGCGGCACGGTTTTGGCGGCTTCACCGGTTTCCTGGGTGGCGCCGGTACGCGAACTGCTCGTGAGCGTGGGTGCGCTGTTTATGCGGCTGAAATCAATGACCATAGTAAAAAAACCTCTGGGAATTTGGACGCTTGCCATGTTTTCGGCCAATCCCGAAAAAACTTTAGGCTCATTTATCCATGAGCGCGGGCGCGTCGGCATTTGCCCTGCGTGAGGCACAGTTTAGGGAATGGGTCGATTACGCGCCAGTGCTCTACATGGCGACCTCTACCTGGCCGGGCGCGGTCACTTGCGCTTTGATCACCCGTTGAGAGTTCAGGTTCTTGACCCGGATCTGCTCGTTCAAACCGCCATTGGCCAGAGCTTCGCCCGGCATCCGTACGCTGAGGGTTCCGCTGCGGGCGGTGATCACGACCTGGTCGCCCTTGCGCACGACTTCTGCCTGCTCCATGTGAACCAGGGTAATGACCTGGTCATTGACCATGGATCGGACAAGTTTTTGCCCGATCGCCTGATCCACGTTCGTCAGGTACCCCTGGTTGATCAGGCTGATGTCGCGCTCGCGCAGCATCACGTCGAAAGGCTCGATGATCCCGGCGCGCTTGAGGGGCCGGGTGGTGGTCACGACCTCGCGGAACAGGTGGACCTGGGCGGGGACGAAGACTGTCCAGGGGGCGCCGCCGTCACACCGCACCCGCACCGTGACGCGTCCCAACGGCTTGGCGGGGCTTTCCAGCGTCGCTGTCAATTCCTTGTCGCACATGGGCATGCGCAAGCGCGGGTCGAGTTGATTGACCTCGATTTCATAGCGGCCTTCGGTTTGACTGGTGGCCAGATAGTCTTCTACGGTGAATTCAAGAAAGCCCTGAGTGACGCCGATAAGTAGATCAGGCAAGGTAACCGGGTCGGCAAGGGCAGGGCTGCCAGCATTGAAAACACACGCCACCGCAACCATGCAGCGCCATCGGCGGCAGGTTGAGGTCAGGCGTCGGAATAATGTCGTGTTCACGTTCATGGCAGTTCAAAAGCAAGCGCCGTGCCGTTTAGTGATGAATGTGCGTCGCAACACACTTAGCGTTGGTGTAGGAGTCTGGGCATGGCTGGTGTAATGGATGCAGTAAACCAGCGCACGCAACTGGTAGGGCAGAATCGCCTGGAGCTGTTGTTGTTCCGTCTCGACGGCCCACAGCTCTACGGGATTAACGTTTTCAAGGTCCGGGAGGTGCTGCAATGCCCGAAACTGACCGTGATGCCCAAATCCAACCCTGTCGTGTGCGGTGTCGCCAGTATTCGGGGGGCGACCATTCCGATTCTGGATCTGGCCATGGCCACCGGGTCGGGCGGGTTGAAGGATCAAAGTAATCCCTTTGTGATCATCACGGAGTACAACACCAAGACCCAGGGCTTCCTGGTGCGCTCGGTGGAGCGCATCGTCAACATGAACTGGGAGGAGATCCATCCGCCACCCAAGGGCACGGGACGCGATCACTACCTGACCGCTGTGACTCGAGTCGACAATCAGTTAGTCGAAATCATCGACGTGGAGAAGGTGCTGGCGGAAGTGGCGCCCACACCGGAGGCGATTTCCGTCGGCGTGGTGGATGTCGAGACTCAGCACAAGGCGTTGTCCTTGCGAGTGCTGACGGTCGATGACTCGTCGGTGGCGCGCAAGCAGGTTTCGCGTTGCCTGCAGACGGTGGGGGTCGAGGTGGTCGCGTTGAACGACGGTCGCCAGGCGCTGGATTACCTGCGCAAGCTGGTCGAGGAAGGCAAGAAGCCGGAAGAAGAGTTTCTGATGATGATTTCCGACATCGAAATGCCTGAAATGGACGGCTACACCCTCACGGCCGAGATACGCAACGACCCTCGCATGCAAAAGCTTCATATCATCCTGCATACTTCGTTGTCGGGTGTGTTCAATCAGGCGATGGTCAAGAAAGTCGGTGCCGATGACTTCCTGGCCAAATTTCGTCCTGATGACCTGGCATCCCGGGTAGTCGACCGGATCAAAGCAGCAGACATCAGCTAGGGGGCTTTGCCCTTGGCGGTCAACACGATTTAAGAGGCGGCATCATTGTCTACGGGTAATTTGGATTTTGAACAGTTCCGGGTCTTCCTGGAAAAAGCCTGTGGCATTTTGCTCGGTGAGAACAAGCAGTACCTGGTGTCGAGCCGTCTTAACAAGCTGATGGAACAGCAAGGCATCAAGTCCCTGGGAGAACTGGTCCAGCGTATTCAGGGCCAGCCACGCAGTGGCCTGCGCGAAATGGTCGTGGACGCGATGACCACCAACGAAACCCTCTGGTTTCGTGACACCTATCCGTTTGAAGTCTTGAAGAACAAAGTCCTGCCCGAGGCGATCAAGGCCAGTCCCGGCCAGCGTCTACGGATCTGGTCGGCCGCCTGTTCGTCGGGGCAGGAACCGTACTCGTTGTCGATGTCGATCGATGAGTTCGAACGCTTCAACATGGGCCAGTTGCGGATGGGGGTGCAGATTGTTGCCACCGATCTGTCCGGCACCATGCTGAACAACTGCAAGACCGGCGAGTACGACAGCCTGGCCATTGGCCGCGGGCTGTCGCCAGAGCGACTGCAGCGCTACTTCGATCCGAAAGGGCCGGGGCGCTGGGCGGTCAAGGCGCCGATCAAGAGCCGGGTGGAGTTTCGCTCGTTCAATCTGCTCGACAGCTACGCCAGCCTGGGCAAGTTCGACATCGTGTTCTGCCGCAACGTATTGATCTACTTCTCCGCCGAAGTGAAGAAGGACATCCTGTTGCGCATTCACAGCACGCTCAAGCCGGGGGGCTACCTGTTCCTGGGGGCCTCCGAGGCACTGAACGGTTTGCCGGATCACTACCAGATGGTCCAGTGCAGTCCGGGGATCATCTACCAGGCCAAGTGATGGTCGGGTGACAAAAATAGCGGGAGCCCTCGGGGCTAATTCCGATCAGTTAAGCCAAAGACCAGCCGAACATAGTACCCGTGGCGAGGGAGCTTGCTCCCGCTGGGCTGCGTAGCAGCCTCAAAACAGGGCCGCTTTGCGCCCCAGCGGGAGCAAGCTCCCTCGCCACGGGTTTCGTGTTCGGCTTTATTTCTCTTAACTGACCGGCATTAGCCCTTGGGGCTCCCGTTTTTTTGCCCTACACAGGCTTCTGGACGGTCGCGCACTCAGGGTGTGCTGTTGAGGCATTGCGCTGTTCCGGGCGGCAGAAAAGCGGCAGGTGGCGGAAATCGGTTGCCGCTTTTCTGGCATTGCCACGTTGCCGCCGCTGGCAAAGCCCCTGTTTACGGGGTTTTGCCAGCTGGCACGGGGCTTGCTAAGTACCTGATACGAAAAATCAGGTCACCCAAAGGTTTCCGACATGAGCATTAGCTTCGATAAAGCGCTCGGTATCCACCAGCAAGCCCTGGGCTTCCGCGCCCAGCGTGCCGAAGTGCTGGCCAACAACATTGCCAACGCCGACACCCCGAACTACAAGGCTCGGGACCTGGACTTCTCGGCCGTCCTGGCCGCCGAGAACGACAAGCACAAGAACGGCACCTTTGCCTTGAACATGACCAACAGCCGTCATATCGAAGCGCAAGGCCTGAGCAGTGGTGACGAGACGTTGCTGTACCGCACGCCGATGCAACCGTCGATTGACCAGAACACCGTGGACGCGCAGCTGGAGCAATCCAACTACGCCGAGAACTCGGTGAACTTCCAGGCCAGCTTCACGCTGCTCAACAGCAAATTCAAAGGGCTGATCTCGGCCCTGCGCGGAGAGTAATCCATGTCCCTATCCAGTGTTTTCAATATTGCCGGTAGTGGCATGAGTGCCCAGACCACTCGCTTGAACACCGTGGCCAGTAACATCGCCAACGCCGAGACCGTCTCCTCGAGCATCGACCAGACCTACCGTGCCCGGCATCCGGTGTTCGCCACCATGTTCCAGGGCGGCCAGTCGGGCGGCAGCGACTCGTTGTTCCAGAATCAGGAGGCCGCGGGCCAGGGCGTTCAGGTGCTGGGTGTGGTCGAAGACCAAAGCAACCTGGAAGCCCGCTACGAGCCGAATCATCCGGCGGCTGACGCCAAGGGTTATGTGTTCTACCCCAACGTCAACGTGGTCGAAGAAATGGCCGACATGATTTCCGCCAGCCGTTCGTTCCAGACCAATGCGGAAATGATGAACACCGCCAAAACCATGATGCAGAAAGTCCTGACCCTCGGTCAGTGATAAGGGGCAACTCAGATGAGTGTTACCGATACCACAAGCGGCCTGAGCCTCAAGGATATTCTTGCCAATTCCTCGAAGAAGACGGCCACCACCAGCAATGATGGCCTGGCGGCCGCCACCAACAGCACGACCGGCAAAAACGAGCTGGGCAAGGATGCCTTCCTGCAATTGCTGGTGACCCAGCTCAAGAACCAGAATCCGCTGGATCCGCAGGACAACAGCGCATTCGTGGCGCAGTTGGCCCAGTTCAGCAGCCTGGAAGGCATCACCACGCTGAACGAGTCGGTGAACAACATTTCCAGTGCCTTCGGTTCCTCGCAAGCCTTGCAGGCGTCGTCGCTGGTGGGGCGCTCGGTCATTGTTCAGACCGGCTCGGCCTATGTCGACACCAGCAAGAGCATGACCGGCTCGGTGATCGTGCCGGCTTCGGTGGCGTCGTCCACGGTGACCATCACCGACAAGGACGGCAAGGCGGTGAAAACCATCGACCTGGGTAGCCAGCCGCAGGGTAATGCCAGCTTCGTCTGGGACGGCACCAATACGGCGGGCGAAAAAGTCGAGCCGGGTACCTACAGCTTCAAGGCCAGTGCACCGATCGACGACAAGCCTGTCGACCTGATCACTTACCTGCCTGCGACAGTCAACAGCGTGACCGTGAGCCAGACCGGCGGCGAGATGATGTTGAACCTCGCCAACATGGGCACCATCGCACTGTCCAAAGTACAAACTATTGGTCTATAGCGCCGGCTAACGCGGCACAAGGAGTGGAATATGGGTTTTAACGTCGGCCTCAGCGGCCTCTCTGCAGCCAACAAGCAGCTGGACGTTACCGGCAACAACATCGCCAACGTCGGCACCACCGGTTTCAAGTCCTCGCGCGCGGAATTCGAAGACGTCTACTCGGCGACCAAGCTGGGTACCGGCAGCAAGAGCATTGGCAATGGTGTGCGCCTGGGCAACGTTTCCCAGCAATTCAGCCAGGGTGACGTGAGCAACACCGGCAACGTGCTGGACATGGCCATCCAGGGTTCGGGGTTCTTCGTGCTCAACGACAGCGGCTCGCTGACCTACACCCGTGCCGGTACCTTCAGGGTCGACAAGGACGGCTTCGTCACCAACAGCGCCGGTACCGCGCGCCTGCAAGGCTATGGCGTCGATGCCAATGGCAAGATCGTCAACGGTGTACTCAGCGACCTGAGAATCGACCAGTCGAACCTGGCGCCGAAAACCACCAGCACCATTTCCTCCAGTATCAACCTGAACTCGAGCAAGCCGAACATCGATCCGGCCGTGACACCGTTCGACCCGAACAAGCTCGAAACCTATACCGAGATGTTCAGCACACCGATCTATGACAGCCAGGGCAACCAGCACACCATGAACCAGTATGTGGTCAAGACCGGTGCCAATGCCTGGCAGACCTACACCCTGGTGGAGGGTCGTAACCCTGACGGTGGCGCCTATGTACCCGCCGGTACTGGTACGCCACCCGTGACGCCGGGCAATCAGGAGCCGATGACCATGAACTTCGGTTCGGACGGCAAGCTGCTGAGTATCGTCCCGCCAACCTCTGGCAGCCCTTACACGGTGAGCGGCACCTCGATCGTCATGGGCGCGGGTGTCTGGACCCCCGGCACCGTCACCGACGGTGTGTGGGCGGCGAACGGGGCGGTGGGTAACGCCACCGGTATCAGCAACGACCTGACCAAGACCACCCAGTTCAACTCCGAGACGGTACGCAACCTGCCAACCCAGGACGGTTACGCCACGGGCCAGATAACCAACCTGAGCATCGACGGCACCGGCACGCTGTTCGCCAACTTCAGCAACAGCAAGTCCAAGGCCATCGGTCAGGTCTCCCTGGCCAGCTTCAACAACGAGCAGGGCCTGCAGCCGGTAGGCGGTTCGGGCTGGAAGGAAACCTACGCGTCTGGTTTCGCCGCCTACGATACCGCTGAAACCGGTACCCTGGGCTCGGTGGTGTCCAACTCGCTGGAGGAGTCCAACGTCAACCTGACCAATGAGCTGGTGGACCTGATCAAGGGCCAGAGCAACTACCAGGCGAACGCCAAGACCATCTCGACCCAGAGCACCATCATGCAGACCATCATTCAGATGGCCTGATGCCGAAGGGCTGACCGCGCAACCGAAAAAGCCCCTCGTCGAGGCAATGTTGTTCAGTTAGGAAGCGCTTGAAGCGAGTGAGGGCCCCGTGGCGAGCGAGCTTGCTCGCGCTGGGGCGCGAAGTGCCCCCAACAAAGCGACTGCGGTCTTCCAGACCGAACTCGGCGATCGTTTTTGGGGCTGCTGTGCAGCCCAGCGCGAGCAAGCTCGCTCGCCACGGGGGCTGTATTGAGCAACTCCATCCTTAACTGAACTGCATTGCCCTATCGAGGGGCTTTTTCATTGGGGTCGCGAAGGGTCAGCCCATCATGTCCTTGATCAAGCGCTCTTGCTCCATCAGCTCGCGCTGACGGGCATCGATACGTGACGACAGCGGGAAGTTGCTGCCAGCCTTACGCTTGGCGAAGTCCAGCTGCTGGATGGCCTGGCGGTAGTCGCCCACCAGTGCGAAGTACTCGGCGCGCGCCTGGTGCAGGCCGATGATGTTGCCGGACTGGCCACGGGTTTCGGCCACCATGTACCAGATGTCAGGATCGTCCGGCCGGGTCTTGAGCAGGGCTTCCAGGGCTTTTTCGGCGTCGGCGGGGCGGTTCTGCTTGAGCAGCAGGTCGACACGTACCTGGTTCAGCGGATAGTTGCCGGGGAATTGCGCCAGCATCCGGTCGACCCGCGCCTGCGCATCTGCCAGGCGATTGTTGGTCATGTCGAGATCGATCTGGGCCAGGTTGTAGATGATTTCGTTGGGGGCCTTGGCCAGCAACGGCTTGAGACTCTCGCGTGCGTCGCTCAGCTGTCCTCCCTTGATCTGGGCGATCGCCAGGCCGTAGCGCGCCACGTCGTTTTTAGGGTTGTCATCGAGCTGGGCGCGAAAGCGCTTGGCGCCAAGGCCTGGGGTTTCCTCGTAAATCAGCTGCACGCGTGCGCGAATCAGTTGGTACGTCAGGCTGTTTTCCTTGCCGCCCAGTGGCGCCTGGTCTGCGCGGTTGCGGGTGTCGGCGATCCGCGACTCGGTCACCGGGTGAGTCAGCAGGAATTCCGGCGGCCTGGCATCGAAGCGGTACTGACGCATCAAGCGCTCGAACATGGTGGGCATCGAACGTGGGTCGTAACCGGCTTTTTCCAGGTTGATGATGCCGATGCGGTCGGCTTCCTGCTCGTTCTGCCGGGAGAAGCGTCGTTGTTCCTGGATGGCGGCGGCCTGGGTGCCGGCAATCGCGGCGATACCGGCGTCACCGCCACCGGCTGCGGCGACGATGATCCCGGCGAGCAGGGCGGCCATCATCGGCACTTGCATGCGCTGCTGGGCTTCAACGCCGCGGGCAAAGTGGCGTTGCGACAAGTGAGCCAATTCGTGGGCCATGACCGAGGCGTATTCGCCTTCGGTCTGGGCGTTGAGAAACAGACCGCCGTTGACCCCGACAATCCCGCCGGGAGCGGCGAAGGCGTTGAGCTGCGGGCTGTTGATCAGAATGAACTCCAGCCGCCGGTCGTTGAGCTGGCTGGTTTCCACCAGGCGGTAGACACTGGTTTCAACGTAGTTTTTCAGCTGCGGATCATTGAGTTGCGAAACCTGGCTGCGCAACATGGCCAACCAGGCACGACCCAGATCGTGCTCTTGTTGTGGCGATACGATGGCAGAACTGGCGTCGCCAAGTGACGGCAAGTCGTCGGCGAAGCCTGGCGAGGCGAGCAGGCAAGCGAGCGTCAGCAGCGTGGGGCGCAGAAAAGTCATGCACAAAGCCTTAGTCGACAAAGACCTTACTGTAGCCGGACACTTGCGCTGCGACCAGATATTCTAGGCAACTCAATCACCTATCCGGAGTGAAGCAATGACCGACGCTGTAGAGCATGATGCCGAGCTGGACGCCAGCGGACTCAATTGCCCGTTGCCGTTGCTCAAGGCCAAGATGGCGCTCAACGGGCTGGCCAGCGGTGCGGTGCTCAAGGTGATTGCCACCGACGCCGGCTCGCAGCGGGACTTTCGCACCTTTGCCCGTTTGGCCGGTCATACGCTGCTGCGTGAAGAAGACGAGGCCGGCGTTTATCGCTACTGGCTGAAAAAAGCCTGATGATTGAGGGCGCTTACTGATAGGGATCGTTAATGTTCAAAGTGCTTCGCGACTGGGTCCAGCGCTACTTCTCCGATGAAGAAGCGGTGGTGCTCGCCGTTCTGCTGGTCCTGGCCTTCACCGCCGTCCTGACCCTGGGCGGCATGCTGGCCCCGGTACTGGCGGGGATGGTGCTGGCCTACCTGATGCAGGGGCTGGTGAGCACCCTTGAGCGCCTGCGCCTGCCGGGTGGCGTGGCGGTGGGGCTGGTGTTCGCGTTGTTCATGGGGCTGTTGCTGGTGTTCATGGTCGTAGCGGTGCCGCTGCTCTGGCATCAACTCATTACCTTGTTCAACGAACTGCCCGGCATGCTCGTCAAATGGCAGTCGCTGCTGCTGTTGCTGCCCGAGCGCTATCCGCACCTGGTGTCGGATGAGCAGGTGTTGCGCGCCATCGAGGTGGCTCGCAGCGAGATCGGCAAGTTCGGTCAGTGGGCATTGACGTTCTCGCTGTCCAGCCTGCCGCTGCTGGTCAACATCATGATCTACCTGGTGCTGGTGCCGATCCTGGTGTTCTTCTTCCTCAAGGACCGGGTGATGATCGGGCAGTGGGTGCGCGGTTATCTGCCGCGAGAGCGTGCGCTGATTACCCGGGTCGGCCAGGAAATGAACCGGCAGATCGCCAACTACATTCGCGGCAAGGTCATGGAAATGGCCATCTGCGGCGGGGTGACCTACATCGGGTTCATCGCGCTGGGTCTCAACTATTCCGCCTTGTTGGCGCTGCTGGTCGGCGTGTCAGTGGTGGTGCCCTATGTCGGCGCGGTGGTGGTGACGGTGCCGGTCATGCTGATTGCCTTGTTCCAGTGGGGCTGGAGCGATCAGTTCATCTACCTGATGGCGGTCTACGGGATCATCCAGACCCTGGATGGCAACGTGCTGGTGCCGTTGCTGTTCTCGGAGGCGGTAAACCTGCACCCGGTGGCGATCATCTGCGCAGTGCTGCTGTTTGGCGGGCTGTGGGGATTCTGGGGGGTGTTCTTCGCGATCCCGCTGGCGACCCTGTTCAAGGCCGTGCTGGATGCGTGGCCGCGCAAGGAACCGGTGGTATCGCCGTTGCTTTGACCGGCAGTGGGCTGCTCGGTGAACCCGCAGGCCTCATCGCGAGCAAGCCCGCTCCCACAGGAACTGCGCGAATCCTGTGGGAGCGGGCCGGGCGGCGCTCCGCTTGCTCGCGAAGGCGTCGATACAGACGCCCTCGACAATCAGGCCTTATTCAGCGCCTGGGCCGCGGCCAATACCGCATCCACATGCCCCGGTACCTTCACGCCGCGCCATTCCTGGCGCAACACACCGTTCTTGTCGATCAGGAAGGTGCTGCGATCAACGCCCATGTATTCCTTGCCATACAGCTTCTTGAGCTTGATCACGTCGAACAGCTGGCAGAGGGCTTCGTCCTTGTCGCTGATCAGCTCGAAGGGGAACGCCTGCTTGCACTTGAAGTTCTCGTGGGACTTCAGGCTGTCGCGCGACACGCCGAACACTTCGGTATTGGCGGTCTGGAATTGCGCGTACTGATCGCGAAAGCCCTGGCCCTCGGTAGTGCAGCCCGGGGTGCTGTCCTTGGGGTAGAAGTAGATCACCGCCTGCTTGCCCTTGAGGGTGGCCAGGCTGATGGTCTGCCCGCTGGTGGCGGGCACTTCGAAGTCGGTGACCGGTTGGTCGAGTGTGACGGCCATGGGTAGTGTCCTTACATCGGGTTCTGTGGGCGCCAAGGTTCGATCAGCGCGTCGAGGTTCAGCGCGTCGGCGAAATCCAGGAACTGATCACGCAGCCAGCTGATCTGCACGCCGGCCGGCAAGGTCACGGTGAACGTGGCGTTGAGCATGGTGCCGCCGGTTTGCGGGGCCTGGTAGGTGTCGCAGGTGAGGTTTTCCAGCTCGACGTTATGGTCGATGAAGAACTGGCACAGCTCATTGACGATGTCCGAGCGGTAGGCGGAGCTGACATAGGCCACATACGGCAGGGCTTGCGGGCGGTTTTCCAGCGCGGCGCTGCGCACCACGTTGACGGTGAAGGCGTGTTTCTTGGCCAGGCTCGGCAAGCCGGCTTCAAGGCGCGCCAGGGCGTCCCAGGAACCGGAAATCTCCAGGATGAGCGCGCTGCACTCGCCATGGCGAGTCAGGCGGGAGGTGACCACGGCACAGCGATTTTCATGGCTGGCGCGGCACAGGACGTTAGTCAGCTCCATGGGGTTGGCGCCGAGGGCACTGATGACAAGGAATTGTTCGCGAACTGTGGGGGTGGACATGCAGCCTTCCTAAAGCGATGAGCGGTCGGTACGTCCATGGGCTGATATGTCGGGCGGGCGTCCATATGCGAAATCAACAAAGCCCGTTCCAGACGGTTGCTTCGAGCTCAAACAGGGCGAGTTCGGGGAGTTTGCAACGCAGGAACGGGGCTTGTGAGGCCGAAAATAGAGGCTTGCACCCGGCGCTCGAGCCTGTCGGTACGGATCAAAGTCTGAAGGGTAGCGAAAACCGGCGCCAAGGGGAATGGCACGAGCGCAGTACTTCGCTTGTGCAAGCATCTTGGCGCCAGTACCATTACGGCTCTCTTTTTCCGGCAGGAGCGGTTGCATGATTGCGGGCAGTATGGTGGCACTGGTCACACCCATGGATGCACAGGGTCGTCTGGACTGGGACAGCCTGAGCAAACTGGTGGACTTTCACCTGCAAAACGGCACCCACGCCATCGTGGCGGTCGGTACTACAGGCGAGTCGGCAACCCTGGACGTCAACGAACACATCGAAGTGATTCGTCGCGTGGTCAAGCAGGTCAACGGTCGCATTCCGGTGATCGCCGGCACGGGCGCCAATTCGACGCGCGAGGCGATCGAGTTGACCACCAATGCGAAGACTGCCGGCGCCGATGCGTGCCTGCTGGTAACGCCGTACTACAACAAGCCGACGCAAGAAGGCCTGTACCTGCACTTCAAGACCATCGCCGAAGCCGTCGACATCCCGCAGATTCTCTACAACGTGCCGGGTCGTACCGCGTGCGACATGCTGCCGGAGACGGTCATCCGCCTGTCGACCGTGAAGAACATCATCGGCATCAAGGAAGCCACCGGCGACCTGTCCCGCGCCAAGGCCATCATTGATGGCGTGAGCGAGGACTTCCTGGTGATTTCCGGTGACGACGCCACGGCGGTCGAACTGATCCTGATGGGCGGCAAAGGCAATATCTCGGTCACCGCCAACGTTGCCCCTCGCGAGATGGCCGACCTGTGCGACGCCGCCCTCAAGGGCGACGCCGAGACCGCGCGTGCTATCCACGAAAAACTGATGCCACTCAATAAAACCCTGTTTATCGAGTCCAATCCTATTCCCGTGAAATGGGCGCTGCATGAGATGGGCTTGATGCCGGACGGTATCCGTCTGCCGCTCACCTGGCTCAGCGAAGCCTGTCACGAACCGCTGCGACAGGCCATGCGCCAGTCCGGCGTACTGGTTTAATTGAGGAAGTACTACGCATGAAGCGAATGGCCGGACTTTCCGCACTTGCCTTGATCATCTCCAGCACCAGTGGCTGCGGATGGCTGTGGGGCCCGGAAGGTTATTTCCGTGACCGTGGTAGCGATTACCTGAACGCGCAACAGACTGCGCCGATGCAACTGCCGCCAGACGTCCAGACCGCCAAGCGCCTGGACCCTTTGCTGCCGATTCCGCGCAACGTAGCCGACGACAGCGTCAAGGGTGAGTACATCGTTCCTCGTCCACAGCCCTTGTCGGGCATTGCCGACGCCAGCGATTACAGCCTGCAGAAAAGCGGCGACTCGCGTTGGGTAATGGCCCAGCGCCCACCGGCTGAAGTCTGGCCAGTGGCGGTGCAGTTCTTCCAGGACAACGGTTTCCGCCTGGATGAACAGCGCCCGCAAACCGGCGAGTTCACCACGACCTGGCAGCGTTCCGACGACCTGTCGGCGACGATGGCCAAGCGCATGGCCAGTGCCGGTATCGCGTCCGACAGCGAAAGCCGTGTTCGGGTGCGTATCGAGCCAGGCGTGCAGCGCAACACCAGTGAAGTCTACGTGGTCAGCGCCGAGCGTCCTGCCGGCAGCACCGAGGACGTCGCGTTCACCAACCGTTCGGTCAACACCAGCCTGGACGCCGCGCTGGTCGACGACATGCTGGTCAGCATGAGCCGTATCTCCGAGAAAGGCGGTTCGGTGTCGATGCTCGCTTCCCGTGACTTCGATACGCCAAGCCGGATCAGCCTGACCGAAGACGGCAGCGGCAACCCGGTACTCAACCTGGGCAACGACCTCGATCGTGCCTGGTCGAGCGTGGGGCGTGCGCTGGAGCAGGGCGAATGGCGGGTTGAAGACATCAACCGCAGCCTGGGCCTGTACTACATCAACCTTGCCGAAAAAGCCGAGAGCAACGAGAAGCCTGGCTTCTTCGCCAGCCTGTTCGGCAGCTCGCCGGCCAAGGAAGAAGTCGAGGCACGCGCCGAGCGTTATCAGGTTCGCCTGAGCAAGGTGGGCGAGAACGTCCAGGTGACCGTCGAGAAAGATATCAACACCGTGGCGCCGGCTGATGTGGCGCGCAAAGTGTTGGGCATGATTCAGGACAACCTGGGCTGATCAGATGCGTTTCGCCGTTCTCGGCAGCGGTAGCCAAGGGAACGGCACGCTGATAGCCAGTGATGACACCTACATCCTGGTCGATTGTGGTTTCTCCCTGCGGGAAACCGAAAAACGCCTGCTGCGCCTGGGTGTAAGCCCGACGCAGTTGAGCGCGATACTGGTGACCCACGAACATGCCGACCACGTGCATGGCGTGGGTTTGTTGTCTCGGCGCTACACTATTCCTGTTTACCTCAGCCGTGGCACCTTGCGCGGGATGCGCAAGCCGGTTGAACCGGCAGGGTTCGTGGCCGGTGGTGAACAGCTGCAGATCGGCGGGTTGAGCATTGGCGTGATTGCCGTGGCCCACGATGCGCAGGAGCCGACGCAGTACGTCTTCAGTGACGGCACGCGGCGTTTCGGTCTGCTGACCGACCTGGGTTCGTATGGCTCCACCGTGCTGGATGGCTATCAGGACCTCGATGCATTGATGATCGAGTCCAACCACTGTCGCGACCGGTTGGCCCGTGGTCACTACCCGGTCTTTCTCAAGCAGCGGGTCGGTGGCGAACTGGGACATTTGAACAACCATCAGGCCGCAAGCCTGGTGGCGGAGTTGGGCTGGCAAAACCTGCAACACCTGGTACTGGCCCACTTGAGCAGCAAGAACAACCTGCCGCAGCTGGCCCGGCAATGTTTTGTCGACACCCTCGGGTGCGACCCGGACTGGCTGCAACTGGCCGATCAAGATTCAGGGCTCGACTGGCGACATATCGCCTAGCCCATCTACTTAGCAAGCGGAGCCCATCATGGAAAAACGTGAAGAACTCTACCGCGGCAAAGCCAAGTCGGTTTACAAGACCGACGACGCTAACCGTCTGATCCTGCTGTTTCGCAACGACACCTCGGCGTTCGACGGCAAGCGCATCGAGCAGCTCGACCGCAAAGGCATGGTGAACAACAAGTTCAACGCGTTCATCATGCAGAAACTCGAAGCCGCCGGCGTGCCGACCCAGTTCGACAAACTGCTGGGCGACAACGAGTGCCTGGTGAAGAAGCTGGACATGATCCCGGTTGAATGCGTCGTGCGTAACTACGCCGCCGGCAGCCTGGTCAAGCGCCTGGGTGTTGAAGAGGGCATGAAGCTCAACCCTTACACCTTCGAGCTGTTCCTGAAAGACGACGCCAAGGGCGACCCGTTCATCAACGAATCCCACGTCGTGGCATTCGGTTGGGGCACCGCCGAGCAACTGGTTCGCATGAAAGAACTGTCGCTCAAGGTCAACGAAGTGCTGAGCAAGCTGTTCGACGACGCAGGCCTGCTGCTGGTCGACTTCAAGCTGGAATTCGGCGTGTTCCACGACGGCACCATCGTCCTGGGCGACGAGTTCAGCCCGGACGGCTGCCGCCTGTGGGACAAGGCTACCGGCAAGAAGATGGACAAGGACCGCTTCCGCCAGGGCCTCGGTGACGTTATCGAAGCCTACGAAGAAGTCGCCAACCGCCTCGGCGTACCGCTGTAATCGACGCAAGCATCTGATAGCACGGAAAAAATTTCACTTGAGGGTTTGCTTTCGGTGAACGTGCTGTTATGATGCGCGCCGTTGGAGAGATGCCAGAGTGGCCGAATGGGACGGATTCGAAATCCGTTGTACCTTCACCGGTACCTAGGGTTCGAATCCCTATCTCTCCGCCATTACATAGAAAAAGCCCCCGTCGCTGAAAAGTGACGGGGGCTTTTTCGTTTCTGGCGTTTTTATTGGATGTGATGGTGGGCGTGCGGGTTACGGGAGATGTTTTAGCATTCCGGTAAGCGCCTGGAAGACGTTTTGTTCGTCGTTGGGTGAGTTCGTCACACATTCCCGCATCGGCTCACTTCAGTGCACTCACGAAGCCTTGTGCTCGTTTGGGGGTTGAGGTTCTGCATCAAGGCGTCGCGCAATCACATCGAGTAAGTCACAGCCGTCGCGCAGCGGGATGCATATCAGTTGTGCGAAGTCGCTGAGGATCACCGAGTTGGTGGTTATGTCGCCGCGCATCGCGAGATTTTCCAGAATCTGCGTAACGGCCCGGATTCGATAACCGGCCGTGTCGAGCAGTGCGTGCAGCGGTTGGGAGGTTTTGACGAAGAGGGTGGGGAGGTCGTCGGTGTTGCTGGTTAACGCCATGTAGTCGTGCATGAGTAAAACTCCACAAGAAAGAGATTTACCAGCCTGTCGTCGCCAAACGAAAGGGTGGCAACTGTGCACAGGTTGGCGAACCGGTGTGGAAGCCGGCAGACCCGAAGGTCTCCCGTGCACAGCTGCCATAACGACAACTCTACAGATGCAAAAACGCCTGCAACCAAGCAAACGCTTCTGCATACCACAACGGGTCGCCAAACCCGGTCGCCATATGGGCGACGGGCGGACTATAAGCCGCGTGGTGAAGGTGGTGCAAGGGATTGAAGTGGAGGAGGATTCTGAGAGATGCGTAGGGATTGCCTTCCGTGACCCAGTGCTGCGACTACGAGTGTTCAGGAGGCATTATCGAGTATGTGGGAGTTAGAACGGCGAGAGTTGGCTAAATGCGGGCGCTGAAAATAAATATGTCCCTGTTTTGGTCATCCCCGTTTTGTTGCACCTCAGCCCTCAGGATCTGGCCGAAAAGCTCGGCTAAAGAAGGCATTTCGTCGGCCGACATGAAATATGGTGGCAAAACGATGCGCTTTTGCTTTCTTCGTTAGCTTTTCGTCTATAGAATCCGACAACTTTTTCGCCAGAGTGGGCGAACGGATTCGACTCGCTGGGTGTATATGGATTTTGAAATAGTTTCCGAGATTTCGTCTGAATCGGTTGGCCCAATAATTGCGGCCTTGAACGAGTCAGATGCCGGACGTACGGTAAGGATCATCCTTAAGCACAACAACGGTGGACAAATCGCTGCTGCTTTCGCCCTTATCCTTGCGATACAAGCCACAGCGGCTAGAGTAGAAATTCTGATGGATCGCCACATCATGAGTGCCGCGGCGTTCATTTGGGTTTGGTTCGCGATTCGAAATCAGGACAACGTCGTCTCATTTCGACCAGTTGAGCCGGCGGTGTTGATGTACCACAGACCTAGACATATTTGCCTAGACTCTGCGCATCACTACCTGTTTCGTGATGATCTGGAAGAAGGTCATCCTCTGCGGGAACAGCTAGCAGTAGGCGTTACCGTTTTTGACACGCTTTTTGATGAACTTATTCAAGCGTTAGGTTACTCACAAGAAATGGAATTTTTAGAGCACGATGGTGCTCAGTATCGGCATAACCTCAGTCACATGAGAGCCGCGTACTATCAAAATCGGGATTGCATCCTGACTTTCTGAAGGGAATAGCTATGACTACCGTGGCCATGAACAACTTAGACCTCAGCAAAATCAAACGCTCGAAGTCCAACAATGAGATGACGGCGATGCTAGCCGAGTACATCCGACTGGATGAGCGACTCCGAGCCGAATGCCAGCGGCAGGGAAAAGCTATTCCCAATGTGAAAGCTTGATAGCTCCAGGTAAAAAAGCCCCGTTAATCGGGGCTTTTTCATGCCACTCCTCTTCACGTTGACGGTGTCTTTCGCTTCCGACCTACCTTCGTCACCTCGTTCTCGCCATCTCGGGAAAAGGGGACCGGGAAAAGGGGACAGATTTATTTTTTGGCGTTTTTATTGGCTGTGAAGATGGGAGTTGCGGGGGGCTTTCCGCGGGAAGGTTCGGCGTGTTGGCGTATGACGTCCAGATAACGGTCAACATTCGGGACGAAGGCTGTTTACCCGTGCAGCACCGTTCAACCCACCAACGCATTCAAGACATGCACAGGGTCATTATGAATGGCCTTGAGCAATGCTTTAGCCGGCCCTGTCGGCTCACGGCGACCCTGCTCCCAGTTGCGTAGCGTGCCGAGTTGCACGTCAATCAGCGCCGCGAACCTGGCCTGGGTCAGACCGGTTGCCTTGCGCATTGCTTTGACTTGCAGTGCATCAACATGGAATTCACGGGAAGGCTGACGCTCCCCTAGCTGATACCACCAACCTTTCCCACAGCGCCGTTGCGCCCACCACCTTGCACCACTCAACCCTCGCCGCAAACCGGATCGCACTGCGCATAGTCATCACCTCCACCCACTGAACTGCACACCACCTGCGTGGCACATCCTTGCCGGTGCAGATCTACGTGCTTTACTTCGGCGTGGGCAGTCTGTTCGCGATACTCCCGCTGATTCGCGGCCGCCTGTCCTGGCCATGCTTGCGTGGAGGTTTCTGGTACGTTGCGTTCGCCCTGACCCTGAGCGTTTCGGCTTAGGTGGGTGAAGTCTTGCGCGGTGGCCTGCGTGCGGTTCCGCGCGGCGAACTGGAAGCGGCGCGAGCCTATGGCATGCGGCCCTGGCCGTCACCTTCCCGTCGGGAGCGGCGAACCTGGTGCGAACCCACACAGTGCGAGTCCATGAGCCACAGCGGGTGGTGGCCGTCATCTACTTCATTCTGGCGATCGTGATTGAACAGGGTTTTGCCTGCATCGGCAAAATGCCCCAGCGACAGGCCTGATTTCAAGGTGTATGGAAACGTTGGCCTGCGGGCTGATAAGGAGTTTCAGATGAAGTACTCATCGATGGTCAAGCGCATCAGCGGTGAAACCGTCACGGCCTGGGATATTCATTACGCGGCGTGTGAGGCACAGGAGCGGGGTGAAGATGCGATCGTGCTGAGCATCGGCGATCCGGACTTCGCCACCGCCGATGACATTTGCGCAGCGGCGGTCGAGGCCCTGACGCAAGGGGACACCCATTACACCCACGTGATCGGGCGCCCGGTATTGCGTGCAGCGATTGCCGCCAAGCAATCGGCCCTGCTGGGACAGCCGGTGTCGGCCGACAACGTGGCCCTGGTGGCCGGGGCGCAGAACGGTTTGTATGCCACCGCGATGTGCCTGTTCGAGCACGGTGATGAGGTGCTGGTGCCGGCGCCGATGTACCTGACCTACGCCGCGAGCATTCAGGCCTCGGGTGCGCGGTTGGTGCCGATTGCCCAGCCTGCGGAAAAAGATTTTCGCCTGACCCTGGCCGCGCTCGAAGCGCTGGTGACCGACAAGACGCGCGGCATTGCCCTGGCCACGCCGAACAACCCGACCGGCAATGTCTACACCCGTGAAGAACTGGAAGCCGTGGCACTGGTCGCCCAGCGCCACAACCTGTGGGTGATCAGTGACGAGGTCTACGGGCAATTGACCTATGATCGTCCGCACCTGAGCGTGGCGTCGTTCGAAGGCATGGCCGAGCGCACCATCGTGCTCAACAGTCTGTCCAAATCCCACGCCATGACCGGTTGGCGGGTGGGCTGGGTGGTCGCACCGCTCGAGCTGATCGGCCATCTGGATAACCTGATGCTGTGCATGCTCTATGGCTTGCCGGGCTTTATCCAGGCGGCCGCGCTCAAGGCGCTGGAACTGGATGAGCAGGTGGTCGGCGAGGGGCGGGCACTGTATCGCCGTCGCCGCGACCTGGTGGTCGAAGGGCTGCGCGATGTGCCGCTGCTCAAGTGCAAGGTGCCCGAGGCCGGCATGTTCATGTTGGTCGATGTGCGCGCCAGCGGCCTGTCGAGTACCGATTTTGCCTGGCAACTGTTCCGTGAAACCGGGGTGGCGGTACTCGATGCCAGTGCATTCGGCGCCAGCACCGCAGGTTTTGTGCGCATTTCGTTCACCGTTTCCGATGCCGCGCTGAGCGATGCCTGTGGTCGCATCGCCGGTTTCATCAAGCGGCTTCAGGCGCGCAACTGAGGACGGTGGCCACGCCGCTCAATCAGTCCGCGATGTTGATAGACGGCGCTCCCTGGCGCTTCATAAACTGTCGCCAGTCTTGAAGACCGGGGGCGGTAGATGAATCGCAATGAACTGCGCAAGGCCGACATCAACCTGATGGTGGTGTTTGAAACGCTGATGCTTGAACGCAACGTGACGCGGGCCGCGGAAAAACTGTTTCTCGGCCAGCCGACCATCAGTTCGGCGCTCAACCGTTTACGCGTGATGCTCAACGACCCGCTGTTCATCCGGGTCGGTCACCGCATGGAACCCACCGCACGGGCCGAAGAGCTGATCCAGCACCTTTCGCCGGCGCTGGATGCCTTGTCTTCGGCGCTGAGCCTGACCCGCGAGTTTGATCCTGCCACCAGCACCATGACCTTTCGCATCGGTCTGTCCGATGACGTTGAATTCGGCTTGCTGCCACCCCTGTTGCGCGCCTTGCGTCAGGAGGCGCCGCAGGTGGTGTTTGTGGTTCAGCACGTCGACTATTGGCGCATCCCCGATTTGCTGGCGTGCGGCGACATCACCGTCGGCATCAGCCAGACGCGCGGTTTACCGGCCAACGCCAAGCGCAAATTGCTGCGGCATATCCAGCCCTGCGTGTTGCGCGCCGATGCCTGCGATACGCCACTGACCCTCGATGAATATTGCGCGCGCCCCCACGTGCTGGTTTCGCACACGGCCAATGTCAGTGGCTTTGCCGATGAGTGGCTGGCCGAGATCGGCCGTACGCGCCAGGTGGTGTTGTCGGTGCCGCAATACAGCTCGTTGCCGGCCTTGCTTGCCGGCACCGACATGATCGCCAGTCTGCCGGACTACGCGGCGACCGCGATGGCCGCATCGGGCCAGTTGTTCAAGGAACCGTTCCCGTTCAAGACGCCGACCCTGGACCTGTCCATGGTCTGGCTCAGTCACGTCGACACCGACCCTGCCGAACGCTGGCTGCGTTCGCGGCTCGAAACCTTCATGAGTGAACGTGGCGTACCTGAGCCATAGGACCTGTGTCGTATGCAGCGGCAGGACTGCGCTGTGATATATGTAGGACCTTTCAGCAAGACCCCAAGGAGCTTCACGATGCCTCACCTGCACATGGAATACACCGCCAACCTGCCTGAACTCAATGCCGACGTCGCGTTGCTGCGCTTGAACCATGCGTTGGTCGCCTCCGGCCAGTTTTCCGCCGAGTTCGACATCAAGAGTCGTGCGGTACAGGTGAGTCGGTTCCGGGTCGGCACGGGGCTGGGCGAGCGCGGCTTTATCCATGTGCAACTGGCGATGTTGAGTGGCCGCTCGCCGGCGATCAAGAAGCAATTGTCCGAGAGCCTGTTGGCCGTGTTGCATGAACTGTGCGCATGGCCGGCCGAAGTCGATGTGCAACTGTGCGTCGAGATTCTGGACATCGACCGCGATTCCTACACCAAGACCGCCATCGGTCATTGATACCCGATACGCGGTGTCAGGGCAGGTCTTGTCCGGTACAGGCCTGGATGACTTGCTCGCGTAGCCAGGTGTTGGCGCTGTCCAGCTCGCCGGCCTGGCTCCACTGCATGTCGAGGGTGAAGCCGGGCAGGCCGTTGGGGGCCTCGCAAGGGCTGAACAACGACCGGTCGGCCAGCGCTTGCTGGATGCGTCGCGGCAGGGTCAGCACCAGGTCGGTGCCGCGGATCAACTGGAGTGCCGCGCTGTAGCTGTTGGCGCGGGCGACGATCTGGCGCTTGTGGGCCTGTTGCGCGAGCCAGCCGTCGACCATGTTGGTGGCGGACGTCCAGGGGGTGGGGAACACGTGACGGCGTTCGGCGAAGGCTTTCAGGCTCAAGCGCGGCTCCAGTGGGGCGGCCGCTTTGTCGAGCACGCACACCAGATCGTCCTCGAGCAGCACCTGTGATCTGAAGTCGCCGCGGGCGCGATGGAAGTGGGGGCCGAAGCACACCACCAGGTCGATGGAACCCTCGCGCAGGTCCTCGGCCGGGATGTCGGTCTCCAGTTTCTGCACGTTGATGGTGACCGGCAGGTCGGCCTCATCGAACGCCTTCAACAGGCGCGGCAGGATCAACTGCTCGAAGTACTCCGGCGCACAGATGTTGAAGGTCACGGCCTGTCGGGTCGGGTCGAAGGCCTGGACCCCGGCATGGCACAGGTTGATGCTTTCGAGGATCTTCAGCACATGGGGGTACATGCTGCTGGCCTTGTAGGTTGCCCGCATGCCGGTGCGGGTATTGATGAACAATTCATCCTCGAAACTGGTGCGCAGTTTCTTCAGGCAATAGCTCACCGTGGATTGGCTGACACAGAGTGAGTCGGATACCCCGGTGACATTGCGCTGTTCATGCACGGCGATGAACACCATCAGGTCCTGCATGTCGAGCTTTCTAAGCGAGTTACTGTTCAGCATCCGTACCATCTCGTTCTGCTCGTTGCGCAGGACCTGCGCAAACGTGTGCGAGCGATGCTAACGGAACGATGGTCCCAGGAGAATGGCTTGTAGGACAATTCACTGACAGGCGTGGGACAGAAACTGTAAACAACACGACGTCCGTCACAGTCCGGCGGTAGCCGGGACTGCACGGCGGCTGGACAGCACCAGCGCCAACATGCCGATGGCCACCAGCAGGACCCCGAGGATTTCCGGCAGCAAGGGTGGTTGCCCGAGCCAGAACCAGTGGAACGCGGTCAGCAATAGCGTGCTGAGGTAGATGTAGGAAATTACCGTGGACGCTGCGATCACCCCGATTGCCCGGTGCAGCAACCAGAAGGTCGCCAGCGTGGCGAACAAGGCCAGGTAGACCAGCCACAGCAGATCGCCGGCCGACAACAACGCCCCGGTTCGCCAGCCGCCACTGAGCAGGCAAAGCGCGAACAGAAACAGCGAACCAAAGAGCATGTTCCAGAATGTCATGGCCACCGGGCCGCAGTCTTTCAGGCTGTTGGCTTTCAAGCGTTGACTGAGGGGCGAGTACAGCGCCATCGCCAGGCAGCCGACGGCATAGACCGATACTGCGTACAGCGAGGGCCACTCGCCGGGACCAGCGCCCTTGAGGATCAGCAGCAAGGCACCGGCCGCTGCAATCAGCATCGGCAGCAAGCGGCGTCCGGTGCTATTGCCCGGGCTCAGGAAGGCTTCGAATATCAGGGTCATCAATGGCACCAAGGTGAACAGGGTGCCGGTGTTGACGGCCGAGGTGTGGCGCAAGGCTTCAAACAACGAGCCGAAGTACACCGCCAGCAACAAGCCGAGCCAGGCATGGCTGAGCAGTCCCTTGCCAGTGACAGTGGTGCGGCGGCCGAGCAGCAGCATCGGTAAAAACGCCAGTGCCGAAAACAGCAGGCGTAATGCGGTCAGCAGGATCGGGTCGATGGCGTGGCTGACTTGTGCCGCGGCGAAAAACGACGCGGCAATCAACATGGCCCACAGCAACATGCCAACGTTGGCGGAGGTAAAGCTGGCGGGTTTCATCGACGGGCTCCCGATCCATCCATGCGGTCGGCGTAGTGCCGTGGATCAAAGCGCAACACTATCAGCATCATCAGCACCATCACGGCGGCCAGGGACCACCAGGCCCATTCGAAACTGCCCAGTTGGTCGCGGATCACCCCGGCAAGCAAGGGCGAGACCCCGGCGATCAGGTAGCCGATGCCTTGCACGAAGGCGGTCAGGCCACCGGCGCGCTGCGGGTTGTCCAGGTGATCGAGGGATACGATCAGGCTCATGGGAAACAGGCCGCCGATGCCCAGCCCCAACAGGCATGGCCACAGCAGGCTCAGGTGCTGCGGGCTCAGGTGCTGCGGGCTGAGGACCAGGCCGCAGAAGCCGGCCGTGGTCAACCCCAGCAACACCACCAGCACCAGGCGTTTATCGCGGCTGCGGTTGGCCAGGGCAGGGGCCAGCAAGCCAGACAGGACTTCCATCGCCGTCAAGAAGCCCAGCAACAGGCCGGCACTGTGTTCGCTCCAGCCTTTCTCGACGTAGTACGGCGCCAGCCAAGCCAGTACGCAGGTGTAGGACGCCGTACCCAGACCAAAGAAGATCGCCAGCAGCCAGGCGCGGGAATTGCCGACGAACGATGCCTGGCGCGGGATGCTGACGGTCCGGGTGCTGATTGCCGAGCGTTGTGCGCACCAGAACAGCAATGCCAACAGCGCCAACGCCGCCCAGATCGCCAGGCCCATGCGCCAACTGCCAGTGCGGGTCATCACCAGGGGGGCAAACGACGCAGCGATCGCCGCACCGCCCATGATCGAGGTGACGTAAAGCCCCATGAACAGCGAGACGTTATTGCTGAAGCGGGATTTGATCAGGGCCGGCATCAAGGCCTGGATCAGCGCAATGCCGACACCGGCGAGCACCGCGCTGAGGATCAGTTCGGCTGCCGAGTCGAGGAACAGGCGCGCGGCGGTGGCCAGGCCGATGATCAGCAGTGACATCACCACGGTGCGATGTTCGCCGAAGCGTTGGCTGATGTTCGTGCCGAAGAGCATCGCCAGTCCCATGGCCATCACCGGCAGCATGGTCAGGAGCGAAGCGAGGCTGAAACTCAGCGCGATATCACTGCGAATGCCTGACAGTAGCGGGCCGACGGCGGCCATTGACGGGCGCAGGTTCAGTGCGACGAAAATCACGGCGATCATTAGCCAGAGGGCGGTGCGAGGGGTAGTGCGGACGTTTTCCATGACCAGACCTTGAAGAGCAAGGCAGGTATTAGGCGGTGGGGTGTCGGTGTCGGCAAATCAGAAAGTCCCGGGGCGGATCTAGAAATTAAATAACGGTCGAGCGCATTCATTGCAGATGTACACCGATCGGTAGGGCTCATCCACAGAGGTAACCCATCAGTTCAAGCACATGGGTACCGGTTTTTAACTGGCGCAGGCCTGCGACCGTTGGTCTTTCCCCCGTACCCCATGGCGCTGCCCAGTCGCAAGTGGGCCTATCGCAGCGCCGCGTGCCGGGCGTTTGTCGAGCACGTGGTGAAGGCGGCGAATGTTTAGCCGATCTGCAACCAAGGTTCTTCAAGTCTGGATTTAACGACTTATCGCCCCGTGTGACGCTGCTCAGCCTCTGTGTTCCGCGGTTTACGTTATGCACGGTTGTTCAGTCGACACCCACCCCGAGGCTTCGCCCGGCGCTCCCGCGTCAGGCCGACAGCATCCGTGTCGATCCATGTCCGCCACCGCACTGAACTTGTCTGCACTTCCCTCTGAACTGGCCTTTTGGGCGCTGTGGCACTGTCGCCATGCGCGCCCACCGGATTCGCGCATCCCCTGCTGATTTTTCAGACAGATCCACGCCTATGGCGATGGATACACTCGGCAGCGCCCCTGCGCTTGCCTGACGCGGAAATACGAGAGCCCTCATGAGTTCAGCCACGACCCCCTTTGCCAACCTGCAAGAAGCCCGGACCTTTCTTGAGCACAATCCGGATATCGAGATGTTCGAGTTGTTCATCCTCGACAACAACGGCGTGCCACGGGGCAAGCTGTTGCACCGCGATGAGTTGTTGGCGGTCTACGAAAGCGGTCGGCCGTTGCCGAGCACCATTCTCGGGCTGACCATCAATGGCGAGGACGTGGAAAACTCCGGGCTGGTCTGGGAAGTCGGCGACATCGACTGCCGCGCCTATCCCCTCAGCGGTAGCCTGCAGCGCATGCCGTGGCGACAGATTCCGACAGCGGCGGTGCAGGTCAGCATGCACCCGCAGGAGGGGATGCCCGCCACCGTGGCCGACCCTCGGCATTTGTTGAGCAAGGTGATCGACGGGCTCAAGGCCGACGGCTATTACCCGGTGATGGCGGCGGAGCTGGAGTTCTACCTGCTCGACCAGCAGCGCGACAGCCACGGTCGCCCGCAACCGGCGCGGGACGTCGACGGTGGACGGCCGCGCTCGACCCAGGTCTACGGTTTGCGTGAACTGGAACAGATCGAACCCTTCCTCGCCGATCTCTATGCGGCCTGTAAACTCCAGGGCATTCCAGCGCGCACAGCGATTTCCGAGTATGCCCCGGGGCAGGTGGAAATCACCCTTGAGCACCGTGACGATGCCCTGCAAGCCATGGACGAGGCGGTGCGCTACAAGCGCCTGGTCAAGGGCGTGGCGCACAAGCACGGCATGGCCGCGTGCTTCATGGCCAAGCCCTTTGACGACCTGGCCGGCACCGGCATGCACATGCACGTCAGCCTTGCCGACAAGGACGGCAACAATCTGTTCGCCAGCGACGCGCCGGACGGTACGCCGCTGCTCAAGCAGGCGGTGGGTGGCATGCTCAGCACCTTGCTCGACACCTTGCTGATGTTCTGCCCCAACGCCAACTCCTATCGGCGCTTCCAGACCAACAGTTATGCGCCGCTCGCCGCCACCTGGGGTGTGGATAACCGTACCGTGAGCCTGCGAGTACCGGGTGGGCCGGCATTCTCCCGGCATATCGAACACCGCATCTGTGGTGCGGACGCCAACCCCTATCTGGCCGCGGCCGCCATTCTGGCCGGCATTCATCGTGGCATTCGCGAGCAACGTGACCCTGGCGCACCGGTCGAAGGCAATGGTTATGCCCAGGCCAAGGAGTTGCTGCCCACGGACTGGCTGACCACCCTGCGTGCACTGGAAGGTTCAGCCTGGGCGCGTGACGCGTTTGGCAGTGAGTTCCTTGGGGTTTACCTGGCGGTGAAACGCGCCGAGTACCGTCAGTTCATGGGCGAAGTCGGTGAGCAGGACTGGCGCTGGTACTTGCACCAGGCGTGAGAGGGGTTGAATAACGGTCACTATTTTGAAAAAGCCATGGGCCAACTATTTGTTGGCTTCTTTTTCACGAAAAATTGATAGGAGGCTGCTTAAAGTTTGTGCTGTCGTGAGGAACGAATAGTTCGTTCTTTCCTGGCGGCACTTACTTCAGGAATCAACAGACCTCTCATGTTTAAAGTCAAAGCCGTGCGCCCCGAATGGGTGACGTTGATTGCCAGCGCGTTTTTTTTGGCCGGCTTCAACTCCGTACTCTGGCAACACCTGTTCCAGATTACTGCAAACGATGCCCAGGGCATCGGCATGCGTGTGGCATTTGGTGTGATGATCCTCTGCGGGTTCAACATAGTCCTGACCCTGCTGGCCTTTCGGCCGGTGTTCAAACCCCTGTTGATGCTGATGTTCATGGTCAGTGCCAGTGTGGCGTATTTCATGAGCCAGTACGGTGTGCTGATGGACGCTGGCATGTTGCGCAACTTGGCCGAGACCAATGCCACGGAAGTGCGTGACCTGCTGTCGCTGAAGTTGCTGGGGTATAACCTGCTGTTAGGTGTGTTGCCATCCTGGCTGTTGTGGAAAACCCCGATTAGTTATCGTCGCTGGCACCGTGAGTTATTCGGTAAAGTTTTAGTGGGCGTGGCATCGGCTGCTGTTATTGGCGGCGTGGCACTGGTTAATTATCAGGGCCTGTCTTCATTGTTTCGTAATCACCACGAACTGCGTTTGATGCTGGTGCCGAGCAATTACATCGGCGCCTCCATGGGTTACTTGCGTGAACAGGTGAAGTCCGCCCATCAGCCCTTCGCCAAACTGGGTGAAGACGCCCAGCGTGATCCGGCCTGGGGCCGCCATGCGCGCAAGTCCTTGACGGTGCTGGTGGTCGGGGAAAGTGCTCGCGCAGAGAACTTCGGTGTCTTGGGCTATGAGCGCAATACCACACCGAAACTGGCTCATGAGGCCGGGTTGATCGCCTTTACCGATGTGCACTCCTGCGGTACGGAAACAGCGGTTTCGGTGCCCTGCATGTTTTCCAACATGGGGCGCAAGGACTACGACGCCAGCAAGGCGAAGAATGAAGAAGGTTTGCTGGACGTGCTCAAGCATGCCGGGCTGGACGTGATCTGGCGTGATAATCAGTCAGGCTGCAAAGGGACCTGCGACCGGGTCACCGTGGACGATGTCAGTAATCTCAAGGACCCGGTGTTGTGCGCCAACAATGAGTGTCGCGATGAAATCCTCCTGCAAGGCTTCCAGCATTTCATCGACACCCTGGACAAGGACACTGTGCTGGTGCTGCACCAGATGGGCAGCCACGGCCCCGAATACTTCAAACGCTATCCCAAGGAATACGAACACTTCACCCCTGTGTGTGAAAGCAATGCCCTGAACAATTGCAGCCGCGAAAGTATCGTTAATGGTTACGACAACACGCTGGTCTATACCGACTATGTGCTCTCGACCCTGATTGACCTGTTGCGCAGCAATCAGGACAAGGTCGATACCGCGATGCTCTATCTGTCGGACCATGGCGAGTCGCTGGGCGAGTACAACCTGTTCCTGCACGGTACGCCGTACATGCTGGCCCCCGATCAACAGAAGCATGTCGCCATGCTTGCCTGGTTCTCCGACAGCTATCAGAAGTCGTTCTCGGTCGACACCCATTGCCTGCAACTGAGCCGGGACAAACCCCTGAGCCAGGACAACCTGTTCCACTCGATACTGGGTCTGCTGGAAGTCGACACCCGGGTCTACAACGCCGGCCTGGATATGTTCGCCGGTTGCCGGGGCGCGGTGATCGATGGTGTATCAGCCAGGGATTGAGTGGGCTGCCGCTTTTTTCATACAGCCGCCATCAGGCGGGTTTGCACCACTAGCCAACGAGAGTCGCCTGTCATGTCAGTGCAACCCCCATCCTCCCTCGAGCGTGAAATCGCCGGGCGTTACCGCCAGGTGCACGCCTGTGCGTGCGTAGCACCGCAACCGCCCGGGTTGAGCCAGCGGTTGTCGCACTGGCGCACTGGGCACCTGCTTCGCAGCGCACTGAAAGCGGCAGGGGAGCCGGGGTTGATCCTCGATCTGGCGTGTGGCGCCGGGCGCTTCTGGCCGGTTCTGGGCGAGCATGCCAATCGGGTGATCCTGGCGGCCGATCAGTCGCAGGACATGCTCAATCATGCCCGTACCCACCACCCGGCGAGCGTGCTTGAGCGTATCAGGACCTTCCAGAGTTCGGCGTTCAACATCGGTCTGACCGCCAATGCCGTGGACTGTATTGTCTGCTCGACACTGTTCAAGTACCTGGACCACGCCGAACACCGCATGGCCCTGCTGCAAGAGTGCCAGCGGGTCAGTCGTGACACGGTGATTGTTTCGGTACGCCTCGATAGTTGTTTCATGCCGGGACGCGATCAGGCCCAGGCTACGCTTTCACTGGTGCCGGCGCGTCCCGGGGTCAGGAAAAGCACGGTCGAGGCCGAGTTCAAGGCCGCCGGCTTCGAGATCGTCATGCATCGGGACTGGCTGGCAGGCTTTGCCGCATCGCGGATTTACGTGCTGCGCAAAACCGGCCAGGACTGACCCGTCGAACGGCGCTTGCGCCACGGTGAGTGATTTCGCTCATGCTCTTGCATCAGTGGAGGCGCGGAAACTGCCGACGGCGATATATACTGCGCGCCATTCTTCAAGGGAGAGCCGTGTGGCCATCGATATTCACTGGATTCGCGACAACGATAGCCTCGGTCAGTTTTGCGCCCAATGGCAGCAGTTGCCGTTCGTCGCCCTCGACACTGAATTCATGCGGGTCGACACCTTTTATCCGATTGCGGGCCTGCTGCAGATCGGTGATGGCGAGCGCGCCTACCTGATTGACCCTTTGACCATCGACAATTGGCAGCCTCTGGCCGCATTGCTGGAAAACCCGGCCGTGGTCAAGGTGGTGCATGCCTGCAGCGAAGACCTCGAAGTCCTGCTGCGCTTGACTGGCAGCCTGCCAGAGCCCCTGTTCGATACCCAGCTGGCAGCCGCCTACCTGAACCTGGGATTCTCCATGGGCTACTCGCGCCTGGTGTCGGAGGTGCTTGGCATCGACCTGCCCAAGGGCGAAACCCGTTCGGACTGGCTGCAACGCCCGCTCTCGGAGACCCAGATCAGCTATGCCGCCGAAGATGCCGTACATCTGGCCGAGGTGTTCGTCCATTTGCGCGCCAAGCTGGCGGACGACAAGTACGCCTGGGTGCTGGAAGATGGCGCGGAGCTGGTGGCCAACCTGCGCCGCGAAGTCGACCCGTATGAGGTGTACCGCGAGGCCAAGCTGGCCTGGAAACTGTCGCGCGCGCAACTCGCGGTCCTGCGCGAACTCTGCGCCTGGCGCGAGCGTGAAGCCCGTGCCCGCGACTTGCCGCGTAACCGTATCGTGCGCGAGCATTCGTTGTGGCCGCTGGCCCGTACCCAGCCGGACAACCTCGCGGCACTGGCTAAAATTGAAGACATGCACCCGCGCACCGTGCGTCAGGACGGTGAGTTTCTGCTGGACCTGATCAAGCAGGCGGGCAGCGTCCCGCCTGAGCAATGGCCGCCAGCCGTGCCGGAGCCATTGCCGGTCGAAGCCGCTGCGCTGGTCAAGCGCCTGCGGGCGCTCGGTCAGGCAGAGGCGCAGCGGTTGAACATCGCCCCTGAACTGATGCTGCGCAAGAAAACCATGGAAGCGCTGCTCAAGAGCGGCTTCCCGAACGGTCCTTACCAATTGCCTGACTCGCTGCGTGGCTGGCGCCGCGAGTTGATGGGCCAGGCCTTGCTCGACAGCCTGGCCACTGCCGGAGAACAGCCTTGAAACGTATTTGTTCCATCTACCGCAGCTCCAAGAAAAACGAAATGTACCTCTACGTGCTCAAGAGCGATGCACTGGAGCGTGTGCCGGACGTGCTGATGGCGGCCTTCGGCAAGGCGATCCACGCCTTTGACCTGGTACTGAGCCCGGAGCGCAAGCTCTCGCGCGAAGACATCACGCAGGTCCTGGAAAACCTCGACACGCAGGGCTACCACCTGCAAATGCCACCGGCCGAAGACGAGTACATCGAGCACTTGCCCGAAGAGTTGCTGCGACGCAACGATCCGATGTGACCGGCCGCTGTAGAGGCTCTGTCCAGGGCCTCTGGCAACAAGGGAATTGATTTTTCTGGCAAGGGCCGCCGAGGGTGCTGTACGCCCTCGGTGGCCCTGTGCACTGTTTTTGAAGGTTTGAACCATGCGCGTTCTGATTGCTGAACACGACCACGCTGTGTATGCCCAACTGCTGCGCGAGGCGGCTCCCGAGCTGCAGGTACTGACCAGCGGCGACTCTGCCGAGCTGGCCAGCCTGGCGGCCGACTGCCCGGTGTGGCTCGGTCAACCGGACCTATTGGCGACCCTGTTGCGCCAAGGCCACCAGCCACAGTGGCTGCAGTCGACCTGGGCCGGGATCACGCCGCTGCTGGCGGAGGGCTTGCCACGTCACTACCGGCTGACCCGTGCCGTGGGCATTTTCGGCCAGGTCATGGCCGAATACGTACTGACCTACATGCTCGGCCACGAGCGTGAAGTGCTGGCGCGGCTGGTCAGCCAGGTCGAGCGCAAGTGGGATAACCGCCTGGGCCAAAGCCTGGCCGGGCGCAAGGTGCTGATTGTCGGGACCGGGGACATCGGCCAGAGCGTGGCGCAGTTCCTGCTGCCGTTCGGCGTCAAGCTGTACGGTATCGCCAGTACCCCGCGCGAGCAGGCACCGTTCATCGAAGTGGTGGGGCTGGAAGACCTGGGGCGCCTGGTGGGTGAAGTCGACTACGTGGTCAACCTGTTGCCGAACACCCCGAACACCCACGACCTGTATGACGCCGCGCTGTTCAAGCAGTTCAAGTCGACCGGTTTGTTCATCAACGTCGGACGCGGTGTGGCGGTGGTCGATGCGGATCTGGTGGAAGCCTTGAAAGAAGGGCATCTGGCGGGCGCGGTGATCGACGTCTGCCGTCAGGAGCCGCTGCCGCAGCGTCACCCGTTCTGGACCGCCTGGGGGCTTTTGCTGACCGGCCACAGTTCGGCGCCGACGTCACCGTCGATGATGGTGCAACTGTTCGTCGAGAATCTGCGGGCGTATCAGGCGGGTGAAGCGCTGCGCGGGGAAGTGGATTTCGCGCGGGGTTACTAGGTCCATTACGCTTGTGTGTGGCGAGGGAGCTTGCTCCCGCCGGCCGGTCCGCGCTCAGGCGAAGCGGTCGCAAGCCGGCACAAGTGTTTGTCTGATAACACAGGGTTGCCGGTCTTGGGGTTGCTACGCAACCCAGCGGGAGCAAGCTCCCTCGCCACAAGGGGCGTGTTTGGACCGGGGACATGGTTTACACCTGTTCGGGGACATGGTGGACACTTTTTAATACGACACATTGATCATCTG
>NZ_JBYTBK010000041.1:0-43874 GCF_058789115.1 Pseudomonas sp. FW300-N1A1 | reverse complement strand
GCTGCGTTGCTCGGAACTTATTTGGAACAACCAAACCGCGTTCCTCGCGCCTTGCCCTGCACCAAGCGGGCATCCGTAGCGGCCGCCACCAAACGTCAACAGACCCTGGGGTTGGCCGTGATCGATGCCACGCGCATCGGGTTGGCAGTGACGCGGCCAAGCGTGCTAACGTTCTGCGACATAATCGGTTACAAAAATAAGAACTGAACCTGATCCGGAACCTATCGTCCATGCCAATCAAAGTCATCGATCCCCACTACGAACTGGCGCTGGTTTCACCTTTCTTGCTGCAGACCCTGGCCGAGGTGGCGGGGGAAAAAGGGATCGACCCCCAGAGCCTGTGCCGCGGCCTGGGTTTCAGCCTCGATGACCTGCAGGATCCCGCGCAGCGCATTTCCTATCGTCAGGCCGTGGCGATGATTCAGCGCGCGCTCAGGGTGATTCCCAATCAGGGCCTTGGGCTCTGGGTAGGCAGCCAGAATGTGTTGGGTACCCTGGGGTTGCTGGGGCATGTGCTGTCGTTGTGCAAGACCCTGCGCGATGCGTTCGAACTGGGCATGCGTCATCAGCACACCTCGGGCGGGATTGTGGTGTCCAGTGTCCGGGAGGTGGCCGGCCAGGTGTTTGTCGACGCGGAATGTCGCCTGCCGTTTGCCGATGTGCAGAGGTTCGCCGTCGAAGAATTTTTTGCCAGCCTGCTGGTGTACGGCCGTGCATTGGTCGGCGGCGATTTCGACTGTGTACGGGTGGAGTTCATGCACGCGGCCCCTGAGTACGTGGCCGAGTATCACCGCCTGGTGGGACCTGACGTGCGCTTTGGCTGCCTGCACAACCGCCTGGTGCTGGAGGCCCGCTGGCTCGATGTGCGGTTGCCCAATCACCACTCGCTGGCGTTGCGCCAGGCGGTCACGCTGCTGGAGCTGGAGGGCGCCCAGGTTCATCAGAAAATCGACCTGATCCAGGCTGTGGAGCGGGCCATTGCGCGCGACCTGGCCCAGGGCAGCCATCTCGAGAAAATTGCCGGCGACCTGAACATGAGCGGCCGTACCTTGCGCCGTCGTCTGACCGAGCACGCCCTGACCTTTGAAGCCTTGCTCGAGCAAGTGCGCCAGGCGCGGACCATGAGCCTGCTGGCCAACCCCGAGATGTCCATCGAGCGTATCACCGAGGAAGTCGGTTACAGCGACGTGCGCAGCTTTCGCCGAGCCTTCCGGCGCTGGACCGGGCAGAGCCCGAGTGCGTATCGGGGCGAGAGCCATTGCAACGAGTGATCCCCGGCACCTCGAAGGGGGCCGGGGTTGGCGAACCAAGGGTTCAGGCGAGGGGCTTCAAACCCAGTTGGTAGGGTTCACAGTCCCGGCTGGCGACGCTTCGGTAGCGGCCGAACAACCGGAACAGATAGATCGAGCCAATGTTCAGGTAGCCCAGGCGGTAGCAGGACTTCAACGAGTCGAAGTTGCCTGACTCAACGTACGAGACCAGCCCTTGATACCCTTGCTCCAGGTAGTGCTTGAGCGCAAGGTTCATGCCGATCGCGTGCAGGCGCTGGCCGCGATAGTCGTGATGGGTAAAGCCCTTGTACATGTACACGAAGGACGAGCTGAAATGCAGGAGCAGTTCCGGTGGGTCGATAGGCGTAGGTTGTCGCGAGTACCAGCCGTAGGAGGCCAGTCTCTCTCCATCGAAGATGCCAAAACACTGGTCGCCCCTGGCCATGGCTTGATCGATGAAGTGTCCGGGCAGCTCGTTCACGGGATCGAGGGCGTAGTGGCGGAGCAGCTGTTCGCTGAGAAACATCGGCGTGAAGTGTGGCGGGTAGTCGAGGAACCTGGGGTCGACTTTTTGCAGGGTCAAACCGCGCAGGATCTTGAACAGGGTGAAGGTGTTGATCAGTTTCAACAGCATCTGGAGCAGGGTGTTGAACAAGCCGTTCTGGCGAATTTTCGTCTGGCTTTTCTGGAGCAGTTCCTGCACGACCATGCCCATGCCCTCCCGAGAGGATGCGGATGTCGATAAAGGGAAGGCGGTGATAACCAACTGCCACCTCCTTGTGTGTTGTTACAGGATGTTAGCAAAGGAATTCATCCGGTGACCCGCGCTAGCGACGGAAAACGCCCCCGATCGCCCATCGATAGTGGCCAATGGCTAAAAAATGACAGCTATCTTGTTGAGCCATAAGTGATTCATTTCACCGAGGCCGGTGAAATTTATTTTTTCGAAGAGCACCACCGCTCATCGACTCGGTGCGCTCGTAAACCCTGTGCTGTGGTTTTCCAGGGGTAGAGTCCGGCAACAGCACAGTTCGCCTGTGCACCGCTGTTATACCGTTCAACCGACACAAACCCGGGTGTGCCGGGTAAACTGCGCAGCTTTCCAGAGGAGTTCTCATGACTTACTACCAGCCGGGCATTCTTGCCACCCCTGTTCCGTCTCAGGCACGTCATCTGTTTTTTGCACTCGAATCCGTCGAGGCTCTGCCGGCGGTACTCGAGAAACTGATGCAACAGGTGGACGGCACGTCGGCGGTGGTCGGTTTTGGCAAGTCGCTGGTCAATGCCCTGGGGGCGAAAGTGGCAGGGCTGCGGCCATTTCCGGCGATGATCGGTGTGGGCGTTGATAACCCTTCGACCCAGCACGCGCTGTGGCTCTGGTTGCACGGTGAAGACCGTGGCGAACTGCTCAACCGCAGCCACGCGTTCGAAGCGGCGCTGGCTCCGGCGCTGCGCCTGGTGCAGATGAACGAAGCATTCCGCCACATGGACGGCCACGACCTGACCGGCTACGAAGACGGCACTGAAAACCCCCATGACGAAGCGGCCGTTGCCGCCGCGCTGGTAGCCGAGGGCGACGACGGCATGGTCGGTGGCAGCTTTGCCGCGATCCAGCAGTGGCAGCATGACCTGAGCGGCTTCCATGGGCTGGCGTCCCATGAGCAGGACAACATCATGGGTCGTCGCAAGAGCGACAACGAAGAGCTCGACGACGCGCCGGTTTGTGCCCACGTCAAACGCACCGCTCAGGAAAGCTTCAGCCCCGAGGCCTTCATCGTGCGCCGTTCGATGCCGTGGATCGAAGGTGATCGAGCGGGCCTGATGTTCCTGGCCTTCGGTCATTCCTTCAACGCCTTCGAAGCCCAGTTGCGCCGCATGAGTGGCCTGGAAGACGGCATCACGGACGCCCTGTACCGCATCAGCCGGCCGATCACCGGCGGCTACTACTGGTGCCCGCCGCTCAAGGACGGGCATCTGGACTTGCGCGCCCTGAACATCGGTTAAGCGCTGGGCACCGGGGCAGGGAGAGGCGGATGAGCGTGGTGCGCTGGGCAATGATCGGCTGCGGCAGCGTCGCCGAGCGCAAGAGTGGCCCGGCGTTCTACAAGGCGCCGGGGTCGGCACTGGTGGCGGTGATGGGGCGCCGGCATGACGCGGTCCGGGATTATGCCGCGCGCCATGGCATCGAGCGGGTGTACACCGACGCTCGGGCACTGATTGCCGACCCCGAGGTGGACGCGGTGTATATCGCCACGCCCCCTGACAGCCACCACGCCTATAGCCTCATGGTGGCGGCGGCCGGCAAGCATTGCTGTGTCGAAAAGCCCATGGGGTTGCACTTCCGGCAAAGCCAGGCGATGCAACAGGCCTTTGCCGACGCGGGCCTGCACCTGTTCGTGTCCTACTACCGGCGTTCGTTGCCGCGTTTTCAGCAGGTGCGTCAATGGTTGCAGGACGGACGCATTGGCGAGGTCCGGCACCTGACCTGGACCCTGACCAAGGCGCCTTCGCCAGCGGATCGGGATGGCAGCGCCAACTGGCGCACCGACCCGCGGATTGCCGGTGGCGGTTATTTCGTCGACCTGGCCAGCCACGGCCTTGACCTGTTCCAGTACCTGCTGGGCGACATTGTCGAGGTCGCCGGGTTCACCGCGCGGCAGGCCGGGTTGTACGCCGCCGAGGATGCCGTGACCGCCAGCTGGCGCTTTGCTTCGGGCGCCACCGGCATGGGTTGCTGGAACTTCGTCGCCGATCGTCGTGAAGACCGTGTCGAGCTGATCGGCAGCCTGGGTCGCATCAGCTTCTCGGTGTTTGATGAGCACCCGGTGCAATTGCACGGTGAACACCCCCAGAGCCTGCACATTGCCCACCACGAACACATCCAGTGGCATCACGTGCTCGGCATGAATGCACACATTCGCGGCCAATCGCAGCACCCAGCGACCGCGGACCAGGCGTTGAAAACCGACTGGGTGATGGACCGCATCCTCAAGCGCGACAGCCTCTGACCCGGCGCCGCCTGTCCAGGCGGCACACACAGACTCACGCAGCATCCACCCCTTGTGGGTCCACCACCGGGGTGAGTGTGCTCATCCATTTTGTCGGATAAACGCGCCGCTCTTGCGTTCATCGCGAGCAAGTCCTTGTCAGAAAAATCCGAGAGGAGTACAAATGTACTCCATGACCACTTTAACTCCCCGCCGTGCCGCCATCCTGACCTTCATTAGCGACCGTATCGCGCAACAGGGCCAGCCTCCGAGCCTCGCTGAAATCAGCGAGGCCTTTGGCTTTGCCTCGCGCAGCGTGGCGCGCAAGCATGTGCTGGCGCTGACCGAGGCCGGCTTTATCGAGGTCAACCCGCATCAGGCCCGGGGTATTCGCCTGCTCAATCAACCCCGTCGTCCCGAGTTGCTGGACATCCCGGTCCTCGGGCGGGTGGCCGCCGGCGCGCCGATGGGCGTCGACGCCGAGGTGCACAGCCGCCTCTGGCTGGATCCGTCGATGTTCTCGCGCACACCCGACTACCTTTTGCGGGTTCAGGGTGACTCGATGATTGGCGATGGCATCCTCGACGGTGACCTGGTGGGCGTACGCCGCAGTGTCGACGTACAGAACGGCCAGATCGTCGTCGCACGCCTGGAAGGCGAGGTCACCATCAAGCGTTTTGAGCGGGCCGGGGACCATGTGCGCTTGCTGCCGCGCAATCCGGCCTACAGCCCCATCGTGGTCAACGCCGATCAGGACCTGGCGATTGAAGGGGTGTTCTGCGGCCTGGTGAGGCAAGGGTGATGGGCGCCGTGGTTGCGCTGGACACGCTGTTCAATGGCGGTCAGGTCTGGAAAGGCCGGCCGGCGGCTCCCAGTGGCAGTCCGCAACCCACCGGGCATGCGGCCCTGGATGCGGCATTGCCCACGGGGGGCTGGCCGGAAGCGGCGCTGAGCGAAATTCTCATTGCCGGGCAGGGCGTCGGTGAATTGCAACTGGTCTGGCCGGCCCTGGCGCGGCTGACCACTGCCGGTGAGCGGGTGGTGCTGGTGGCGCCGCCGTATGTGCCGTATCCCCAGGCGTGGCTGAGTGCCGGGGTGGACCTGCGGCAGTTGTCGATCATCCAGGCCAGTGACCGCGAGGCACTGTGGGCGGCGGAGCAATGCTTGCGCTCGGGCAGTTGCGCCGCGGTGCTGTGTTGGCCGAAACAGGCCGATGACCGCGCCTTGCGTCGTTTGCAGGTGGCCGCCGAAACCGGGCAGAGCCTGGCGTTCGCCTACCGCTCGCTCAAGGACGCGCTCAACCCTTCGCCGGCCGCCCTGCGCATTGCCATCGATTCGCGACCTGCGCAGTTAAGGGTGCTCAAGTGCCGGGGCGGGCTGGCCCGTACCGCGCCGATTGCCTTTGCCATGGGGCAGTGAGGTTGGCATGCGCTGGGTCTGTATCCTGTTCCCGCAACTGGCGCTGGACGCGGTATTGCGTCAGCGCAGCGACCCTGACGCACCGCTGGCGCTGCTGAGCGGTCCGGCCCAGCGCCGCGTGTTGCAGGCGGTCAATGAGTCGGCGCGGGCGCTGGGGTTGCGCCCGGGCCAGTCGATGACCGCCGCCCAGGCGCTGAGCAAGGCCTTTGCCAGCGTGGACTATGACCTGGCCGAGGTCGAACACTGGCAGCAGTTTCTCGCGGCCTGGGCCTACCGCTTCAGTTCCCAGGTCAGCGTGCATTTCCCGCGCGCCGTGCTGTTCGAAATCGAGTCGAGCCTGGGCCTGTTTGGCCCCTGGCCGCAGTTCGAGGCGCGGTTGCGTGCGGAGCTCACGGCGCTGGGGTTTCGTCATCGCCTGGTGGCGGCCCCCAATCCGCTGGCCGCACGGATCCTGGCCAATGCCTACAACGGCCTGGCGGTGCCGGACCTGGCGACCCTGCGGCCCCTGCTCGGGCAGATGCCGGTCGAGCGCATCGGCCTTGCGCCAACGGTCGCCACCGCACTGTCGCGCATGGGCCTGCGCACCTTGAGCCAGGTCCAGGCGCTGCCACGCCAGACCCTGGCCCGGCGCTTCGAGGCCCAGGTACTCAAGCACCTGGACACCTTGCTGGGCGAGCGGCCGCTGGCCCTGGCGTTTTACTTGCCGCCGGACCGTTTCGATGTGCGCATCGAGCTGAATTTCGATGTGCACTCCCATCAGGCCCTGCTGTTCCCGCTACGCCGCCTGACCGGCGATCTTGCGGCGTTCCTGTGTGGCCGGGACAGCGGCGTGCAGCGCTTTGACCTGCACCTGGAGCACGTCGGCCTGCCGGACACCCTGGTCAAGGTCGGGCTGCTGAGCGCCGAACGGGATCCAGCGATGCTGTTTGAACTGGCCCGCGGGCGCCTGGAGCAGGTGCAGGTCGAGGCCCCGGTGCGCGCTTTTCGTTTGTCGGCGCAGGACCTGCCAGGCTTCGTCCCCCAGCGCCGCGAGCTGTTCGATGAACGCCCGCAGCAATCCTTGCCCTGGGAGCAACTACGCGAGCGCCTGCGTGCCAGGTTGGGGGACGAGGCGGTGCAGGGCCTGGGGTTTGCGGCCGATCACCGACCGGAGTGCGCCTGGCAGTCGACCGCGCAGCCTCAGGCCAGCCCGGTGTTGCCTGATGTGCAGCGTCCCGGCTGGTTGTTGACCGAGCCATTGCCGGTGCAGGAAGGCGCGGCGCGCATCCTCATGGGGCCGGAGCGCATCGAGTCCGGCTGGTGGGATGGCGCCGACGTGCGCCGCGATTACTACCTGATCGAAACCCGTTCCGGCCAGCAGGCCTGGGCTTATCGTACGGTGGGCGAAGCCGGGCCGCTGTGGCTGCAAGGCTGGTTTGCATGATGTTCGACTATGCCGAGTTGCACTGCCTGTCGAATTTCAGTTTCCAGCGCGGCGCCTCGAGCGCCCGCGAGTTGTTCGAGCGGGCCAGGCAGCAGGGCTACCAGGCCCTGGCGATTACCGACGAGTGCACCCTGGCCGGCATTGTTCGCGCCTGGCAAGCGGCCAGGGCGCAGTCGTTGCCGCTGATCATCGGCAGTGAAATACGTGTCGAAAATGGCCCGAAACTGGTGTTGCTGGTGGAAAACCTCGAGGGCTATCAGGCCCTGTGCCGGCTGATCACCGAGGCGCGGCGGCGCAGCGAAAAAGGCCAGTACCGGGTGCTGCGCGAAGACTTCGACAGGCCCATGCCCGGGCTGCTGGCGTTGTGGGTGCCGGATACGCTCGATGAGCCGGAGCAGGGCGCCTGGCTGCAACAACGGTTCGGCGAGCGGCTGTGGCTGGCGGTCGAGTTGCATTGCGGGCAGAACGACACCCGGCGCCTGGCGGGTTTGCAGGCCCTGGCGGGCCGCTTGCGGATTCCGGCCGTGGCCAGTGGCGACGTGCACATGCACAGCCGGGGTCGCCGCGCGTTGCAGGACACCATGACGGCGATTCGCCTGCATGTGCCGGTGGCCGAAGCCGGGCAGCGCCTGCATCCCAATGGCGAGCGACACCTGCGCAGCCTGGAGGCGCTCGGCGCGCTGTATCCGTCCGCGCTGCTGGAGCAGACCCTGGTCATTGCCCGGCGTTGCACCTTTGATCTCGGCCAGCTGCGTTATCAATATCCCCGGGAACTGGTGCCGCAAGGGCAGACCCCGACGACCTGGCTGCGCCGGCTGACCGAGCAGGGCCTGTGCCGGCGTTGGCCGCAAGGGCCGGACCGCGCGGTGGTGGCGCTGGTCGACAAGGAGCTGGAACTGATCGCCGACCTCGGCTACGAGAGTTACTTCCTCACCGTCGAGGACATTGTCAGCTTCGCCCGTCGCCAACGCATCCTGTGCCAGGGGCGCGGTTCGGCGGCCAACTCGGCGGTGTGTTACGCCTTGGGGATCACCGAAATCGATCCGAGCCGGATGAACATGCTGTTCGAACGTTTTCTCTCCAGAGAGCGCAATGAGCCACCGGACATCGACGTGGATTTCGAGCACGAACGCCGCGAAGAAGTCTTGCAGTACGTGTTCCAGCGCTACGGCCGGCGCCGGGCGGCGCTGACCGCGGTGGTCAGCACCTACCACGGTGCCGGCGCCATACGCGATGTGGCCAAGGCCCTCGGTTTGCCGCCGGACCAGGTCAACGCCCTGGCCGATTGCTGCGGCCATTGGAGCGACGACGCGCCGCCCCTGGAGCGCCTGCGCGAAGGGGGCTTCGACCCCGACAGCCCGGTGCTGCGCCGGGTGTTGAGCCTGACCCGGCAGCTGATTGGCTTCCCCCGGCACCTGTCCCAGCATCCGGGTGGGTTCGTGATTTCCGAGCAGCCGCTGGACAGCCTGGTGCCGGTGGAAAACGCCGCCATGGCCGAGCGCACGATCATCCAGTGGGACAAGGACGACCTGGACATGGTCGGCCTGCTCAAGGTCGACATTCTGGCCCTGGGCATGCTCAGTGCTATCCGTCGTTGCTTCGATCTGCTGCGTCACCATCGCGGGCTGGAATTGAGCCTGGCCAGCATCCCGTCCGAAGACCGGTGCACCTACGAGATGATCAGCCGCGCCGACACCATCGGGGTCTTCCAGATCGAGTCCCGGGCGCAGATGTCGATGCTGCCCCGGCTCAAACCCCGCACCTTCTATGACCTGGTGATCGAAGTGGCCATCGTCCGGCCCGGCCCGATTCAGGGCGGGATGGTCCATCCGTACCTGCGGCGACGTAACAAGGAAGAGCCCGAGACCTATCCCTCCGTCGCGCTGGAGGCCGTCCTCAAGCGCACCCTGGGCGTGCCGTTGTTTCAGGAACAGGTCATGCAGATCGCCATCGTGGCCGCCGACTACACTCCCGGCGAGGCCGATCAGTTGCGCCGCTCCATGGCCGCCTGGAAGCGTCACGGCGGGCTGGAGCCGCACCAGGCGCGACTGCGCGCAGGCATGTTGAAAAACGGTTATTCAGAAGCGTTTGCCGCGCAGATCTTCGAGCAGATCAAGGGCTTTGGCAGCTACGGTTTTCCCGAGTCCCACGCCGCCAGTTTTGCCTTGCTGACCTATGCCAGTTGCTGGTTGAAATGCCATGAGCCGGCGGCGTTTGCCTGTGCGTTGATCAACAGCTGGCCGATGGGGTTCTACAGCCCGGACCAGATTCTTCAGGACGCGCGTCGGCACCATTTGCAGATCCGCCCGGTGGACGTGACCGCCAGTGACTGGGATTGCAACCTGGAACCGATTGCCGGCGAGCAGCCGGCCATCCGCCTGGGGCTGCGGATGATCAAGGGGTTTCGCGAGGACGACGCCCGGCGTATCGAGGTGGCCCGCACGCGCGGGGCGTTCATTGACATCGCTGACCTGGGCGAACGTGCCCGGCTCGATGCCCGTGCCCAGGAGCAACTGGCCGACGCCGGCGCCTTGCGCCCTCTGGCCGGCGATCGTCATCGCGCGCGCTGGGAAGTGGCGGGGGTGCAGACACAGTTGGGGCTGTTTGCCGGCTTGCCGAGCCAGGAGGAACCTTGCGTGGTGTTGCCAAAACCTACCGTGAGTGAAGACCTGCGGGCTGACTACCAGAGCGTTGGCACCACCCTCGGCCCGCACCCACTGGCGTTATTGCGCGATGCGTTGCGGGCCCGGCGTTGCCGCAGCTCCCGGGAACTGATGGATGTCGAGCATGGACGCAATGTCAGCGTCGCCGGCCTGGTCACCGGCCGCCAGCGCCCGGGCACCGCCAGCGGCGTGACCTTCGTGACCCTGGAGGACGAGTTCGGCAACATCAACGTGGTGGTCTGGCGCGACCTCGCTGAACGCCAGCGCAAAGCCCTGGTGGGCTCGCAACTGCTCAAGGTCGACGGGCGCTGGGAGAAAGTCGGCGAAGTCCGCCACCTGATCGCCGGACGCCTGAGTGACCTCAGTGCGCTGCTGGACGGTGTCAGCGTGCACAGTCGGGATTTTCATTGAGCCTGCAGGTGCAGGGCTTGCCAATGATGGCGATCTTGGATCGGTCACCCATCGCTGTGGGAGCGGGCGCCTTGTCAGCGGCTCACGCGTATGTCCGTCGGGTCTTGTGCCGTTCTCGGCCTCCACAGTTGAAAGCCTCGGCTCCATACTATGTATTCGGCAGTCAATGCTTTAAAGGATTCGAGAATCGGCTTGTTCACGGCCCAGTTGCCGTGACGATTTCGGTACACGTGAGCTTCGCCGAACATCAGACGGATCTCCCGTGCAGCGAGGGATTGCGGCAGACAGTCTTGTTTACGGTATTCGGCCAACATCCATTGAGCGATACGCATATCTTCATCTGTCCAAGTCATGCCGTGGAATCCCATTGAAGTTTTTTGGGGCACGATTACTGATCGGGCCGGGAGAGGTGTTGATCGAGGATGTGTTCAACCTGTTGCGGTGTCCTGCATGAGAACCACAGGTTCGCCGGGTAGATCACCATGACCGGGCCGTGGTCGCAGCGGCCCAGGCAGCCCGTTGCGTTGGCGCGCAATATGCCCGGCTTGCTCATTTTGGCGAGCTTGCGTTTGGCTGCGCTGAGCAGTTCATGAGCGCCTGCGCCCGAGCAACTGCGGCGACCATCGGGACGCAAGTGGGTGCAAATCAACACATGGTGTTCGTAAGTCAGAGTCGGATTCGCTGCGTTATCCATAGTGGTCACGACCTCTGTTCAAACTTTTTCGGCAGGAACGACGACTTTCGATGGTTCCAGATTGAGGGCGAGTACGCTCGTCAGCACGATGATCGTTCCGATGATGACCATGATCGAAGGGCGTTCGGCCAAGACCACCGAGGCCATCAACATGGCGGTGGGCGGTATCAGATAAAGCGAAATGGAAGCTCGGCTCACATTGCTGTGGGCCAGCACGTATGCCCAGGCCAGGTATGCAAGGGCGCTGGGGAAGATACCCAGGATGAGCACCGCCAAGTTGGCCGAAGCTGAAGCGTTTTGCGCTTCGCTCCACAAGCCTGGCACGTATATAAGCAGCAGTGCGGTACCTGACCAGACGGTGTAACACACTGTCGTCAGCCCGTCGTAGCGATGGGAATGGCGTTTTTGCAGTGCGAAATACACGCTCCAGGACAATGCTGCCAGCAGGATCAGCAACCCGTGGGCACCCATCTCGCCGAACCCCTCATCACCGGTGACTACGACAGCGGTGCCGATCAGGCCACACAGCACGCAGATCCATTGCCAGCCGTTGACCCGGTCCTTGAACACATAATGTGCTAGCAGTGTGCTGAACAGCGGCGTGGATTGTGCCAGTACACTGGCGGCTCCGGCGCTGACGCCCCGTTGGCCGTAGTTAAGGGCTATGTGGTGCAGGCTGACGGCAAAGAGCCCCAGTACCACCAGCAGCGGCAGGTCTTTTAGGCGCGGCAGGGAAATACGCATCACCAATGCGACCCCGGCCATGAACGTTGAGGCGATGAGAAATCGCATCAGCGCCAGATGACCAGGCTCGTAGGCTTGTAGCCCGATGTGGATACCAATCGGGGAGTAGGCCCAGCAAAGGATTACGAAAAACGCCGCCAAGGCGATTTTGACGTCAGGTCTTGTGTTCGTCACGTCGTCACCCTGGACGCGACACGGTTTTGCTCGCAGGGCATGGCATGGGCTATGCCGTTCCAGTACTGCTCGGTGATGACCAGGAAGCGGTTGAACGAAGCGCTGACCTCCTCTATATGCTGGTCGGTGGTGCATTCCTGGGTGACAGCTTTCACGGCCTGGATTTTGTGTTCTTTTTCCGCATCACCGATGTGGATGTAGAAATACTCGCAGTGCTCATGAAAGTCGTCGTTATTGGCGTAGAGGTGCTGGTAATTACGCGCCCCTTCGTACAGGCGGGTAAGCATCGAATAGGCCAACCACTCCTGAGCCAGCAAAGTACCGAGAACATGGCGAGGATTGTTGTTATATCCATCGCCGGTGTACAGATTCAACTGTTCGCGGCTGAACGTACGGGTGCTCTGCAGTACAGGCAGAGCCATGAGTTCGTCCATGCTGTACGGCCGACCGGCGAGGCGGCTGAGAAGGTCGATCAGGTAGCTTTCGAGCAGGACGAGGTGTGCTTTTCCCGGGTTGCCGTGGCCCATCTCGGAATACAGATCATGCAGGTCGTCAGTACCTAGAAATGACAGCGCGACCATACGAGAGGTCTGTGTGGTACGGGCCAGGTAGTTTCGGGCAAACACTTCAACGTCGCCGAGGGAGAGTGTGTCTCCCATCCACCGTTGGTAGAACGCGTTATTCAAGGCGTTGTGGGTAAACACGCTTTCAGCGAGGGACTGTATTTTGTGCAGAACCAACTCCATTTCAATACTCCTGCTTATCGGGCGGCATAAAAGGGATTCGGGGGGGAGACACATGGAAGTATCAAAAAAAACGCAAGTTCACTACAAGTGACTTAAAGTGAGTCAACCATTCACTTTGGGTGAGCTATGGAACTGTCCCAGTTGCGCATGTTCAAGACGGTTTACGACATTGGGAGCATCGCGCGCGCTGCGCAGGTATTGCATTGCGTGCCATCCAACATAACTGCGCGCCTCAAATCTCTGGAGCGCGAGCTCGGCACCCCCCTGTTTTTTCGAGACGGTCGAGGATTGCGGATCAGCCCTGCTGGGGAGGTGTTTCTTGATTACGCGACGAAAATCCTGGACCTGGCCGAAGAATCTCGACACGCGGTAGTGCCCACCAGAGCACCGTGCGGCCCTCTGCGCATCGGCGCCATCGAGTCCAGTGCTACGGGACGGCTGCCACGGTTACTCGCTAAGTACCACGCGCTGTACCCGCAGGTGTCTCTGGAGTTGAGCACCGGTACCTGGGCTCAATTACTGGACGATACTCAGCATCATCGCCTTGATGGGGTGATCGTGGCGGTGAACATTGAACGCCCCGGGCTCAAGCGGGCAGTGATGTACAGCGAAGATTTAATCCTCATCGCATCCCCGTCCCATGGGCCGATACGCAAGGCGGCGGATCTGCAAGGCAAAGCAATTTTCATGTGGCCCCCAGGCTGTCCGTACCGTTTCGCGCTGGAGCAGTGGCTGTTGCGCCATGATCAGGTGCAATCGATCGTCAGCATCGCCAGCTATGGCGCCATCGTCGGCTGTGTCAGTGCTGGTGCGGGCGTCTCACTGGTGCCCCGTGGGATCTATGAGCAATACCACCAGGGCGCCGGTTGGCAAGGGTATGAATTCCCAGAATTGACAAGTATCGACAACCTGTTTTATTGGCATGAAAACGCGGGTCGGCACCCCGCTCGAGAGGCGTTTGTAGCGCTGTTGCAGACAGAGGTTGGGAGTGGTCTGGAGAGTGGGGATTGTTGGGATTCAGGGATGACGCAAACACTGTAGGAATCTGGCTTGTCGGACCGCCGCACCGCAGCGATGGTCGTCAACGATGACGCGTGTTTCCCGAGTAAGCGCGACGTTTTTGAGTCCATCGCTGGCACTCGAGCGTCGACCGGCGCTCCTAAAAAAGCAGAACAGTTCCTTAACTGAACAGCATTAGGGCCTGCCTGGAATGAGTCCGAAAGCGCTGCGCAGTGTCAGACAACACACCGGTCGATCAGTCACACCGCATCAGGACTTCGGTTCCCTGGTCCCGAGCACGTCGCGAATAGTGTCCACGACATGACTGTCTTTGATCACATCGTTCAGCCAACCCTCGAGCGGCATGTTGCCCCATTTGATTGCGCGCTCGATCAGGTAAGGGACGGGGCTCTGGGGTTCGGTCTGTTTGAAGAACTGCGCGACGCCCGCCAGCAGGGTGAACGCTTCATCGCGGGTGATCGGCGTGGTTCGTAGTTGCGCGGACGGAGTGTCTTGACGGGGCTGGGTCATCGCGGAACCTGCTGGTTGTTCGCTGGCGTTATCGGGGGCGGCCTGGGTGGGTGCAACAGGGGGCGGGTTCAGTTCGATACCCCGATCCTTGAGCAGTTTTTCAGCCAGTTGCCCGGCACGGGACAAGATGTCAGTGAGCGCCGCGAAGCTAGGCGCGTCCGCCCCAAAGAACCGGTCAGCGGTGCCTTGCAGCTGTTGGCACGCCGCCAGGCTCGCGGCGATTTCCGTGGCTTTGAGGCGAAGGTGATCCGAGTCGGTCAGCACTACCGAACGCTGGAAGATCTCCGCGTTGATCTTGCCTTCTTCTACGGCCGTCTGCATGGCCTTGGGATTTTGCAGGGCCAGGTTTTCCACGTGACGTGATTCGTCATAGCGAAGCAGGCCCAAGTGCTGGCCCTGGGTAATGGGCAGCCCGCCAACCACATCGGCAAGGGTCGTCTTGAGCCAGGCCAATCGTGCTGCACGCTCTTCCGCGCCGTCTTCGAGCGAAGGGTGAAGGCCGTCCCAGAATCTGTCCAGAATGCGTTCGGTCAGCGTGAGACCGAACGTGATACCGGTGAAATGGTACTTATGCGCCAGGCCCTCACTGAGCCAGGCGACGAGCATCAAGTCTTTGCTCTGCTGAGCGAGGCCTTGTGCCGCCAACGTGATGGTCAGGTCCCAATCGGAGGATTTGAGATCGGTTTGCCAGTCACCTTGGGTAAGATAATCGGGGTCTGCTCGACGCGCTTCCTTGACCTGGTCGAACAAGGTGGAAAAGCTCAAGTCTTCGCCGCTCCCCCCATTGATGGGGGATGTCAGGTCGGCCAGTGAAAGGTCGTTGAGAAATTCAGACATAGGGAACTCTGATCAGGATAAAAGAACACCGTGCCTGTGTTGCCAGCACGGTGCCTGGAACGGACCGCGTGCGCGGTCCGTTATCGCCAAAGATTTAAGCGAACACCTTGTTGGCAGCGCGATCCCAGCCGCCGGTGACGTTACCGCCGCCTTGGCCATCGCCGCGGCTCTGTTGGGTGTAAGTGGTTTTGATGCGAGCGAAGTTGAAGCTGATTTCTTCGATTGGCAGATCGCCGACCGCTTTGTCTTCACCCGTCTGGCTGCCGCCGGCAACGGCCTTGACGGAAGACACCACGACTTCTTCCAGGTTGATGGTCAGGTAGGTCACCTTGTCACCACCCGCGCGGTTGACGTTCAGCTGAATATTGGAAATGTGAGTGCCTTTGCAGCAGGCTTCGAACAGCTTTGCAGAAGCCTTGTCCACAGCTTTGCGAATGCTGAAATCGCTCAATGCCACGCGCTCGGAGGAAGCACCGCCCGAAGAGCTCGCCGTCATGGAGGTCGCCTGGGTTGCGCTGAACTCGTACCCCAGCACTTCGATCCAGTCCTTGTGCTTGTCGTCCAGTACTTCACCTGGAATACCTTCGATCTGAATGTATGCGTCAAATGCCATTTCTAAACTCTCCATTCCTTCATTTAAGGGGTGCATCAACCTGCGAACAGATCACAACCCTTCGTATTAACCTCTTTGAAACGATCAAGAGAGGTGTCTTACCGCTGCCTCGGCCTCACGTTGAGACGGCCCAGGCGCCGGTTTGCTTCAAGCTGCGGGACGGCCTCAGTTGAGTGCCCGCACTTCGATTTCTACACGCCGGTTAGGCTCCAGGCAGTCAATGAGCTGGGCTCTTGGCAGTTGCATATTGCATTTGACCAAGGGCTTGGTGCTGCCTTCGCCGACGGCTTCCACCAGCTCGGCGGGTACGCCTTTGCCCACCAGATAGGTCTTGATGGTTTGTGCCCGCTGTCTGGAAACCTGCAGGTTGCCCTGCGGATCGCCCAACTGGTCGGCGTGTCCGGCGATGATGACTTTTCCGATGTTGGGGGTGCTTAGCAGCTTGCCGGCGATCGCGCTCAACTGGCGCTGGCCTTCTGTTTTCAGGCTCTGGAAATCGGCACGAGCAAAGGCGAACAAGGTGTCCGACTCCAGCGTAATGGTCTCGATCGAGCGCAACGATTGCGTCAACAGACTGTTGATGTAGTTGCGAGAACTGGAGGTCAGGAACGCGTTGTCGAGTATCCGCGGCACGTCTGGTTCGTGAATCTGGTCGCTGTAGAACTCGATCTGCCGGCTGGCAAACTCGTAGTCCTGGTTCGAGCCCGAGCCGCTGTGGGTGGCCGCGAGGGTCTTGCCGGTCTGGCGGGCGATCGCCGGGTACCAGTAGTCCGGGATCCTTGCTTTCAGGAAGGCCGGGTCGGCCTTTTCCCGCTGCGACCGCGAAAGCATGAGGTAGGTGTCCAGCGTCGCCTTGCCGAAAGCGGCGATCGATTGTGCCCGGTTGTCGGCAGGCAGCGCCTTGGGTTCGACACTGTCCACGCCGGTCACCGGCATCAACTCCTTGGTGTTGCGCTGGTACACTTTGAGGGTGGTCAGCAGATAGAGCGAGCGGGTCAGGTTATCTGCCGTTGGCTTGAGCATCACGCTCTCCAGCCGGGCCAAATACGGGCTACGCAGCAGGGGCTCGACATTGTGACCCTGATAAAGCCCCAGGCGCATGCGCAGCGGCACACCTTCGTCGTGGTGCTGTGCGTAATAGTGAGCGGTCCAGACGCGCATCCGGTCCAGTGTTTGCCAGGCGGTGTATTGCCCTGTCGCCGAGCGGTCATCGGCGGCGGCTTTGGCCAGTTCGCCAGAGATCGTCTGGATCGTGTGCGTGTTGTTCCACCAGGACCAACCCCACAGGCTGCACAGCACGACCGCGACCAGTCCGGCGCCCCCGACCCATGCCGTCTTGCGCCGACGTTCGCGATGGTTGGTGGTGTACAGCGCCACCAGATGCTGGTCAGGAATGATGACTTTGCGAAACAGGCTGTTGATGAACAGCGGCCGTGGCTGGGCATTGGCACTGACCCGTTCCTGATCGGTTTCCAGTGCGAAGCGCTCACTCACCTGTCGCGCGTGCCCACCCATTTCCGGCTGGTCCGCGTCCAGGGCACTGGTGAAATAGAAACCGCGCAGCAGTTCCGCGTTCTGATAAGGGTTGGCGCGCAATAGGGCGTCGACGAACAACAGGAGTCTGGGCTTGAGCGCCGCCAGCTCCAGAGGGAAGCGATACACCGCCGAGTCCTGACGGGTGATCTGGATGTCTTGCAGCACCAGTTGCTGGTTCGCCACGTGTTGCCAATAGTTGACCAACTCGTCCATTGCCACGCCGAATCGCTGACCCCAGTCCGCCTGCTCGTAGCCTTTATGGGCAAACGTCTTGCCCATGACTTCGCCGCGGGCAACATCGTCCAGTTGGCGATAGAAGTGGGTGAAACCCGGTACCAGATCGCACTTGGTGAATACCAGGTAGACCGGCAGGCGTACTTCCAGCAACGCATGGGTTTCCTGGATGCGTTCGCGCAGGCGTTTGGCAATACGCTCCTGATCTTCCAGCGATGCTTGCAGGATGTCGTGGATGCTGACAGTGACGATCAAGCCATTGAGCGGCCGGCGCTGGCGGTGTTGGCGCAGCAGTTGGAGGAATGCCCGCCATTTTCCGGCCTCTTCCTGATTGTTCATGTAGCGACCGGCCGTATCCAGCAGAACGGCCTCGGAACTGAAGAACCAGTCGCAATTGCGGGTTCCGCCCAGGCCGGCGACACGTGCGCCTTCACGCTCCGCATAGGGGAAGCTGAGGCCCGATTGATACAGCATGGTGCTTTTGCCCGCGGCTGGCTGGCCGATTACCAGATACCAGGGAAGGGCGTACAGCGCATCCTTGGGGTTGCCGCCGTGGGGCTTGTTGCTGTGCAGCCGTTCAATGCTCTGCAGCAGGCGCTCTCGCAACAGGCTGACTTCCTCGCGGTCCGCCGGGCTTGCGTTCAGCACCGCCTGATCGGCATCGTCGCGCAACAGCCCTTCGAGGTTGTGATGGCGGGACACGCCCCGATAAAGCAACAGCACGTAGCCCGCCGAGAGCAGCAGGAACACGCCAATGCCGCTCAGCAGGCTGTTGAGCGAGCTGAAGTCAAATGCACGTCCGATGCCCCAGACGACGAAGATCGTCAGGAAAAAACACACCCCAAGCAGGTAGGGTTGATAGCGCAAGCAGTAATACTTGATCTTGTTCATACAGACTTCGCATCCAGCGCGTCGACAAATCGGTCGATTACGTCATAAAGAGGGCGGTCGATTTCGGGGAAATCAGGTACACGGTGGTGTTCGTCAAACGCATCGAAGGGCGCCAGCACGTCATAGCTTTGCGAACGGTCGTCCATGTCGGTCAGCACGCGATAGGCGTCGTTGGCATGGCGTGATGCAAAGCAGAACAGCCGGGGGCGCATGAAATCGTCGGCCAGCAGGCTGATGTGCGGTGCGCCACGGCCAGCGGTCATGCGCGCCAGCCAGGTGATCCATAAATCGGCTGTCGGATTCTTCAACCCCCTTTGCGCCGGCAAGGGCAGGGCGATACCGATCGGCGTGGCGTGGTGCAGGTTTCCTTGCAATGCCTGCAGCCGGGTCAGCACGGCGTTAGTGACGAATTCCGGGTATGAACTTTCGAGCGCCTCGACTATGTCGCGAAGGTTGAAGTTCACGAGGAATTTGTCATGTACGCGTCGAAACAACTCGAAGTCCTGCCCTTGCAACGGGCGCAAGGCCTTGATGCGTTCGAACAGGACTGCTGTGCTTTCGCCCTGGACAGCCCTGTGCAGCAATGGCTTGATTTGCGCGCTGAACAGTTCGCCCAGCGTGAAGGGGTTGACCAATGGCTCGGCTTCGCTGGCTTTGAGCGTCTGGAAAATGAACAACGGATAGCGTCGCAGGCTCGAGTCCCTCGAGCTGATCAGCCCGCCCAGCAACCAGTTGCCGCTGCGTGCGCGGTAGCAGAAAAAACACACCGGCAAGCGGTCGAACAACTCCCGCCAGTCGTCGCGATGCTGCAAGGAGGCCAGTGCACCTTGCAGCCAGGCGTCAAACTCACAGACGTCGTCGGCTGCGCCGTGCAGGCTGATAAAGTCCGGGCTCGCGGGGATCTTTCCGAAACAGCCAATCATCGGCCAGCCCCCTGAATCACTGCGTGCATGCTCACTGGGTCCGCCCGTCTGTGCTGTTCAGCGCGCTCAGAGCCTTGACGTTGGCCAGGTCGGTCAGCTTGACGCCACCGTAGTTGCGAACCGCGAGGCTGACCTGACCCTTGGCGGTGTTCCAGCTGAAGCGTTGCTGGATACCGTCCAGATCACTGACGCGCGCGCTGTCGTTCATGCGCAACAGACCCCAGCGTCCTGGGTAGTCGAACACCGTGACCCGTTCACCGCTCAGCGTGACCACGTCCAGGCGTGCGCCTGGGGTCGTGGTCGTGCCCGGCCAGGAGAAGCGGCTCCAGCTGGTCTTGCCGTTACGGTAGTGCTGCACCTGGCCATCGAGCGTGAAGATGATGTCGGTGAAGTAGGCCGAGGGTTCCAGCATGATCTCGAAGCCGTTGTCGCGATCCGACAAGCTGGCAATCACCTGGCCCAACGAGCTGGCCTTGTCGATGCTGTTGACCATGCTCGGATTGACCAGCGGCGGGGTTTTGCTGCCACTGCTCATGCCCAGCCCTTCGCCACCGGAAAGGTTGCCGATTTCGTTGCGCTTGAAGTTGGGCAGCAGCCCCGACTCGGGGTCCACGAAGCGTTGCAGGTCCTTGACCGAAGCTTCATTGCGACTGCCGGCCGCGATGGGGTAACGGTGCGCCATGACTTGTTCCCAAGGCTTGGCAATCTGTTGCGCCCAGGCCTTGGCAATCTGCTGGCCGGCGGGATCGCGTAGGGTTTCCCAGGCAAACTGGATCGGCGCGCTGAAGAGCCCCTGCAGCGATGTCGACAAGCCACCTTGGCTGGTATCGACGGTGGTCTCGACATAATTGCGCACGCTGGTCACTTCACTCGGCTGTCCTTCCAGGGTCTCGCTGATCAGTTGCTTGCTGCTTTTGCCGACGTCCTGAGAGCGCTGGATGTTGTTCATCCGGACCTTGAGCTTGCGCAACGCCGCCAAGTAGCGGTCCATGATCGTGCTGTCGGCGCCTTCGGCATTTTGCACGGCGAAGACCCGCGCGACAGGTTCGAAGCGTTTCGCCAGACTGCCGTCATCGACCGCCGGCAACGGAGAGGTCAGGGCACTTGGCGAGGCATCAGGCTCGTCGAAATTACCCCTGACCTTGCCCCAGATACCGTTATCGCGCGCGACGCCCGGTTGCGGTGTTTCACGAGGTGCAGGCAGATCCCACTGAGTGTTGTCGTTGACGGCAGCCAGCAAGATCTTCACGGGTGAGTTCTGCACGTCACTGAGCAGCGACAATTGCTGTGTCGCATGGGCCATGTCGGTGAAATGGCGAATGCCAACGCTGCCGATCAGGGTGTACCAGGCCTGCGCGTAGTCGCGCTTGTAACGCGTCATGAACTCTCGGATGAAGTTGGCTTTCTGCACGATGCTGTCACCGCCGTCGCCATCGAGCACCCAATCCGACTCGTTGTTCAGGTTGCCCGAGACCAGTTTGATCAGTTCGGGCTTGACGAACGTTTCCCAGCCCTGGCGGGTGAAGATCGCCGGGACCGCTTCGGTGCCGTACAACAGTTGGCGTCCCGGCAGCGGCACCAGGTCGCTCAGGTTCATGGCCGGAAACTGCCGGCTGGACTCCAGTTGCAGGCGCAAGTACTCACGATCGACCAGCGAGCTGGAAATCATGAAGGACTTCAGGCTATTGCGGGTTTCGCTGATCAGCTGTTCATTACGTGGCAGGGACGGGGCGCGGCCATTCTTGAGCAGTTGCACGTAGACCGGCGAGTTGTCCTGGATAACGCTGGCACTGACAGGGTTTTCCAGTGTCGCGGTGTTGGCCCAGGCAACCGGTAATGCGGCAGCCACGAACTCCGGCTCTGGATGCGCCTGGGGTTGAGTCAGCATCAAGTAGAGCTTCAGGGCGTTATAGGACTCGATGATGGAAGCGACCTGCCGCTCATCCAGGCGCCCCAGCATTTCCTCGGACAGTGAAAGGCCGCCCGTGGTCGCCGACAGCTGCGCCGCATCGTTGACGGTCGCCGGATTGCGCAGGGCTGCCAGCGCATCGCCGCGAGTCTTGTTCGCGGCATCCTTTGCCGCACCGCTCAAGCGATTGACCACCTCGCCCGGGCTGCGCGGGAGGCTGCTCAAGCGGGTATCGGACGCCACGGCCTGGGCACCGCGATCCAGGAGTTTTTGCCCTTGTACGCGGGCTTGAGCGGATGTGTTTCGTGCCTTTGACGGCGCTGGCGCGAAGCTGTTCTGCGCGTCCATGGTCTTGGCGAACTCGTTGAAGGCGCGCATCTGCAACTGCAGTTGCAGGGCAATCGGCTCGAGCGCCTGTGTGCGCAGCTGCTGCAAATACGCCGTCTGCACCGCAAGGTAGATATCGTCGCCACGATAGAGGCCGGCGCCGAGTTGCAGGGGGACGCCTTTGGCGCGGTACTTCTCGATGGCAGTCAGTTGGTCGCGCAGCAGTTCCAGGCCCTGGCCGGAGGCAAGCAATTGGGCACGGTCCGGGGACTGTTGCAGCTCGGTCAACTGTTGGCGCAACGATGCCAGCCACTGACGGTTGTTCTGGAATGACAGGGCTTCCCAGCCAACGAACACCAGCCCGGCCAACAACGCCAAGGCGATCAGCGCAGGGTTGAGGGATTTGTTGCGTCCGGAGCGCGACTGGTAAAGCGTCAGGTCCCGATCGGGAAAAATGACCCGGCGAAACGTATCGGTGATGAAGTAGCTGCGGTCGCTGGTGTGCTTGCCGTCGCTTTGCGCCTGTTCATCGAGGTCGGGTTCAGGTTTCAGCGCGAACGACTCGGCGAGGTCATCTTCATACACTAGGCCAAGTTGCTGGCCGGTCTGCAGGGCGCTGGTGAAGTAAAGACCGCGCAGTAACAGTTGCGTGCCGTTGTGACGGGTCTGGGCGAAGTGCTGGAGAAATTGCTCCAGTACCACCGACAGTTCGGCAAAGTAGTTCGGGAAGCTCAGCAGCGCGTTGTTGGCATCCGCCCCCAGGGCAATCATTTGCGCGTCGACGTGACGGCGAATATGGCCATGCAGGTTGGCCAGCTTGGCGTCCAGTACCGCACGCAAGCCCTGATTGCGAATCTCTGACAAACCGAATGTCATGCCCAGTGGTTGTTGGCGCTCATTGAGATCCAGGCCTTCGAACGCCTGGTTGAAGCCCGGCAGTTGATCGGTCTTGCTCAACATCAGGTAGATAGGCGGGTTAGCGTCCAGGCAATCGGTGTATTCCTCTATGCGTGAAACCAACTGGGCGGCGAGCTCGTTACGTTCGGTCGCACTGGCGGCCAGCAACTCAGGCAGGCTCACCACCAACACCAGGCCATTGACGGCCGCCTTGCCGCGTTGCTTTTTCAGCACCCGCAGAAACGCGGCGAACTCGCTGGCCGATGGGTCGTCGCGAAGGTAACGGCCGGCCGTGTCGATCATCACCGCCTCGGGGCTGAAGTACCAGTCGCAATGCTGAGTGCCGGCTTCATGGTCGTTGGCACTGTTGGCGATGCTCGCGCCAAGACCGGAACGGGTCAGCAACGACGTCTTGCCCGCGGCGGACATGCCGATGACCAGGTACCACGGCAGATCGTACAGTGCCGAGGAGCCGCCGCCGCCCGCCGAGCGATCGGTGCGCAGCATCGCGATGGCATGCTTGAGCCGTTCACGCAGCACTTGCTGGTCGCGGAATTCGCCCGTCGATTTCAGTGAGCGATCCACTTCGATCTGCACCAGGTTCTCAAGGTTGTGCTCCGCCCGGATACGCTTGTACTGACGCAGCACAATGATCAGCAGGTAGAAGGCACAGACGATCGCCAGCGCTTCCAGCGTATGGCCACGCAGCCAGTTCAACCGCGGGGCTAGCAACCAGCAGACCGCCAGGCTCGCCAGCCACAGGACGGGGATGAGGAACCAGAAACTTTTTACCAAGCGCAATAATGTCTTCATGTCTTCCTGACTCGGTTACCTGACCTGTGCTCAGGCACTGAACAGCTGGCTGATGTGTTCGGACAAAGCGGCTACATCCTTGGCCAGCAACCAGTCCAGCGTCAGGTAGACACCTGCGCAGACCAGCGCAATGAGCGCCAGATAGAGCCAAAGGGGAACTTCATGGCGGAGCATCTGCGAGACCTGATCGGGCAACGCCCAGTCGGGCGAGAGAGCCTTGGGGGTCTTGCGGTACCGGGCGATGTCCTGGCCGAGGGTATTGGCCAGATAGCGCAACTGGTCTTTCTGGCCGAGGCTGAATTTGCCTTCGAAACCCAGTGCCAGGCACAGGTGATACACCTCGAGCACATCCAGGTTCTGTTTCACGTCACTGCGCAACGCATCGATTTTCTCGAAAAACCCTTCACCTGCCAGGTGCACACCGAAATAGCGAAATTGCAGCGGCTGCAATTCAAAGTGGCGACGCAGTTCGTTATCTCCCGAGCGCAACACGCTTTCGTCGAGAAACGCACACAGGGCGTACTGGGTGTCTTTCACCTGCTCGACACTGTAGTTGGCGAGGCGGGCCTCGCGTTCCAGATGGGCGAAGAAGGTGTCGACACTGGCTTCGAAGGCGCTGACCGAGGTCACTTGGCGACCCCTGCGCACGATCAGTGCCATGCTGATGAAGTCTTGCACCAGGTCCTTGAGTACCGGTTTTTCGGTGGCGGCCGTCACGGCGCCTTGCATTACGGCTTCGGTCATTTGAGCACCGCCATCAGTTCAAGCTTGAGGTTGGTAAAGGCGCTGGGTGCGTAGAAAGAGATCGCTTGAGCGCTCATCATTCGCTCATAGACCCGGCCATGGGGTTCGATGGAGAAGTAGTGATTGTCCAGTCGTACCGGAATCGCGTTGGGCAGGCGGGTCGAGTGGTTGAGCGTGACGCCGGGCATGGCGCTGTTGACCACCACTTCGATGTCTTCCGGCGAGCCCACTTTGAAGGCGCGTGGCACCAGTTCCAGGAGGCTTGCGCCCGGCATGTCGGCATGCACGCAAATATAGAAATCCGCTTCGGCCAGTCGCGGGTCCAGCAACTGCCCTTGCCAGTACGAAGGCTTGGTCTGGATCAGGTTGATCACGACGCACTGGTTGGGAATCACGTTGTCGAGCAGCACGCGAATCATTTCGTCGAGCTTGACCAGCGAGGTCGCCGGGTCGTGGTGGTCGTACTCGGGAATGTCGTTGAGCTGGGTGTCCAGCGAGAACGTCAGCAGGCCGCCGGCAAGTTCTGCAAGAAACAGATACAGGCGTTCGGGGTGCAAGCGTGGGTGCGCAAGCAGGTGCGCCAGATTCGGGTACGCACGATTCACCGTGTTCAGCAACCAGAACAAGGTCACGTCGCTGGACCCGAACTCGGCGATCTGGTCCGCGCGTTCGCGGCGGCGACCCGACAGTGCCTTGCTCTTGGATTGCAAGGCGCCGAGCAAATGCTTGCCAAGACCGATCAGGGTTTCGTGAGTGCCCACATGCAGCGTCGGATGCACGAACTGCGAATCAAGGTTGAAGCCGCCGATGTTGTTACGTGACAACCGGGCGATCGGGCAGTAGGTGTAGCCGTCCAGATTGTCGCCGTCAATCAGCATCACGGCGTTCAGCCGCAGGCTGGTGATTTCGTTCTCCAGGTCACCTTCGTTAAGGTCTGGCAGCGTATCGAACTGCTTGCGAAAACGGCGTGCGCTCTTTTGCTCCTGGCCGTCCTCGACGTAATTCATGCCAAAGGGCTCAGGCAGTTTGAGTGCCGCGTAGACCTTGAGGTCATTGCCCTTGAGCAGGTCCTTCAAATCACGGGCCGCGGGCAGTGGATCATGCTGCGGCGCGTCGAACAGGCTGCCGTCGGGAAACACCAGCTTCAGCCGCTTGAGCTGCAGAGAGCCGGTTGCGAGGGCTTCTTCATCGACGTGCAGTATCTGCACGCCCCAATGGAAAGGCGTGTTGCGCAGCGTCGACTCTGCCAGCTGATGCTGGTGGAACTCGTCCTGATACTGGAAATGTTGTGGCAAAAGGAACATCCCCTCTGACCACATCACCCGGCTTTGCTTACTCATGAACGCCTTCCAATAGAGAGTTGAGTTTTGAGTCCACGGCTTTTTGTGCGGACTGCGTCGCCGTATCTTCGGCCTGCTGCACGGCCGCGTTCTGGACGCGTTGCGAGAGGGTTTTGCCGGGCGCTGGGTCGGGGAGGGCGTCGGCGGTGGCAAGCTGTGCGTCGGGCGTTGGCTTGTTCAGTACATCGACACCGTCGACTGCCAGCACGGCGTTGTTGTCCACCAGCACGCGAAGGCCCTTGGCGGAAAACCAGATGCTGTCTTTACGTAGCGAGTCGGCGTCGAACGCGACCTTCCAGCGGCTGTTCTCGTCCGAGCGGAAAAAAGCGGCGACGCCCACATAGCCGGCCGCCTTGTTCAGCGGCCACTGGTCGATCTGCCCCATCCCCGGCAGCAGGGTGATCTCACGGTTCTCGATCAACGTATTGCCAAGGGCTTTTTTCGGGTCGTCCCAGAGCGTGTCGGTGTCGATCGAGGCGAAGCGTTCCAGCGAGGTCAGTTGGTACACGCGGATCACCACCGAAAGCGGCTTGCCGGACTCATCGGGGTTGAGCTGATTGCCCCCGTCGGAGGTCAGGATGATTTTCTCGCTGTCGCCGAACAGCATGTCGCCGGCCCACGTATCGTCGACCCGCTTGGTGACCCGTTCGGTGACGCCACAGGCCGTCAGCACCATCATCATTGCCACCGCGCCCAGGCATTTTGCCAATGCCGGCTTCGCGGGAAAATTCCCTTTATGTCTGTTTTCCATGACCGCTACCTGTAGGTGCCCGATCAGCACAGGCGATAGGCGAAATCGCCGTCGCTGGCCAGCTCGATGTTCAAACTCTGAATCGGTTTGTCCTGTGCCATCCGTTCCAGTACCCGCTGGGCAAGTTCCGGCATGAGGGTTTTGGACAGGATGTTGTCGATGTTGCGTGCGCCGCTGTCGACTTCCGTGCAGCGCGAGGCAATGGCCTTGACCAGGGCGTCGTCGTAGCTCAGGACGGCTTGATGGTTGCGCTCGAAACGCCGGCGGATACGCTCCAGCTTGAGCGCGACGATGCGCTCCAGAATGGCGTCCTTGACCGGGTAATACGGGACGATCGTCAGGCGGCCGAGGAAGGCGGGCTTGAACACCTGGTTCAATTCGTCTCGCAGTCCATCAACGATGTCATCGGGAGCCGGTGGCTGCGGTGTATCGAGGCACCACTGCATGATGCGCTCGGTACCGGTGTTGGACGTGAGGATGATCACGGTGTTGCGGAAGTTGATTTCCCGTCCTTCGCCATCATCCAGTACGCCTTTGTCGAAGACCTGGAAGAACAGTTCGAGTACGTCCGGGTGGGCTTTTTCCACTTCATCGAGCAACACCACGCTGTACGGCTTGCGTCGCACCGCTTCAGTCAGTACACCGCCTTCGCCATAACCGACATAGCCCGGAGGAGACCCCTTGAGGCTCGATACCGTGTGGGCTTCCTGGTACTCGGACATGTTGATGGTGATGACGTTACGCTCGCCGCCGTACAGGGTGTCGGCCAGGGCCAGCGCGGTTTCGGTTTTGCCGACGCCGCTCGGGCCGAGCAATAGGAACACGCCAATCGGCTTGTTCGGGTCTTCCATGCGGGCGCGCGAAATCTTGATGCGCTTGCCGATTTCATGCAGCGCATGGTCTTGCCCCAGCACGCGTTCGCCCAACAGCTCGGGCAGGCGCTGGACGGTTTCGATCTCGTCGCGCAGCATCTTGCCCAACGGGATGCCGGTCCAGCCGGAAATCACTTCACCGATGGTCCCGCCATCCACCAGGGCGTGCACCAGGGGCTGTTCACCCTGGACGCTGGCCAGTTCGGCGCGTACGGCGGCAATCTCGCGGGCATCCGGCGCGTCGTTGTCCGGTGTGCTGAGCGCACCCAGTTTTTCCACCAGTTGCAACTCGCGCTGCCACTGTTGCTCCAGGGCTTCGCGGACCTGCCGTTGTGCGTGCAACTCTTCATTGAGCGTTATCAGGCGCCGTGCATGGTCACTGCCTTTGGCCGCTTCCTGTTCCAGCACGCCTATTTCAGCCTGGAGGTTATCGATCTGGCGTTTGCAGTCTTCCAGCGGCCCCGGCTGCGCCGATTGCCCCAGGGCGACCCGCGCGCAGGCGGTATCCAGCACGCTGACCGCCTTGTCCGGCAGTTGGCGTCCGGTGATGTAGCGATTGGACAAGCGCACGGCCTGGATCAGGGCTTCATCCATCACCGTGACCTTGTGGTGGTCCTGCATCCTGGCCAACAGGCCGCGAAGCATGTGGATCGCCTTGTCCTCATCCGGCTCTTCGACCTTCACCACCTGGAAGCGACGCGCCAGGGCGGCGTCTTTCTCGAAATACTTCTTGTACTCCGCCCACGTGGTCGCCGCGATGGTGCGCAACTCCCCTCGGGCCAATGCCGGCTTGAGGAGGTTGGCGGCATCGTTCTGGCCGGCCTGGCCACCCGAACCGATCAAGGTGTGGGCTTCGTCGATAAACAGAATGATCGGGTGCAGGCTGCGTTTGGTTTCTTCGATGACGGACTTGAGGCGGTTTTCGAATTCACCCTTCACCCCGGCACCGGCCTGCAGCAGGCCAAGGTCCAGGGTATGGATGGCCACGTCCTTGAGCACTGAAGGCACATCGCCTTGAATGATGCGCAGAGCCAGACCTTCAACCACGGCGGTTTTGCCCACGCCGGCTTCACCGGTCAGGATCGGGTTGTTTTGGCGGCGGCGGGTCAGGATGTCGACCATCTGCCGAACTTCGAACTCGCGTCCCAGCACAGGATCGATCCGGCCTTCGCGAGCACTTTGCGTGAGGTTGATGGTGTATTGATCCAGGGCCGGGGTCTTGCCGTTGCCTTTGGCTGCGCTGCCGGTGGCGGCGTCCGCGGTTCCCAGCGGTTTGGCCAGCTTCGACTCTGGGCTGTTTTCGACCAGCGCGGCCAGGTTGACGCGCAGATCGTCGGCATTGATCTTCTCCAGCTCCGGGGCCGATGCCACCACTACCCGGCGCAGTTCGTCGTCATCCAGCAATGCCTGCACCAGATACCCCGTACGTATCTGCCCCTGCCCGAACTCGATAGAGGCCAGCAGCCAGGCTTGCTCGATCATTCGCGTAATGTGCGGGGACAGCGCGGGTGTCCGGGTATTGCCTTTTTTGAAGGTCCCCAGCGCCGTCACCAACTGAGCCTGCAGGCGATCAGGCACCACGTCGTAATGACGCAGGATGGCCGGCAGGTCGTTGTCGTGGTTGTCCAGCAATTGCAGCAACAGGTGCTCGACTTCGACGTCGTAGTGGTGCTCCGACAGGCACAAGGCCGCGGCGCTTTCGGTGGCAGTGCGACTGGTGTCGTTCAACTTGGCAAACAGGGACTTCAGGTTCACAGGGAGACCCCTTCAAAAGGAATTTGGAAGAGGGCGCAACGGGAAGGCTCCACGTCGACGCCGGGGCGTTTGAGCCAGCCCAGCCAGCCCAGGGAAACATTGCCTTGGCGACCCAGGCGGGCAACGGGTACCGCGTCAGGCTTGAGCCTGGGCGCCAACTGGAAGTCCAGTTCCGCGCCGACGTAGAAACGCACCAGCTCCACCAGCTTCTGGTAATCCACGGTGCCCGGCTGGAAGCGCTGGTAGTCGACCAGGTCCAGTGGACCCATTTCGATGCGCACGCACGACTGATAGTCCCAGACACGGTTCCCGGCGACGGCGCTTTGCCCCAGTACCGCGTTCTGGCGACCCAACCGGGTGCATTGGCTGGCGTCGAGTTTCAGCCAGCGCCCGGCAAATGGCTTGACCTTGAACGGCAGCGAAAAATAGAAGCCCAGCATCACTTCGAGGTTCAGCGAATTGCGCGGCTTCTGGGCGAACATGCCGGAAAAATAACTGAACAGTTCGCGACGCAGGGGCGAGCCGCTTTTGTCGAATTTATGTTTCTGCGCTTCAGGGCCGAAACCCACCAGATTGAGCAAATAGCGGTCGAAATCCGATGTGCCGTTGCGTTCGTACTCGATGTAGAACTTGTATTTCTGCCAGGCCTCGTAAAACAGAGTGGTCATGCGATGGGAAAAAATGTCGAGAAAGGCATGGGCCGCGTCATCCCGGTACTGGATATGCCGCTCCATCAACAACTCAGTGTACGGACGCGGCAAAACGCCGGATGGCCCGACCAGCCCCATGAACGTCACTTGCACTTCAGACAGCGGCAGGCCCGCCGTGGAAACCTTGCCTTCGCGCTCAAACTGCAGATCGCTGACTTCACTGGCCGGAAAGTTGAGCGACAGCTGCGAACGAAAACGCAAAGGGTCTTCATGCGGTCGGGTTTCCAGGTCCATGCGCCCGGTTCTGCTGTAATGCAGGCGGAGCAAACGCACCAATTGGAAAAACCCGAATCGGTGCGGCTCAGCCCTTGCCTGGTCAATCAGACCAGGGGTTGATCGCCGGTTCGCGGGGGCCATTGGACCACTCTCTTTTCGCGCTGCAAGGTGCGAAGGGTTAATTGGGTAAAACTGTTCATGGTGCAGTACTGGCCAAAGAAGTGGTCCAGCACCATGCCGAACAAAAACACGCCACTGCCGGTGTACTGGCTTTCATCGAAATTCAGGGTGATGCCAACCCCGCGCACGAAGTTCGGGCGAGGGTGGCCGATACGCGCCACCACGGGCTCGCTGCTGACCGAGACGATGCCGTTGATCTGTTTGCGGATCGCCGAAACGTTGCGGTAGTTGTAGAGCGACAGCAGCTCCAGCAGTACTTCGCGGCCTTGCGACACCAGCGACATATGGTTGAGCGAGAGGTGGGAAATCAGGCGCCAGATCACGCCGTTTCCGAGCGGGACACGTACCGTTGCCGTGGGTTTGCGCAAGCAACGGATGTCCTTGATCACCGAGTTGGACGGCATATGGAAGTCGCCGCGCTCACCGCCGAACGGCAGCAACGTCGGCAGGTCACGATTGCTGCACGTCAGGCGAATGCTCAAGGTGTCGTTGTTGGCGTCGATCAGTTCCAGCTCGCGATCCACGACACGAATAAACACCTGCGAGCCATCGCGCTGCCGGGTCTGTACGGCACGGCGTCGGGCAATCCAGAAGCTGTTGCCGGGGCCCTGGTCGCCGCGCGGTTCGAAAAACGGATGGCAGGTGCCAACCTGATCAATGCCGCCGACTTTCTTCACACGACGAACGCGATCGATCGACACCACTTCGGCTGAAGCTTGCAGGCGCACATCAGGCGTCACCGCGTACTCGTGCTGGGCGTGGGTCAACTTGATCGGCTCTGCCTGCTGGCGGAACAGGTTGATGATCGGCGTGCAATTGAGCTTGAAGTTATTGCGACCGATGTTTTGTGTCAGGCGGGCCAGGCGATCGGTCAGGTCGTAATCGGAAAAGTAGAAGTTGACCTCGACATTGGCGATGTCCTTGCCCGCCAGAATGCGAGCGAAACCCGACAGGTCGAAGAACATGAACTTGTCCGGGAAGGTGAAATATTCGTGCAGTAATCGATAACCCAGGAACGAGCGCTCCGAGTAGTCCACCAGGCCTTCGTCCAGGCCATAGCCGACGGCTTTCAATGCGCCCGCGGGCAACGCGACTTCACGCGTACGTCCCTGATCCTCGAACGACAACGTGGCCTTGGCCAGGTTGTTGAACAGCAGCTCATAGAGTTGCAGCATCAGTGTGCTTTCGCCGTCGAGGAAAAAGCGCAGGCTGTCCAGCTCCATCTTCCCGAACATCACATCGGAGGTAGCCACCAGGCCAATGCGCAGGCGCGCGACCAGGTCGGCGCTGTGACCGTTGAACGCCGAACGCTCCATTTCAACGAACGAGGCCTGTCGCACCGCGATCGGCCAGAGCTCGACCGGGTAGCACGTACGGAATTTGCACACCACGCCATCGATCGGGTTGGCATGGAGCCCGGTGTGCCGGGCCACGCGATACGCTTCGGTGACTTTTTCCTGTTTGCCCAGGTTGAACTCGACGATCGACATCGACGGGGTAGGGCGCAGGTAATGCGGATAAAGCACTTCCAGAAACGATTCGACGATTTCGGGAAATTCATCGTCGAGCTTCTTGTGCACCCGTGCAGAGAGGAACGAGAAGGCTTCGATCAACCGCTCGGTATGTGGGTCTTCGCAGTTATCGCCCTCGATGAGCAACCGCGAAGCGATTTTCGGGTACTGGCTCGCGAACTCCTGCCCTAAAAAGCGCAGGTGCGACAGTTCCTTTTCGTAATAGGGCAGCAGATCGTCGAGCATCAGTTGAGGTTCTGCACTTTGTATTCTTGAGTGTTGACCTGCAGCACCGCGTCGAAGGACACCTGACGGGTGATGTCTTGCAGGCGCAGTACCGCGTCAACGCGAAAGGTCAGCATGCGTTGGCCGGTCTGTTGTGCGAGCAGTTGTACTTTTACGCTGTGAAAGCGCCGGTCCCCGACCGTGATCGCCTTCTCCAGTTGTCGTTGGATCAGCAAGCGATCCTGCGGATCAAGCACGCTTTTACTGGTGAAGTCCGGCATGCCGTAGTCGAGGATGGTTCCGCCCAGATTGGCGAAACCCTCCAGTTCGTTGGCGACCAGAGACTGGCGGGTGTTGACCAGAACCTCCAGGTCGCGAACGATGCTGGCCTTGTAATCAGCCAGCGAACACAAGCGCTGCGATGACGCCTCCAGGGATTGATGAGGGCGATCGTCCAGCAATCGGTCCAGCAGTGATGGCAACAGCTTGTGTTGACGGGTCATATTGCCTCCCTGGCAATGGTGTTGGTCAGCCGCGGGTCGATTGCGGCAGTTCAGCGACCAGACGCAACGAAGCCGTCAATTCGTCCAGTTGATAATGCGGACGCAGGTACGTCACGGCCTTGTAGACGCCCGGCTTGCCCGGGACTTCGAACACTTCGGCCCGCGCCTCGCGCAATGGGAACTTGGCCTTGGCTTCCTGGCTGGCGGTGTCATCCAGCAGTACATAGCTCGACAGCCACTTGTTGAGGAACAGCTCGACGTCCTTGCGGGACGCGAAACTGCCGATCTTGTCGCGCATGATCGCCTTCATGTAGTGAGCGATACGCGAGGTGGCGAAGATGTATTGCAACTGGGCGGAAAGCCGGGCATTGGCATTGGCGATATCGGTGTTGTAGTGCTTCTGCTTTTGCGTCGACTGCGTGCCGAAGAAGGCGGCGTAGTCAGTGCCTTTGCAGTGCACCAGCGGGATGAAGCCAAGGTCCGACAGCTCTTTTTCGCGACGGTCGGTGATGGCAATCTCGGTAGGGCACTTGAGGGCGATTTCGCCGTCATCGGTCTTGAACGTGTGGGTCGGCAGGCCTTCAACCAGGCCGCCACCTTCGACTCCGCGAATCGCCACGCACCAGCCGTAACGCGAAAACGCGTCGGTAACACGGGTGCCCAGCGCGTAGGCGGCGTTCATCCACAAGTATTTGTTGTGGTCGCGTCCATCGACGCTCTCGACAAAGTTGAATTCCTCAACCGGAGTCGTATCCGGACCGTAAGGCAGGCGACCCAGTACATGCGGTAGCGTCAGGCCCACATAGCGGGAGTCTTCGCTGCTGCGGAACGACTTCCACTTGGCGTACTCGACGGTGTCGAAAATCTTCATCAGGTCGCGTGGGCCGGCCATGTCGGTAAACGAATCCCAGCCGAACAGCTCAGGCGAGGCCGCCGAGATGAACGGCGCGTGGGCCGCGGCGGCGACATGGGAAATCTCTTCGAGCAAGTACATGTCTTCCGGGTTGCGGTTGAACTCGTAGTCACCCAGCAACATGCCGAACGGCGCACCACCGAAGGTGCCGTACTCTTCTTCGTAGATCTTTTTGAACAGGGCGCTCTGGTCGAATTCGGAGGAGGCCTTGAGGTCGCGTACCAAGTCTTTCTTCGACGCATTGAGCAGGTGAATCTTCAGCGTGGTGCTGGTCTCGGTCTGGTCTACCTGGTACTTCAGGCCGCGCCAGGATGCTTCCAGTTGCTGGAATTCACGAGCATGCATGATCTCGTTCATCTGTTCGGAGAGCATCGCGTCGATTTCGGCGATGCGCGCGTCGAGCACGGCGATCAGGTCCTTGCTGGGCGTCAGTTCGCCTTCAAGTACCTGGCTGACCAGTTCACCGATCAGGTCGCGAGTACGGCTGCGCTCGGTTTCGGAGCGGGCCACGCGGCTCTCGGAAATAATGCTGTCCAGCAGGGAGGATTGCGGAGCGAACGTTTCCACTTCGACCAGATTGCTGTCCTGCTGAGTCACGGTTTGCTTGTCGTTCATCGTCAGGCTCCTGCTTGTTCTTTGCCAGCGGTGGCTGGAACGGCGGCTTCACGACCGAATTCCTTGCCGAGCGTTTTCAGCTTTTCGGTGTTCTGCAGCACGTCCATGAGCAGCTCTTCGAGCTTGTCGTTGCCGCCCATCTTGTTGCGCAGGTCAGCCAGCTTGTTGCGCACCTCGAGCAGTTTGCGCAGCGGCTCGACTTGCTTGACCACGTTCTGCGGCTCGAAGTCTTCAAGGGCGTTGAAGTTGAGTTCGACGCCCAGTTGCGTACCGTTCCTGGCCAGCGTGTTGTCGACCCGATAGGTCAGGCGCGGCTTGATGCCCTTGAGCACGCCGTTGAAGTTGTCCCGGTCGATGAAGATGAACTTGCGGTCCTTGAGCTTCGGCAGCGGCTCCAGCGGGTTGCCGGAGAAATCGCCCAGCACACCGACGACAAAGGGCAGCTCTTTCTTTTCCTGAGCGTCACCGATATCCACGTCATAGGTGATATGGACTCGAGGCGCGCGAACGCGGTCGAGTTTGTGCTGGGTACTTTCCTTCTTCGCCATCGTGATCTCCTGTGCGAACCATTCGCTGCAAGTCATTTGCGGGTCGGCGCTGCGGTTGGCCGAGCGCGTTACAATCCTTCGATCGTCAGCAGAAGGCGCTGACGGATTTCATCGTTCATTTCCAAGATGTTCTCGCGCCCCACCAACTCTTCGAAGCTGGTATTGCCGGCTATCTGCGTACTGCTGCGGATGACAGACTCGTCAGGCAGTTCAGAGCGTACCGGCGAACTGATGACGCAAAAGGGCAGGTCACCAAAATCCTTCAAGCGCTCGAAACTGACCGGAAATCGCAGGCCTTCGAGCAGGCGGCTCAATCCAGGTGATTTGCTCAAGCAGTAGAACAACACCAGGTAATGCACCACGAAGCGGTACAACTCGGCGCTGCTGCGGTTGGGGTCTTTGATGACTTTGCGAAACCGTGCCAGATCGAACGAGCTGAAGCCCACGACCCAGCGCACAGGGCTGGTGATGCGAATGGTCTGGCCGCTTTGGGAGAGCACCTTGTCGTATTCCAGCGGGAACAATTGCGGTGTCGTGCTGATCAGGTTGAGCGGCACTTCCAGTTCGTTGACCAACTGAAAGGGGGCCGCCGAACCAATGCGGTCGTAGAGCTCCTTGAGCTCCTTGAAATGGTGCTGGGTTTCACGGCCGCTGCTGCGTTGCGCGCCTTGCAGGTATTCGCCAAACAGCGCCTGCGGGCGAATCAGCAACGCCAGGGTCGACAGATAATCCGCCGCCTGCGCCTTGAGCGCATCGGAAATGGCCCGGGTCTGGCGTCGCAATTTGATCAAGGCTTCAACATCAAACGTCTGAGTCATTGGTACATCGTCCTTGAACTCTTCGCGGTTGTTTCCCGAACGAATACAGGGCTGGCGAAGAGCCACTAATTTCTCGACTGCACACTGTTTATGTGTGCGACCGCTGATGTTTGCAATCAAAAAAAATCACACTGCCACGATAAGTGGGAGTGGGTTGCTGGCATATAGATATCGAGTAGCCAGCAATGTCCTGTATGGCAGCGTATCGACTGGTAAGTTCCGTTGGATGCGGATTTTTTATCGTTTTTGTTACATATCGCAATGATGTCTACATGCTATTACTTGTAGGATATTACTTACAGAGCGCTCTGAAACCCAGTCGGTTCAATGGTTTCAGGTACGTAGTGGATCCGATTTTTAATTGAAAATAATTTAAAAAAGGTGAAACGGTTCACCCAAATCCGGATTGATTGGTGTTACGGAGTTATTGCAGTGCAAGTGTCATATTAATCGGGAGGGGATGATGGCATTGGCGTTTGTCGGGAATACGGCAGGCGTTCTTTTCGCGGATTTCGTCAGGCTGTTCCGGGCGACGGAGCCATCTGGGCTTTCAGTCGGAGTAGCGTCGGGGATTCTCCGCCGGTCAGTTCGATTTTAAACTCGGCAAAAGCCAGCTCAAGTTCTGCGTATTGCTGCAAGCCGCCTTCAGTGAACAAATAGCGTCCAGGAATATCTCGCCACTCCAGAGGAGTACGGATTTGACCACGTTCAGCCTGGTCCATCAGGGGCGCCAGCTCTAGATCCAGCTTGGCTACAGCAGGGTCTTTTGCCTTCAATGCATCGATTGCCGACCGTAGCTTCAGGGTTTTTTCTTTCAGTTTTTCGGTATCCATGGGACGGATTTTTCCGGGGTTTATTACTTGCCATAATGATGTCTACTTGCCACTGCTTGTGGGGTGCGTCTGTCGGGTAGTTCTGAAATTCAGCCAATTCAATGGTTTCGGCAGATGATGGATTCCTGAATAAAAATACCGGCTTGACACTTGGTGTTGCATAGGTGTTTCCTTTCGCACGTGCTCAGATGGCGATTAAAAAATGTGACGCAGATCTATTTTTGTTGAATTCCTTCGGCACTTTTTCCGCATGGTGGTTGTCGCACCCACGGGTAATTTTCCGCCGTTTGTGATTCAGGAAGACAATCGCAACGGCAGTTTTTTCGTGGTAGTTGGTGGGGTAATGCTCTTTGCATGGAGCATGGCCCATGAAAGGTTGGTTGGTTGTTGCACGGAGCTGGTTTTACCGAAGGTCTTTTCGGGAAGGCGGTATCAGGAGAAAGGAACATGGATGAAAGATTTTTACCCTGCACAGTGGCCAACCCTCGTGGAACGCGCCAGCAAGCCGGATTGATTGCTGGCGGCAATTTTTCATTTCCCAGCGAGATCGCCTCGCGGTCTTTTCCGACGCCACAAAATTTTGCCGGTTACTACGCAACCAGCGATTACAACGCGGCGATGTTTCTTGCCCATGAACTGGCTTCGCCCGAACTGGACATGTCGCCGAGTGAGGCGCAAGAGTCCTTACAGTTGCTGCGTTCGTTAATCAGGAACCTGGGTACGGCAGCGAATGTTTCCGTTGAGGCGCTGAAAGAACTGCAAAAAGCCGCCCAATCAATCCCGGAGATAGGGGACTTGATGTTTTCTCCGGCGAACTTGCCTGGGACCTTGGTCAGTGCCGGTACCAGCGTGGCAGCATTTTCCAAGTCGAAGTCGGTTGTAGACTTGCTGGATCTCTCCGCGGCCGACAAGAAAAAGCTGATCAAGTGGGCCAATAGTCGTGGAACAGCGAGCTCGACCTCGGCTAAAAAAGCCTTCAAGGGCCGGATAAAACTGATTCGGGTTGCGGGGCAATTGCATTTTGAAGTGCCGATTACTGCTCAGGCACAAAGTTATAAGGTGCTGGGGCAGGTTGGAGGGCAAGTGGCTCATCTTCCGGCTTATGGGACCAAGGGGGCGCTCAATCAACGCGCGATGCTTCATGCCGAAGGTGCAACGCGCGGGCTAAAGTTCATGACAGGTAATACCGTAGGCATTGCCTTGGCCGTTGGGCCGCAGGCTTATTTCGACTATACAAGTTCGGCATCTATGGATGAGTTTTATAGAAAGTCTGTTTATAGCCAGCCCACGAACATTGCATCGTTCACAGCCGGTGCAGCAGTATCTATCGTTTTGGGTTCGTTGGTTGGGGCTCCGTTAGTAGTTGTGTTACTGGTCGGTTGGGGTTTTGGCGTAGGTGTGCAAGCATATATGAGTGAAACGGGTACTGGCAAAAAAATTGGCGATTATTGGACGAAGTGAAAATCTATGCTTTTTGATCCTGCTGTAGATACTGTTAAAAAAGGGCCGTGGATGATGTTCTTTATGGTTGCTTTTTTTGGAATGTTTGGCCCTCCTGGTGTTTCGTATTATTGGTATGGATATGCTGCTGTGCTGATTTTGTTTTTTGTGTTGGCCGTTTTCTTGGTTGCAGTTTGCGAAAGATACTTGGTTTTTGTGGCGTCGATTTTTTTTAGTGTTGTTGGTGCTTTGGTGTTTTTTATGTCTAGTTTGTTGTATCTGTTGGTGTCGAATATTTTTGGTCTCGGTACCTTTGAGTCGATTGTGCTTGGGTTGTTGCCATTAATTCTAGTTGTAGCAGCAATTGGTTTGGTTTTTTTGGGTAAAGACTCGGTTAATGATTTTCAAAGAATAGATAATAGGGTTGCACTTCCAACAAAACAGCAAAAATACTATAGCAGTGGTTTCGTCGCGGGATTGATTACCTTGTCGGGCGGAGGTCTTTTAAATTTAATAGGCCAAATAAATGGAGGGTTTGTTGGGGTTTTGGTAGGTACATCTGGCTGTGTAGCTCTGATCATTTATTTTCGTAAATCCATTCGAGGCCTTTGTGTTCTCCGAAACCAAGAGCGCCAGATGCTAACTCCTTACACCTTCATGCGAATTGATGAGATTCGCGAAGCTCGAAACCAATGGTGGGTTGCCAGGTCGTTAAAATGGCTGACTTCCCTGCATTCTTCGGTGTGATGTAGGCGGGCACTATTGAGTGAGATTTTCATGATTGACGCGAAAATTATAAAAAAGCAAATATTTTTTACGTTTCTTCTGGTTGCTTTTTTTGGCGCTTTTGGACCCTTTGCTTTGGAGTATTTTTGGTGGTGTTATTTTGTTGTTGTGGTTTTTTATTTTGGTTTTAGTTTGTATTTTATTTATAGCTGTGAGAGGTTTGTTGTATTTTTATCAACGGTATTTATAACTGGGTTGCTTGCTCTTCCTTATATTTCCGGCAATTTGGCATACTTGATTGCTTCAGATTTTTTTGGTAAGGGGGACTTCAGGTCTGTAGCCGTTGGGATAGCACCGATCACCATCGTATTTCTGATGTTTTTAGTGATTTTTTATAGTAAGGCATCGTTTTTACCTTTCGAATGCGTAGGCAATAGGGTTGCAGCCCGGCCAAAAAAAGCTGTGAACTACAAGGATTATAATCTCGGATTAATTTCCGGTGTGTCGACGCTCACAGGCAGTATGTTTCTGAAGTCGGTGGGTGCAGAAACGGGCGGCATGGTTGCGATAGTACTCTGCACGGGGGGTTCTTTATTTATGTTGTTCTACTTACGCCACAGCATCCGCGGTCTACGTACCCTACGCATTCGGGAACGCAAAATGCCCACCCCCTACACCTTCATGCAAATAGACGAAATACGCGAAGCCCGCAGCCGCTGGTGGCTGGGCCGGTTATTTAAGTGGGTGGGTTCCCTGCGCCAGTCGACAGGGTCCTGACGGCCAAACGTTAATGCGGCGGTTGCTCGAACATTGATTCCAGGAGTTGCACATGACAATGGACCTTTCATCCCTGTTTACCGCGCAGAACCGGCGCCTGTTCAAACTGAACATGCCGCTCAAAAGTGGCCAGGAACTGCTGCTTGAGTCTTTCGTCGGGCACGAAGGTTTGTCGATGGAGTTCGGCTTCCAGTTGGACCTGTTGTCCGATGATGCCAGCGTAAAACTCAAAACCGCCATGGGGCAGTCGGCGACGATCGAGATCGAACTGTCTACGGGCGCAAGTCGCTACATCAACGGGCATGTATTGCGTTTCGGCAGTAATGGCAGCGACGGTGGGATGTGTCGTTATTCGGCGCTGATCGGCTCCTGGCTCAGTTTGCTTGAGCAGCGGTTCGACTCGCAGATTTTCCAGGACCAAACGGTCGAACAAGTGATTACCAAAGTGTTCAGTCGTTATGAAGGGCTGGCCAAGTTCGAGTTTCGCATCAACCGCACGCTCAAACCCCATAGTTACATCACTCAATATCGGGAAAGTGATCGCCATTTCGTGACGCGACTGCTGGAGCACGAAGGACTGTTCTTTTACTTCGAGCACACCGCTGACAGTCATACGTTGATCATCATGGATGACTCAACCCAGTTGCCTGCTCTGCCAGAGCAGCCGCAAGTGCGTTTTCATACGGCGTCCATTACTGAAGCAGCGGATTCGATCACCCACTGGAACGCAGAACGGGAGTTACAGTCGAGCAAGATAGCGGTTCAGACCTTCGACTACCGCCAGCCTCAAAACCGTCTTCCAGTGGCCATGAACAGCCTAAATCAGCAGGGTGATGTACCGGCTTACGAGATTTACGATTTCATGGGTCAGTACACCCATGGGAACTACGACGACGGCGAAGTGCTGGTGCGAAATCGTATAGAGGCTCTGGAGCTCAAGGGAAAGGAATTTGCAGGAGCGAGTAACTGCCGTGCGATGCGGCCCGGCTACACATTCGAACTCACACAGCACTATGAACACGACAGTGGCTCAATCGAAGATCGCCAGTTTTTGTTGATGAGCATTCAGCACCGGGGCAGTAATAATTATCTGTCGGGTGGGCAGGCGGGTTATGCAAACAACTTCTTTTGTGTACGCAAAAAAATTAAGTTCCGACCGCAGCTCGACACTCTGACGCCAACGATTTCCGGCCCACAAACCGCCATTGTCGTCGGCCCGCCGGGAGAGGAAATCTACACCGACGAACTCGGCCGGATAAAAGTGCAATTCCACTGGGACCGCTACGGCGAGTTCAACGACAAGAGTTCCTGCTGGGTCCGTGTCGCCCAGTCCGGTGCCAGCGGCGGCTTCGGCAGTATCTTGATCCCTCGAGTCGGAGACGAGGTCGTCGTGGTCTTCCTTGATGGCAACCCCGACCGCCCGCTGATCATGGGCAGCCTCTACAACAGCCAGAACACCCCGCCGTGGTCGCTGCCGGCGAACAAGACCCAGAGCGGGTTTCTGACGCGCTCGATGAAGGGCGATGGCGGTACGGCAAACTTCTTCCGCTTTGAAGACAAGGCCGGTGCCGAGCAGGTCATCGTGCATGCCGAGCGCAACATGGACACCGAGATCGAGGTCGACGAGACCCACAGTGTCGGCAGCAACCGCACGATCACGGTCGGCGGTACGCACACCGAGATGATCAAGAAAGACACGGTGATGAACGTCCAGGAAGGCTCGCTGACGATTCAGGTCGATAACCAGTTCATCCAGGTCAGCGCCAAACAGCACATCATCCTTCAGGTGGGGGAGAGCAGCATCACCCTCACTCCGGACGGCATCGAGATCAGAGGCAAGACGATCAACACCAACAGCACCGGCACGACCCAGATCACCGGTGCCGAGGTCAGAGTCAATGACTGAGGTCGCGCGCCCATGACCAGAACCTGCATCTACGATCGTATTTCCGCCAAGCGCATAGCGCGGGAGGAAGCGGCGCGCCTTGAGCAGCAGGCGGCGTCCATCATCGTGCCAGAGCCCGAGCCGGAACCCGAAGCGGTGGTCCCGCTGCAAGAGACTCCCAGCAGCTTCACCTTCGGCGGGTTCAACCTGGCCTTTGCAGCGGGGTACAGGTTCCGCGATATCCAGGTCACCCTCGAGCACGAAGGGGAGCCGATCGTCCTGACGATCAATCGTCGTGATGTGCAGCTCGGCCAAACACTGGAGGCACTGTTCGAGACCTCGGTGCAGGGGTATCGCACGCTTTATCCTGAGTTGCGCATCATCCGCCAGCGCGATGGCCGCGTGGCCGGTAGCGCGGCGAAGTCGCTGGATTTCCATTTCAAAACGGGTCACGCCGATCGTCACGGACGTCTTGTGGGCGCCATTGTCCCGGTTGCCGGGAATGACGACGTGCAGTGGCTGAGTATTTCGTGCGCGATTGATCCGACCCGGCCCGTCCTCAGTCACTGGCTGCTGGATTTCGACAGCATGCTCGACGGTCTTGTTATCGGCTGAACGTTTATCTTTTTTTGATTCCAGGAATGTACACCACATGGACTACGAGTTGCAGGAAGGCAGCATCGCGCTGCCACAAGGTTTTCAGGACCGTACGGTGAACATGTTTGTGCTGGGGGCAAGCGTTCCAGCGCCGTTGAGCATCACCATCGCCAGGGACATGTTGCTGCCCGCCGAAGCCCTTAAGGCATATGTCGATCGCCAGATCAAAATGCTCGCCTCCAAGTTGCGCGGCTACACGCTGCTGGGCAAAAAAGCCGTTTCACTGTCCACCTCCGCGCCGATCGAAGGTATCCAGATCGATGCGTACTACATGACCGACGGTCGGCCGTTTTATCAACGCCAGGCAGCATTTTTGATCGAACCGGGCCGCGCGATCATTTTCTCCACCACGGCCCAGGCCGACTTCAGTCCTGAACAGAATCAGAACTGGATGGACCTGCTGGCCAGCTTTCAGCCTCGCCAACCGGGTACGACCACGACCGTCTCCAGCGCACAGGAGTAACGATCATGTTCGAAGCTGCCAGGTTTGGCGATGAGATCTCGCATACCAGTGCCCTGGGTGGGTTCCTGATTGGCGCCGCGCTCGGTATTGCGCTGATTGCCACCGTTGCAATCGCGACGTTCACCTGTGGTTTCGGCGTGGCATTGCTGGCAGGTCTTCTGGCGGGCATCGGAGGTAGCGTGCTCACCGCCGCCGGGGAGGCGATAGGAAGCAAGTTTTCCTCGCCTTCCGGGACCCTCGTCATTGCGTCGAGCAATGTGTTCATCAACAGCCGCAAGGCGGCCCATGTTGAAAAAAGTATCGGTGCCTGCGACAAACACCCCGGGCCGGTGCAAGTCGCGGAGGGCTCGACCAACGTCTTCATCAACGGCACGGCGGCCGCGCGCAAGGGTGACAAACTCACCTGTGGGGCAACCATCTCCAGTGGCTCGGGGAATGTGTTCATCGGCGGCGGTACTCATCGCTACCTGCCGGTAGACGACGAGATTCCTGGCTGGCTGCGTACCACCGTCGACATCCTCATGGCGGTTGCGGGCGCGGCGGGCGGCATCGCCCAATTGCTCAAGGCCGGCACCCAGGCAGGCATGAAGGCGGTCATGCCCTGTGCCTTGAAGTTCACGGCCGGCTTCGTCGCCGGCGAGGTCGCCAGCCGCTACGTCGTGGGGCCGGCCATCGAGCGTGCGGTGGGTGGCCTGGTGGGCAACCCCGTCGACACCACCACCGGCCGCAAGGTCATCACTGACGAAACCGACTTCAGCCTGCCTGGCCTGATGCCCATTCAATGGTCACGCTTCTACGCCAGCGACCTGAGCGTCGACAGTGCGCTCGGCAAGGGTTGGGTATTGCCTTGGGAGCAAAGCCTGCGGCGCAGCGGTCGCTTCGTGTACCTCACCGACAACCAGGGACGCAGTGTGCCGTTCGTGGACCTGCAACCAGGCGAACGCGTCTACAACCCTCACGAACAGGTCTACCTGGTCTGCACCGAAGGTGGTCACTACCTCCTGCAAACCCTCGACAACCTGTTCTTCTATTTCGGCGAGGTGCCGGACGACAACGTCCCTGTCCCGTTGCAGCGCCTGGAAAACGCCCTCGGCCATTTCCTGCACTTCACCCGCACGGCCGAAGGCACGCTGACCGACATCAGCGCCACCGGTGGGGTGCGTGTCCACCTGCATTACGACAACCCCCTGGGGCGGCTGACCGATGTCAAGCGTGTCGTCGACCACCAGGCGGTAGAAACACTGGTGCAGTACCGCTACGACGATAACGGTCAGTTGATCGAAGTGATCAATCGCAACGGTGACTCGATACGGCGCTTCAGCTACAGCGACGGCGTGATGGCCAGTCACAGCAACGCCCTGGGCCTGAGCTGCCATTACCGCTGGGAAGGTATCAATGGCCAGCCCCGCGTGGTTGAGCACTGGACCAGCGATGGTGAACACTTTCATTTTCGCTATGACGTGAAGGCCCGCACCACCTGGGTCACCGACGTGCTCGGGCGCGAAGCCGAGATTCACTACAACGGCGATCATCGCGTCACGTCAAGCCGCGACTTCGGTGGCGAGCACTACGCCATTGAGATTGACGACACCGGCAACATGACCGGCCTGACACTGTCAGACGGCAATACCGTCAAGCTCAAGTACGACGAATATTCGCGCCTGGTCGAAGAAACCGATCCGCTCGGGCGCAAGATCAAATACCGGCATCATCACCTGACCACCTTGGTCACCCAGGTGGATTACTCCGACGGCAGCACCTGGAAAGCCCGCTACGACGACAAAGGCAACCTCATCGCCGAGGTCGACGCCCTCGGCAACAAAACCGAATACCTCAACAGCGACGACGGCCTGCCACACACCATCATCGACGCCAGCCACAAATCCAAATACCTGTGGTGGAACACCCTGGCACAGGTCGAACGCTTCCAGGATTGCTCGGGCAAAAACACCACCTACCGCTTCGACGAGCGCCAGCACCTGATTGCCGTCACCGACGCGCTGGGCCAGGTCACCACACTGGAACGCAAACCCGATGGCGAAGTGCTGCGCATCCAGCACCCGGACGGCAGTGCCGAGTCGTTCACCTACAACGCCCTCGGTCAGGTCCTGACGCACACCGACGGCAAAGGCCAGACCACGCGCCTGCTGCGCACCGCAAGGGGCCTGCCGAGCAGCCGCCAGGACGCCAAGGGCCAGCGCATCCGCTACGAGTACGACAAGGCCATTCGCCTGACCGCGCTGGTCAACGAAAACAACGCGGCGTACCAGTTCGCCTACGACGCGTCGGACCGCTTGATCGAAGAAAAACGCATCGACCAGCTGACCCGCGAGTTCAGCTACAACCTGGG
>NZ_JBYTBK010000040.1:0-43886 GCF_058789115.1 Pseudomonas sp. FW300-N1A1 | reverse complement strand
CGCCCCAGCGGGAGCAAGCTCCCTCGCCACGGGTTCTATGTTCGGCTGGTCTTTGGCTTAACTGATCGGCATTAGCCGCTCGGCCCTTTCTTCATTGTCCCTGGCGACATTTCCCACAGTCCCCATTCGCGTTGCAAAAAATTACCGATTTCCTGCGTGCGGCTATAGTCATTTAACTAAGTCCACTGAACGGGCTTATAACCCCCTCGGCAAACCGCCACCTCGAGCGGTCACACCGAGCCCTCATGCGCAAGGAGATACCCATGAAGCACACTGCAATTGCTGGAATGTTCATCACCGCGGCACTGTTGGCGTCGCCGGTGTTTGCGGCGGATAAAGATCTTTGTGAAAGCAATATCAAACTCATTCAGCAAGCACTGGATTCTGATCCCGCGGTGTCAGAGAACGCCGTGGACAACGTAAAAGCGTCTTTGGACAAAGCAAAAGCAGCCCAGGCCGCCGGTGACCACAAGGAATGCATCGGAATCACTCAAGGTGTGCTGACAAAAATCCAGACCCGCAGCCCCGACAAGGGCTGACGTAAGGCCAGGCCAACCTTCGGGTTGGCCTTATCGCCTGCGTTGGCGTACACTACACAGGCTTGCTGCTCACATTGATTCACAGAGCAGTGAGTTCGGGGCCGCTTTGGATTCGACGCCGGTTGCGAAACTTTAGGTGCATGCCGAGTTGGTAACAGAACTCGTAAATCCACTGTTGCAACTTCCTATAGTTGCCAATGACGAAACCTACGGGGAATACGCTCTCGCTGCGTAAGCAGCCTTAGCCCTTCCCTCCTGGTACCTTCGGGTCCAGCAATCATCAGGGGATGTCTGTAAACCCAAAGTGATTGTCATATAGAACAGAATCGCCGTGCAGTACGTTGTGGACGAATCGGCTAAAACTTACACAACTCGCCCAAAGCACCCTGCCCGTCGGGTCGCTGAGGGTTAACTTAATAGACACGGCTACGCATGTAGTACCGACAGCGGAGTACTGGCGGACGGGGGTTCAATTCCCCCCGGCTCCACCACTTCATCATCTAAAGACGTCCACGGACGTCTTTTTTTGTGCCTGCTACCCAGCAAATACGCGGTCTCCAGCGCTTTTGCGGGCTTCTGAGATTTTTTGAATTCCACCCATTCGGGTATTCCAAACGGTATTCCAGGCCATCCGGTGCTAATCTTTGGAATACCAAATCAGTGCCTGAGGAAAATCTCATGCCTGCTCCAGCCCTCCGCCTCTCCGATCGGCAGCTCAAGGGAGTCAAACCCGCGTCCAAGGATTACGTCCTCACAGACGGCGACGGTTTGCAGCTCCGCGTACGCAGCAACGGCTCATTGCTATGGAATTTCAACTACCGCGAACCGGTGACCAAGAACCGAATCAACATGGGCTTGGGTACCTACCCAGAGCTCTCGCTGGCGAACGCCCGAAAGATGGCGGTAGAAGCACGCGAGCTGCTCGCCCAAGGCATCGATCCGAAGGTGCAGCGCAATACGCTGAATGAAGCCAAGCGCGCAGAAACGGAACACACCTTCGAGAACGTGGCCACCGCCTGGTTCGAGCTCAAGAAAGACTCGGTCACGCCGGCTTACGCCGAGGACATCTGGCGGTCACTCACTCTGCATGTACTACCCGATTTGAAGACGATGCCACTCGCGAAAATCACCGCGCCGATGGTGATCGAATTGCTTCGTCCAATCGAGGCTAAAGGCAGCCTGGAAACGGTCAAGCGTCTTAGCCAGCGGCTCAACGAGATCATGACGTACGGCGTGAACTCCGGCCTGATCTTCGCTAACCCACTGAGTGGCATCCGGGCGGTTTTCAAGAAACCCAAGAAAGAAAACATGGCCGCACTTCCGCCCGAAGAGCTCCCTCAGCTCATGCTGGAGATCGCAAACGCCAGTATCAAACGCACGACCCGCTGCCTGATCGAGTGGCAGTTGCACACCATGACTCGCCCCGCCGAGGCGGCGACGACTCGCTGGGCAGACATCGACTTTGAAAGGCGTGTCTGGACCATCCCTCCGGAGCGGATGAAGAAGCGCCGCCCACACATCATCCCGTTAAGCGATCAAGCAATGGCATTGCTGGAAATACTCAAACCCCATAGCGGTCATCGAGAATACGTCTTCCCGGCAGACCGAAATCCACGTACTCATGCCAATAGCCAGACCGCCAACATGGCGTTGAAACGCATGGGCTTCCAGGACCGCTTGGTTAGCCACGGTATGCGCTCGATGGCCAGTACCATCTTGAATGAACACGGGTGGGACCCAGAACTCATCGAGGTTGCGCTGGCGCACGTCGACAAGGATGAGGTGCGGAGCGCCTACAACCGGGCCGACTACATCGAACGCCGGCGGCCGATGATGGCCTGGTGGAGTGAGTACATCCAGAAAGCCGCCACCGGTAGCCTGCTCGCCTCAGCATACAGCCAAGTCAGAGACAAGAATGTGGTACCGATCCGCTAGCGCTGTACAGGCGCAATAACGGCAACAACAACTACTGAGCGCTCAAAATTCAGGGCAAGCAGTCTCGTTTATCCGCTTGTAAGCGCGGGTCCTTCCAAACAGGGCTGCAAAGCCGCCCTCTTTGGAAGGACCTCACTTTGAAAAGCTAAAAGCCACGACGTTGTCCGAGGTTTACCACGGAATTCCATAGGTGGATAACCCCACTCCAAGTCCAGAGTAACGCTGAATTTCGACCCTTGACCGGGTTTATCCACAAGCGTAGAACTGGCCGTGCAAGCGCTGTCGCTGACAGCACCCCAGGTGGCCCGAACCTTCAAGGTCACGCCGCTCCCGCGGTGGTTCTCCCTAAAGGCGATTCGCATCCGGCAGCTCGCCCGGTCACCTCCCCGGTGATGGATGCTCTCTAATCTCATGGCCCTAGTGCGCCAGCTACACCGTACCTCGCTGCCCTGCAGCAACCTATCCGCTTGGCCGAATATTGCGCCAACCTGTGCCCGTCTCTTTCTTCTGGAAAGAGACGGGCACTTCTACCACTGCTGCAGCCCTGATCGCACATGGCTTTGCGGCAATCCCCCTTGTGACAATCGGCGTGACAAACGCCGATGTCACCAGTAGCAGCGATGCAGATGATGGTGCCGCAGACCACGGAATGGACTGCACCTGACTGACAGTCAGGCATGCCCCGGTCATCTCATCGATGTTTCACCCGGCTCAGGATCTACAGGCGCTGGTTTCGTCAGCAAGTGCTGCCTCCACCCGCCCACCGGCAACGGTGTTAAGGAGGCCAGATCATGAGATGCCCTTGCTCCTGGTCGTAAGGAGCCGTCAGTCCCGCGTAGTGGACATTCCCCACAGGTCGCAGGGGCCTTGATCCCTGACAACACTCAGCATTCTTGGCGGGATGACGTGGGGCAAGGATCGGAGAACGAGCGATGAGGTGATCGACATGGCATTGGTAGGTAGGCGGGATGGCCGCAATTTCGGCTACGGCAGGCAGTTGAGCTACGCAGGACCTCAGGCGCTGAAAGACATGTTCGGCGGTGGCCACTACGGCACGGTCAAGGCGCACTGTGATCGCTGGCAGGCATTCGTGAAGTGGTGTCGTTCCGAGGAGGGGCCCGGTATCAATGATGCGCGGCACATCGATCGGAAGGTGTTGGCCGACTATGCAGCGTACCTGCGCAACGTGGTTGGGCGCGGTGACCTCGCCATCAGCACCGCACAAAACCGGCTATCCAGCGTTAACAGGACCATGGCGGCGCTTCGCGGTGATCAGTACGTGAGGTTGCATAGTCCGAGTAAGGCTTTGGGTATGCAGCGCACCGGGATTCGCCACTCAGTGCCGCAGGGCCAAGACCGCGAACAGGTTGAGCAGATTGTCGATGCGCTTTGTAGCCGTGATCAGAGACGGGCCGCAGCGATCGTTCTGTTGGCGCGAGCTACCGGAATGCGCTTGCGTGAGGCTATCTTGGCTGATCTGTCACGGCTAAGTCGTGAGGCTGAAGTCTTCGAAAAGATCAATATCCAGGACGGTACCAAAGGCGGCCGCGCCGGAGCCTCAGCACCACGTTGGATTGCGGTGGATGACTATGTGCGTGATGCGCTTGCATTAGCGGAGCAGGTGTCGCCGGCGGGTAGCCGCAATCTGATCGCGCCAAACGAAAGTTACCTGAACGTTCTGCAGGAAGTCATCCGACCTGCGCGGGACATCCTCCATTCCCACAACCTCAAAGGCTTTCATGAGCTACGGGCGGCGTTCGCGTGTGAACGCTATGAGCAGATCACCCAACACCGCGCGCCTATCAACGGCGGTAAATACTACCAGTTAGATCAGCGCCTTGATCGTGAGGCCCGGAGGCGAATCAGCTATGAGCTGGGGCACGGTCGAATCGATGTGGTCGCCACCTACATTGGAGGACGCACATGAGTAAGCCATTCGATATGGAATTGTTCTTGGCTAGCGTGCTGACCGGATCGCACGTCACGAGGCAACGCCATTTGCGGCAGGCGAGAATCATCCAAGCTGAAATCTCGGAGCGCTGGCAGCGACAGACGCCTTGGGCTTGGCAGAAAAAGCACGTGGTTTGGTTTCTTGAGCATCGCCTAAATCGACGCAGCGATGCGACGCGGTATTACTATTTGCTGACCGTGCGGCTGCTCGCTCGTCGTTTACAAAAAACATGGGGGTTCAATCGCTGAGTGAGACCGACTGCTATCGACCCAATAGACAGTGGCTGTGATAATGTTTCGCCGCCAAGATTCGGGGTTCGGTTTGGCAGCACGTACACGCTAATGGAGGCTTCCTCGGACGCCTGGAGTTGCGGGCCATTTGAGTAACCCATATCGGCCGTCACGGTCAGCGTGTCCTGACCCAGTTCGGCCTTGGCAGCTTTAGCTATGGATTCAAGCTGCTTGCGGTCGTCACCCTCTTGCGTCACCTGGTAATGCAAAATCAGACAGTGCTCTGCGTCCACGGCTGTTTGCACGTTATAGGCAACACGCGCCCCTTTGGCGTGCGCATCATTCGGGCATCGCTTTCGTGCGTGTCGAATTGTTCCAGCCCCATCGACTTCATCAAGGCTTGGCAACTACGGTTGTCTTGCTGCTTGGCCTCAATCTTCGCCAGTGCCGCCTTGATCGCAGTGCGATTTACCACTTGCCCGCCCTCTGCTTTATCAGCGGCATCCAAGTCAGCCAGGTCCAGTCAAGAGCCAGGCGGTCTCTTCGAACCCGTAGCAGCGACATACACATGGCATGAACTACAGCGCAGCCGACATCCGGCCCTCAGCTGTCGATCAGACGAACAGTAGGAATTAGCTCCCCAAACTGGCCACCCCTTGCGTTGGTCAGTGAGCCTAGCTGGCCTTCGATCGACACAAAAGAAGCTCAAGCTAGGAACGATCGACTAGGGAAATTTACGAGGATACGGAGGACTCAAGAGATAGGCCTACACGAAAAAATCGCGTAGGCCCGGCGGAGTTATCGGCCGTGATAGACGATTTTCGAATCGCCCATCAGGTCTTCGACTTTCACCAGAGGTACAGACGAGCGAGCGCGACCAGAGCTTGTCTGGCTACGTCCTGTGGAAATTTGGGATCTGGTCAGATAACCATCCCCATCCTTCCTGCCTGCCTGCTTACCACTCTGATGACATGAGGATTTCATGAGTCCGCTCCGGGGTTACATTGGCCTCGCAGAGCTTCGGCTTCTTGCGATACGTGCCACCAGCCGTTTTTTTCGAGGCGGTGCACTGGCCATTATCGGCCACCTCTACCAAAAGCGATGTACCGTCCGACGAAATGCTTTCCCAGCGCTGGGTATTCCCAACCGTTGAGAACCGCCAATCCAGGCCTAAATCATCGATCGACGACAACTCATTCAGTAGATCCATTACTGATTGATACCGCGTGTCAGGGTCGAATCTCAAGCACTTCTTGATGATGGTCTTGAGTTTTTTCGGGACATGAAGCGGCAGTTGCGTGAGGTTTGGGTAGGTTTCTGTGCGTTGCGCACGGATCAGCTCGGCACCAAGGTGGTAGGAATCTCGCTGACGTTGCAGGGAATCCAAACCCACCAGTAGACGGTACAAAGTCAGCCCGACCTGATAGATGTCTGCGCTGTTGTTGAAGTCTCGGGTCGCAGAGCTTTCCGGCGGTAGATGGAGACGGTAGGTGGCTTCGGGCGTGGCAAAGCCATCGTCGTCCATGTTCTTGGCGAACCCGAAATCTGACAGCAGTGCCTCGTCGGTATCAGAGATCAGGATGTTGTCAGGCTTGATATCGAAGTGGAGCAGCCCCTTGGAATGGATGTTGTTGAGGCCGCTTAGGAATTGGATGGAGTAACGGATGAGCTGTCTGCAGGTTAGCCCTTCCGCTTCTACGATCTGATGAAGCGATCCTCTGCTGTAATACGGCATGGCAATGTAGATGTTCTGAGCATCCTTACAGGCGTACAGCACCTGCACGACGTTGGGGTGCACGCTCTTGTAAAGCAGCTGAGCCTCGAGCAGATACCGCTCTTCGTTGAACCCATCGGTCTTGACCTGCTTGATCACGAGCTCGGCGTCCAGGTGTTCGTCATGGGCGACATACACCTCGGAGTTTTCGCCATGCTCACCGATGCGTTGCTTCTTCTGGAACGATACCTGGGCCGCCTGGTAAGGAATGATCATCGGGTGGCTCCTACGGCTACAAGGATCGCCTCACGAACAGCTTGAGCCTTGCCGGCTGGCCACCCCTCGACGTCATCAAGATCAGCTTCGCACTTCACGATCGAGGCGAATTGAGCTGCGGTGATGCCAAGCCGAGCGCTGATGCTTGTCTTGCGCCCCACGAAGTATTTTCTGATGCTGCTGCTTGCGAACGACTCCATGAACACGGCTTCCAGGTAGAGCCGATCAGCATCCTGGTTCTGTGAGTTGCCTTCTGCGACCCGGATGCCAGCTACGTCGACCTGATATTCCCGAAGGATGTCGAGGATGCTGTGTCGGGCGAATTTGAGCTGCTCTGGCTTGTTCAGTATCTGCGGGATGATCAAGGACTCGACGTTCAAGATTTGCTTCGCTTCATCGTCGTAGATGACGAACGTCGCCTTCTTGGGCTCAGCGCGTATTCCAAGTGATCGCATAGCGTTCCTTGCGTAGTGTGGAGTCGGTTGGTGTGCAAACCCTAGCATCAGATCGCTTGCATCGACCATACCTCCATGGTGTTCCTTGCCTCGCTATTTAGGCGGCCACGTCGTGTCCGTAGCAGCGACGACATACAGATGGCTTGGCTGAGCGCCTTTGACACTGCTCGCCGCCGCCTGATGAGTAGTGAAGAGGGCTGGATGGGCTACACGGTCAAGGTACCCCTCTACGGCCCAAGACCATGTACTTGGCTCAGGAGGCTAGGCTGATTAAAAGGAAGCGTGACTGATAATCCCGCAGGTCAGTCAGCCTGGAGGGTATAAATCCCCTTCCGCTTGCCGTAAACCGCTATTTTCAACACCTCGTTCCCGGCGCTTGCAGCCTCTGCGACCTTGATGAGCTTGGCCATGCTGTTGACCGTACTCGTCTTGGACTGATACTTGAAGCGCTCGATTTCAGCAATTGAGCAGGCCCGGTAGGCCGTTTTGATCACGCCGCTTTTCTCAAGCAGATCGATTTTCTCAGGCGAAATCCACGAAATCAGCTCGGTAATCTTGCCGATTTTCTCGTGGAGATGAGCTACGGCTTGCTGTTCGTCGGTGACATTGAATCGCTTCCAGACGGGCTCATGGTGCGACACCCGATTTCGAAACTTCCTAACCAGATTGACTTGATCCTTGCAGCTGGAAAGCATGTTGCCGGCCTGGTTGGTGGGCCACTGCCCTTTAAAAACGCGGCCCAGGTGCTTCGGCCAGATGAGCTTGTCACCCATGTACTCGTTGTCCAGAACGAATTCCCAGGTGGAAAAGTCCGTTTTCGAGACGACGTCCTGGTGATCAGGGCTGCCCCTCACCTTACGATTTTTCCGCTCGATGAAGGCAGCGTTGTAGGCTGAACCGAAATTTTTGGTCAGCTTAGCAACGGCATCCGGCGGATTCGCAGCGCCCGGGGTGAAGCTTTTATATCTGAGCTTACCGGCCTTCCACCAGAACTTCCCGATATCGGCGGTCAGAACGGTGTCAATTGAGTTCCGAAGCGTTACCTCCGCAGCGCTGAGCAACGGGTACAGAACACCGCAAACGTGGGAGTTCCACAGGTAGGCCCCCACGAGCTCAGCATCGTTGCTGGTCGAAAACACCCTGCTGTAGCTGGTAATTCGGTGAGAGCTGATGAGCTGGTCAATCAGATGGGGTCTATACTGGACGGTGTGCGGCATGCTCGGCTTCCTACTGGCCAGGTGCCTATATAAAGAGGGTTGACATCGGTGTCAACCGCTCGTAGGATTGAAAAACGGTTGGCACTGAGCTCCAATGAGCGAAAGCTTACGACTCCTTGCAAAGACCACGAAACACCCGCCCCGGCCTCGAGCCGGGGTTTTCGTTTCTGGCATCTAGAAACCGCCTCCATCAGCTTCAGCTTAGGCTGGAAGCAGCAGGCCGCTCGCCCCTCCGCTTTTTCACCCCCAGTAGCCGGCCTCTTCGAGTCCGTAGCAGCGACATACCCAGTCTGCATGACATGCGGCGTGATCGATCACGAAGCCTCTGACAGCCACACGCTCGCCCTCGAACCATTCAAAGCCTGCCGCATCGGCACACTACGAGACGAATCGTGCTAATCGTGCTAATCACGCTTGCTCGATCAGGCTTCGTATCGTCCTTCCCTCAGCAATGTCGAGCATGTAGACCATCCACATCTAGTTGACTTTTATATTGACAGACGGCCTACTAATATAGATGATCGGGTTACACTGAACTACCGCTCTATAGGAGGCCGGGCGTAGCCCGGCCTCCTATAGAGCACTTATTAATATCAACTATTCGTCGCAGCGACACTAAACCCCGCCATTATTTTTTCTCACTAATATGGCGATCGGGAAAGCCGAAAATACGATATTACTGAAAATAATAACGCGAGCAAAAACAAGCCGCATCAAGCGCTTTCATGATGGCTGGAATGGAACTGTACCATTCGCCTCATTGAATTACAGGGAGCATTTCAATGAGTTCTACCGCAAGAATATTTGAAGAAGTTGTAGCTGAGAACAGTGCTGCATCAAAATACATTGACAGTCTTGGTGACACAAGCGCGATCACCCTTCTGATCCCTGAAGCCAGCCCTGAGGCACCTGCTGCGATTATAGGTGCAGATGCAATTGATTTCATGGCACTGCTGAGAGATCACCTTTCTGAAGACGTCAGCATCAAAGTTTGCGGCGACGCTGACAGTGTTCATTACTCCCAGCTAAACAGCATCATTATTGATATTGGCACCTACATCCTAAGCGATGTCAGCGTACCATTGTTTGTTACAGTTTTTGGCGCCTATATTCATTCCAAAATCAGTCAACACAACTCTGAGGATATTGAAGTCCGCATTGAACTTATCAAGGGCAAAGGGGCTAACAAGAGAAAATATCGTGTATCCGGAAGGGCCAATGCCGTCCTTAAGGTCGTCAAGGAACTCGAGAAAAAATGAGCTCTGCAAATATATTACCAGAGGTTGAAAAATTGCTCAGCGATTGGTGGGGCGTATCTTCTCAGCACGAGTACTACCTCGCACTACTAAGCAATCTTAAAAAGGCGACTGACGACAATAAAGTCAAGAACCACGCCTGGGTCTACAGCACTCTACTTGAAGGCCACTTCCTATACTTGGAAATTTTTGGTCTGCTAGCGGCCGAAGAGTTTTATCAAGCCTGGTGCAAGCTTGAAAGACTCGAAATTCTTTTAGCGAACCTTCGCAGCAATCGAGAGTATGTCAATGGTGATTTTGGTCAATCTTTTCTGAACAACGCAGTTAACAGCTGGCAACTTCTTTATCCATATAAGCTTTTTTTCAGCAGCCGTGAAATCATCAAAAAGATGAGCTGTTCAATTTGTCACACTCCTAGGTCTGTCCTTCAGGGCTGCAGACATCGTAGGGGAAAACTGTACGCCGGCGAGCTTTGCAACGATGTAGTGGAAGACTTTGAACTCATCACATACGATTTAGTATCGAACCCAGTTATAAAGGCATCCGTGCCCTTCAACTCCGAAATCGACCATTATGACTACTCGGCGCTAAGAGCCGCCCTGCAGATAGTCGAGACTCCTCGAGAATGGTTTTCAGCTTTTAAACAAGGAATACCGCTAGCGAAACATACAGGTGTTCACTCACCCACATTCCCATGCCCTTGCATGAGAAGTATCAGAAACTACGAAGACTGCTGTATGGCGCTACCAACGACTGAGACCGACCATATTATTTTTGACGTTCTTTCGCCAAGGCGCCCCATCCTAAGCAAGCTGCATGATTCCATGACATGACTCTAGAACCGGAGCAGTCTGCCACCACGCCGTATGGTGGTATCGAGCAATTCTCAGCTACCTCAGCATTATTACCTGCGTCCATTGGATGCCTGTCCGCCTTCTTCAATCTCGGACTGTCCGACGCCTTACCACTGTGCCTTTCAAAATCCTAATATTTACTTTTTTCTTCCAAGCAATTTGTTTCGGTGATAGCTTCCGCTTAAGTACGGTACGCCTCAAGAAGTTGTACTCTTCCTCATTGAATAGATAGCCTTTTTCCCAAGCATATTCGACCACATCTGCGTTTGCATTTGCAGTCGGGTCGAGGCTAATTCGCCGAAGCCCATCAAACAGATTTCCCGTATCAATACCCAAGAAGCGGTCAATACAAACGTTCCCTACGTAAGTCTTGTTACCGTTCCTGAAATTCAAAATATAGCAGTGCTCTTTGATTTCCTTTCCGCACGGACACTGATCAAATTCCTCACTAACCTCCACAGCATCGAGCTTCCACTCAAGCCTAGCCTGGTCGAAATTCGAAGCAACTGAGAGATCCAGAATGTGCGCCCTTAAGCGCTCAAAATTATGACCTTCCACTTCCACCTCCGAAGTAAAAAAACCACAAAAGCCCTGAGTTGAGATTACGATTTGGCGATATGCAGACGTGCCGAATCCAGCTTTTTGAGGTGATCTCTCAGCGGCTTTGAGTCCAGGTAGGTACCCGTCATGATCGATCGCAGACGATCCACTGCCTCAAGCGTTTCGACACGGCTTGGGTAGCTAGAGATGTTGTGCCCGCCATAGTAGGCATCTGTGTCGAATTCAGGATGTTTTTCCCCCCGATACTCGGCGTCCATCCAGTTTTCCAACTCAGCTTGGAGCTCCGACAACGGCGTGCGGGCGGTGAAAGGCATGGCTGTTGCGTACAGCCGCTTGAGTATCCAGCCCATTTCGTTGTGGCCGGCGATGCTCATTTTCTGCGCGGGTCGCCAGGTGGAACTCCATCCTTCCATCCGACGGTATTCGACCGCATTCTTGCTGAAACCGTACGTGGTACCAGGGCGAGGTTTCCGCTTCTTCCCTGACTCAGCTCGTGCAGGACTCACAAACTGGCTGCTGAAATTCGCTGATTGGAAAACCCAACTGTCAGCCGCGTTCGCACTGAGGCGCTCAGCCGTAGCGACGACTCGGTTGAGGAGGCCAACATCACGACTCACGAAATGTGGGACTGCGCTGCCCGGGTAATACAAACCTTCCCAACTTGGCTTTACCAGTCTCAAGCCATGCTCGATAGACCAGTCGTTGCGCCTAGCTTGATATTCAGGCCGGTCAACATGGCCGTAGGGCTCATCAAGCATCAGCCAGGCACCAGTGTCGGCGCATACCCAACGAGAGATGTGGTCTGCATAAGGCAGCTGTTCTGCCTTATCCATGGCCGAGCGCTGGATCTTGGTTGTTGCCGGCTGGAGCCGTGCTGCTTCAATAAATTGAAGAGACAGAGCTGCACGAGTCAGCAACTCCCTCGCTCTCTCCAAGCTCTCAGCGGTGCTCCTCATTTCCACATGATCCAACGACTCAACGAAGAACCCTTGCAGATTTTGAGCGAAATGGCACTGATGCTTGCCCAGGAAGTCCGGCAGCGGCCTCGGGAGCTTAATCTCCAGAGTCTCCAGACCGGCCGTTCGGGGCTTGGTCGAAGAGTCACGCCAGTAGGCAGAGAAATAAACGCTATGGAGGACTGGAATTTTGAACCCAGCCTTCAACGATTTACGTGCGTGTTGATAGCTTTCGAAACCCGACTGTCTTGCAGCGAGCTCTAAGGCTTGCATGTATATGATTTCGGGGTTCTTGCCATTGATACGAGTGGCCGTACGTTTGATACCCGCGAGGGTAGAAGGACGAACGTTGGAAATGGTGCTCATGTTGGTTTCTCCGCCCGTAATGCAACGCCACCCGCCTACGCCGCTACAGGGCCTCGAAATAACATGGCCTTGAGCATGAGAGAACCAACAGGTAGTGCCGTTTCCAGCTTTCAAAGACGGGTGTGATGCGCCTACCCTGCGCGAGAAATAATCTAGCAAACCGCCGAACCAGAACGCAAGCCCTCCTCCCAAGCACCTAATGTTGCCGAGGTTGCTTCGCCGCACCGAACACCGCGATCACCCGGGCTAATTCGGTTTCGGTACCGCCGCGCATATCCATCGGCTCGGTGGCCAACCAGATTGCATCGATGCGGATCATTGAGCGACAGCCCGAATAAATTGCGCGCAGCCCTCAGGATCCGAGGCTGGCCATTTTACCGTGATTAATTGCCCGGCCATGGGCAACTCAATGGTCACTGACGCTTCGGCTGTTCGACTCACCTCAGGCGATGCATGAGGCAATCAACGAGAAAAACCACGGGAATAAAGCTCGCGTGGTCGCGGGCTATTGTTGGCCTTGGTTGAGCAAGAAAGACCCCACCGCTGCTGATATCGTCATTGGTGACTACAAACGCCAATGGAACCTGGATCAGGATGGCAGCCTATGGATCATCGCTGAGAACTCCATCGAATAGGTTGGCTGCATTCATACCTGCCAAGGCTTGGAAGTCGACTACATCGGGGTGATCATCGGGCCAGACCTAGTCGTACGTGACGGCAAAGTAGTGACATCCCCGGATGAGCGCGACAAGCACGATAAATCGATTCGCAGGTGGAAAAAAATGATGAAAGAGCAACCTACCCTGGCGAAAAAAGAAACAGACCTGATCATCAAAAATACATACCGAACCCTGATGACACGCGGGATGAAGGGTTGCTACCTGTACTGCACCGACAAAGAGACTGCGCAATACTTCGAGAGTCGGCTTAGCCAACACAGCAATCATTGACTGTATCGTTTGCTAGGAGCCCCTGTACCTGCGAGTGGGGACATCGTACGCGCAGGGGCAACAATCAACAGCGCGACCATTTGCTTGATAGATTCGATCCCGATTCGTTTTTGGGGGCGGAGCTCAAAAAGCACCGTCCATCGGAATCCAGACCACGCAGCGTTCCAACTGGTATTCCAAGCAAGTTGACCAATAAATTATTAACCAGTAAAACAAATAGATACCGACTTGTTTCAGATTACCCCGGCCCACCAAACAGTAGTCTAGACCTGTCTCAGACAGTCTACGAAACACCTCAAGAAGCCCGCCCTGTGCGGGCTTTCTTGTTTCTGGCCGCATCTCCTTAGCTACGCCTATAAACACTGCCCGTGTATCCCCCCGCGTACCTCTCAAAAAATTGAGTTGTAAACCGACTGTCGGCGTCCATCATCCCCGCATCTCTCCAGGGCTCACCCCCAATCGCTGCCTGAAGGCAGTGGCCATATGCGCTTGGGAAGAGAATCCGCAGGCTTGCGCGATGTCCGCCAAACGGTCCATCGAGCCGCGCAACATGAGCCGGGCCCGGAACAGGCGTCTGTCGATCAGGTAACTGTGCGGGCTCTTGCCCGTTGCGGCCTTGAACGCGCGCATGAAGTATCCCTCGGACAATCCCAGCAACCCCGCCATCGCCTGCACACTCAGTGGCCCGTCGAGCCCGGCGTCAACGAACTCATCAAGCAGGCGCAGGCGTTTGGCGGTCATGGAGCCCCGGAGCGGCGTCGGCATCGCTTCGCCTCCCTTCGCCCGCTCAGCCAATGCGAGTGCCCAAGCCTCCCAGTCGTCTTCCACCGAGCCCCGCAACAGCGCTCCGCGCATTCGCTGCGCAATGATGATCGCCTGCCGATCAATGAGGTTGTTGAAAGCACAGTCCCCCATCAAGGGCGTGCCATCGGTTCGGATGACCCTTAGATATTCACCGCCCTCGGGCGACTCGGAAAACACGTCACACCCGGCGGGTACGAACGCCAGGCCGTTGGGCATGGCATTGAATGGGCGCACCCTATCGCTGCCAATGGCGTGTATGCCTCGCTGGCTGTCGAAGGCAAAGCCAATGGCCGCCTGGGTCGCTACGTATCGGCTTTCGTAGGCGGCGCTGGGCAGCAATTCGATCACCCACGGCCCTGCTTCGGCTCGACGGACCGGTTCGTGCAGGGGCGGTGGCGGTAAGCAGCTTCGGCGGTTCATGAACACCATACTACTGAAGGGCAATCACAAAGATCAGGTCAGTTTTCTGAAAGCCTGCGGTCTGTGTCGCTGCCTAGACTGGGCAAAACCTCAGGGAGAATGCCCATGCACAACGTGACCCGCGACGACATCGAAGACGCTGCCCGCCAGGTGTATCAAGTAATGCCAGCCACCGCCCAATACGCGTGGCCCTTGCTGGCCGAACGGTTGGGCTGCACCGTTTGGGTCAAACACGAAAACCATACCCCGACAGGCGCCTTCAAGGTGCGCGGCGGCATTACATTCATGCACTGGCTCAAGCACACGCACCCAGCCACGGTAGGCATCGTTACTGCAACCCGCGGCAATCACGGTCAGAGCCTAGCCCTGGCCGCCCGGGCGCAGGGCCTGAGGGCGTTGATTGTGGTGCCGGTGGGCAATTCCGTAGAAAAGAACAACGCCATGCGCGGCTTTGGCGGCGAGGTCGTCGAGTTTGGCCAGGATTTCGACGAGGCCCGCGAAGAGGCCGCGCGCCTGGCCGAAACGCAAGGCCTCTATCTGGTACCGCCCTACCATCGTGAATTGGTCAAGGGTGTCGCCACTTATGCGCTGGAACTGTTCAATGCAGCGCCGAACCTGGACAGCGTCTACGTCCCCATCGGCTGCGGGTCGGGGATTTGCGGGGTGATCGCGGCCCGCGACGCGCTGGGCCTGAAGACCCAGGTGATCGGTGTAGTGTCCACCGAAGCTGAGGCCGCGAAGTTATCGTTCGACGCTGGCGAACTACGCGAAACCGCTTCGGCAAATACCTTTGCCGACGGCCTGGCAGTGCGTAAACCGGTCCCCGAAGCCTTTGCATGCTATGCCGCAGGCGCGGTACGGATCGTATCAGTCAGCGAAGAAGAGATTGCCGAGGCCATGCGCGTGTACTACACCGACACCCACAACCTGGTTGAGGGTGCGGGAGCCGCGGCACTTGCAGCGCTGATGCAAGAACGTGAAGCGATGGAGGGGAAAAGGGTCGGGATCATTTTGTCCGGCGGGAATATCGACAGGCCGGTGTACGCGAGGGTGATAACGTGAACCACTGTCGCATGCACGCCCCGATCCGTGGGAAGGGGGGGCTCTCCCGGACATCATCCCGACACAAGCCCCTTATTACCTGCCGCATTTGCTGCTGGCGGTCCCCGCATTAGATGCTACATTCGGTTCGCTGACGCTGCGTCTGGCCTGATAGGTCGGCCTGACAAACACTCAACGGATGACGGCCCAGTCTCCAGCGCTCGACACTGACGATCTAACCGCATGGATGCCTTTATGAAAATCAAAGCACTGACGCTCGTCTTTATCCTCACGCTCACGTCTGGCTGCGCCAACTACAACGCGCGCAGTACCGGCGAAGGCCAGGACACCAGCACCGTCGGCAGGATTGCCTGTGACGCCGAACCCGCCAACCAGCCGGGCTGTTATGTGAAGCAATCGAAAGAGTGGAATTGGGGCGGCCTGCAGTTTGGCCTGGGCGCCAAGAAGTAAGGCGTTTCCAGTCCAGATACAGCGTTACAGCTGTTCACCCCCCAAGCCTCCAAAAAAAGAGTCCCATGCTCGCGATGAACGTTAACGATGACGCGCATTTTTTTGCGTCAATGCAGCGCTCTCGGGTTCATCGCAAGCACGCTCACGCCTACATCGGTGCCAGTGACTCAACACTTCTTCGCCTGATCCTGCGCCTGTGCCCACACGCGCTCTTCCTGCTCGCGCAGCTCCGGGGTGAACTCGGCGCCGAAATCCTCGGCTTCGAATACCTGGCGAATCTCGATTTCGGCCTCGGTGCCGGGCATCGGGTTGGGGCAGCGCTTGACCCACTCGATGGCTTCCTCTTTCGATTTCACCTGCCACAGCCAGTAGCCGGCGATCAGTTCCTTGGTTTCGGCGAACGGGCCATCGGTGACCAGGCGCTGGGCACCCGAGAAGCGCACCCGCGCCCCTTTGCTGCTGGGGTGCAGGCCCTCGCCGGCGAGCAGGATGCCGGCCTTGACCAGTTCTTCGTTGTAGTTGCCCATCGCAGTCAACAGTTCCTGGCTCGGCATCTTGCCGGCTTCGGAGTCCTGGCTAGCCTTTACAATGATCATGAATCGCATGGTGGTTTCTCCATTGGGTTGAGGGACTTACCTTCTGGTCGAATGGCCGGGTTTGAAATCGACAACCGTTATGAGAAAACTGGCGTATCAGTACCGGCTTTTCCCTGACTCCGGTCCTTTCACTTAAGTCATGCCCCCTCAAGACACCATGCCCTCATCTTGAATGACCCAATGTGCTGGCACCTGCTGGACCTGGTCCGGCCCCTGGAACTGCCTGACGGCTGGATCGGGGCAGTTGCATGCGCTCGGAAGCCGACTTTGCGGCCGATCACTTGTCCCAGGTATCTCTACTCGAGCAGTTCATCAATTGTTCAGAATTGCCCTCGTATACTTTTTCAGCCTGTCTCTCCCGGCCCCACCCTTTCGGTAGCCTGATGCCCATGTCACGCCCCGCGCCGCTCTTGTTCCTGCTCGCCGCCCTGCTGTTCTTCTTCGCCCTCGGCAATCACCAATTGCAAGGCTCCACCGAAGCCCGGGTGGCCGGTATCGCCATGCAGATGCACCTGGACAACGACTGGGTGACGCCGCGCCTGCTGGGGCAACCCTTTCTGGAAAAGCCGCCCCTGAGCCTGTGGCTGGACGCCGGGGCGATTCGTGCGTTTGGGGGCACGCCCTGGGCGGTTCGGCTGGCTTCGGCCTTTGCCGGGCTGTTCAGTGTGATGCTGCTGTACGCCATGCTGCGCCGGTGGGGGCGGCCGACGAACCTCGCCCTGGTCGCGGGGATCATGCTGGCAACCATGGCCAGTTACTGGGGTAACGTACGCGGGGTCGGTGAAGACGCCCTGCTGAGTCTCGGTGTCACCCTGGCGCTGCTGGCGTTCTACCAGGCGCATCAGCAACAGGCCGGGCAGCAGCCCGCCATGGGCAGTTGGCTGCTGTTTGCCCTCGGCATTGCCATCGCCACGTTGAGCAAGGGCATGCTCGGCCTGGCAATGCCGGGCGTGGTGATCTTCGCCTACCTGCTGGCCGAGAGCCTGATCGACAAGCGCTTCACGCCGACAAGCTGGACACGACCGGCGCTGGCGACAGTGCTCGGTTTGATCCCCTTGCTGATCTGGCTTGTCCTGCTGTATCAGCGCGGCGGCTCTCAGGCCCTGGCCGAAGTGTTGCTGACCAACAGCCTCGGTCGCTTCAATGGCTCGTTCGTCGAGGCCGGGCACTATGAGCCGTTCCATTACTACCTGGCCAAACTGCCGGAAGCGTTCCTGCCATGGAACATCCTGGTCTACCTGGGGCTGTGGCACTTTCGCAAACACCTGGCGAACAACCGCTACCTGTTGTTCTTTACCCTGTGGTTGCTGGCCCAGTTCGCGATGCTGACCCTGGCCTCCAGCAAGCGCACGGTGTACCTGATGTCACTGACACCGGCGGCGGCAGTTATCGCTGCGGAATACGCCGCGGTGCTGTATGAGCGTCTGCGCCAGCACACGCAAGCTTCGACCCAGCTCGGCAAACTGGCGCGTCATCGCCGCGCATGGGCGATCGGCCTCATCAGCCTGATCGTCATGGCGTACCTGTCCGCCGCCCAATGGGCCGCTCCGCGTGCCGACCGCACACTGTCGTTCCTGCCGCTGATCGAGCAGATCCAGGCGATGCAAGCCATGGGGCAGGACGTGGCGCTGTACCAAGCCAACGAACGGACAGCCGGGGCGAGCGTGTTCTACACCCAAGGTGTGCTCAAGAACTTGCAGACCCAGGCGCAACTGTCCACCTTCCTTGCGGCGTCCCCCACTCATGTGGCACTGATCGCCAGCGAGCGTGAGCCCGGCCCGCCCTTGAAGGTGCTGAAGACCATAAGGGTAAGCCGACAGGCGTACTACTTCGTGGCGCAGTAAAATGAAAAAAAAGCGCCGCCGAATTCAGCTCGACACCTGCACCTCGGCGCCACTGGCCCGGGCTGTCACCTTCTGCCGCACCGGCACATCCAGCCGCACGCGACCGTAAAACGCCAATGCAGTCAGCAAACAGGTGAGCCAGACAAAGATCCCGGCCCAGAAGGTGTGGGACATGTAGTGCCAACCCTGCAATACCCGCGTGGTACCAAAGATGAAGCCCAACAGCAACGAGCCCCACAGGATGGCTTTCGAATAGCGCCACTGGTACCGACGCGCCACGAAGTACAGCGCGAGCATGGTGAAACCACCGGAGGCATGCCCCCCCGGCCAGCAACGGCCGTCGCCCGCCTCCTTGAACAGCTGGAAGTTGTTGAACCACTCCATGTGGGCGATTTTTCCGCCGTAGAGCGTGGTTTCAATCGGGCAATACACACTGGTGTGTGCCTTGAGGAAGTGAATCACCCCAGTGCAAAGGGCGAACGCCAGCACCACGAACCAGAAGTCCCGACGATGGTCGGTGGTAAACCGCAGCACCGACGCTACCTTGGTCCGCTCCAGAAAACCGCCCAGGCGCGGGTGTTTCTGCGGGTTGAAGCGCGGCCAGACAAACGACAGCAACGCCCCGATCAAGGCGACTTCGGCAGTCCAGTCCGGAATCACACGCGTCCACTTGTGGGTAATTTTTTCAAAGAGTCGAATGTGGTCGATCGGGAACGTCTGGGTCAGCGGATCAAAGAACAGATTGCTGAAGGCAATATCGATGTGGGTCATGTCGAACATCAGAAACACCACCGCGGCGCAGAGCAGCGGGATACCAAAGTTCACCCAATAGAATCGGTGGCGCACAAATATCTGCATCGTTCGTCCCGTCTGCACGTTGATCAATTACTGCGTGAACACCGAGCGCCAGTCGGTGGCGTCGAGGAACCCCAGGAGGTGCGCCTTGGCATTACCCTTGGCGGTGGATAAAAACAGCGCCGTCCCATAACCGTAGCTGGCGCCCGGCATGTTCAGCTCTTTTTCCAGTTCGACCATGCACTCACTGTGAGTGACCAGCACCAGATTGCGTCCCGCCACCTTGTGGGCCAATGCATCCCGTAGCAGGGTGCCCTTGCAGTTGAACAGCCAGTCCTGGCCGGTCGTGGTCGAGTTGAACATGTAGCTGGAGGTCTGTACCGCACGGGTCACGGGACTGTTGTAGAGGTCGGTACGGGACAGCCCCAAGCGCTTGAATTGTGCCCCCAGCCCTTGCGCCACGACCCGCGCGCGGTCAGTGATACCGTCCGGTGTGTTCTGACAGCTGGCGTTGGAATGATCACAACGTTCAACGTGCCGCACCAACACAATCATCTCGCCAGCCGCCCAGTCAGCCTTCAGCCGCGCCAGGTCCGAGGCATCGCCCTGCGCCAGGTCCGGAACAGACGCCGGCCGCAACAGGTAAACCGCCGACAGCAGCACGCACAGCCCCAGCAACAGCGCGATGACGGTGCGTTTGTAACGCCTGATCCCCGCCAGCCCGTGCGGGAGACTGGCACCCAGCGATTCGATTCTTGACCCCACGACCCAACCGCCCCTGTGGCATTGCCAGCCAGATGAATGCATATGTCGGCCTGATGCCGACGATGGCAGGACAATAAAGGTGGGCAAGTCGGAGGCGGGTGAAATGGATGTGAAAAAAAACGTGAGCGGTGACTTTTTTCATCGATGCCACTGCCAACCGGAAATCCGCCGCTCTTGCAATTTCTCGTAACGAAAACAGGTTCAGCAATCTCGCCGGCTGCCGATACAGGCCTTCTATACCCCTTGCTGGCTCCCAAAAAAAACAATCTTCCAGCCAACTGACGATCAAGAAGCGCAACGTTCCTGGAGGAATTTTCGATGAATAGCTGGTTCGCCAATATCAGCGTCAACCTGAAGCTGGGCCTGGGTTTCGGCCTGGTGCTGGCCCTTACCTGCATCCTTGCCCTGACCGGCTGGACCAGCCTGGGCGGGCTGATCGACCGCAGCAACTGGATGAGCGACATCACCCAGCTCAACGCGAGCCTGACCAAACTGCGCATTACCCGTTTGCAATACATGCTGGCCAACGGCGACGAGACCGTAGCGCAGACCGTGCAAACCTCTCTCGATGGCTTCAAGGCCCAGCAGCAGTCCCTGCTGTCGAGCTTCAAGAGCCCGGAAAACCTCAAGCTGCTCAGGGAACAAAGCGCCGTCATCGACGCCTACCAGCAATCCCTGAACAAGATGCGCAACGCCTACCGCACCGCCAACGCGGCGCGTCAGGCCATGGCTGAGAACGCCGAAAGCGCCAACACCCTGATCAACGACATCAACACCCGCGTACGGCAGATGCCGCTGAGCGATGAGCGCTTCGAGCAGTTCCAGGTCATCACCGAAGCCAAGGAGCAGTTCTTGCTCGCCCGGTACGAAGTACGGGGCTACACCGCCGACAGCAACCCGGCCACCGAGCAAAAGGCCGCGGTTCAACTGGACGCGGCCATTGCCAGCCTCAAGGCACTGAACAGCCACTTCGCCGACACTCAGCCAGACGCCTTGCGTCAGCTCGAACGCGTACTGACCAACTACCGCAGTGCGTTGCAGGCCTATAAGGCTGCCAACAGTGAAGCCGTCCAGGCTCGCCAGGAAATGACCGTTCAGGGCAGCGACATCGTCAGCCGCAGCGACGCGCTGTATCAGATCCAGCTGGATCGTCGCGACGCCGAAAGCGCCCGTGCGCGCACCCTGCAACTGATCAGCACCCTGCTGGCCTTGCTGGTGGGCGTACTGGCGGCCGTGGTCATCACCCGGCAGATCACTCGTCCGCTGCGCGAAACCCTGGCGGTGGTCGAGCGCATCGCCGGCGGCGACCTGACCCAGGACGTGCGCGTGACTCGCCGCGACGAACTCGGTGTGCTGCAACAAGGCATCGCGCGCATGGGGGTGACCCTGCGCGACCTGATCAGCGGCATTCGCGATGGCGTGACCCAGATCGCCAGCGCCGCTGAAGAACTGTCCGCCGTCACCGAAGAAACCAGCGCCGGGGTCAACAGCCAGAAAGTGGAAACCGATCAGGTGGCCACCGCGATGCACGAAATGACCGCCACCGTGCAAGAGGTCGCGCGCAACGCCGAGCAAGCCTCGCAAGCGGCCGCCGCGGCTGACTGTGAAGCCCGTGACGGCGACAAGGTGGTCAACGAAGCGATCACCCAGATCGAACGCCTGGCCAGCGAGGTGGTGCGTTCCACCGAAGCCATGACCGTACTGCAACAGGAAAGCGACAAGATTGGCAGCGTCATGGACGTGATCAAGGCGGTGGCCGAACAGACCAACCTGTTGGCGCTCAACGCCGCCATTGAAGCGGCGCGCGCCGGTGAAGCCGGTCGTGGCTTTGCCGTGGTGGCTGACGAAGTCCGTGGCCTGGCCCAGCGCACGCAGAAGTCCACCGAGGAAATCGAAGGCCTGGTTGCCGCGCTGCAGAACGGTACCCAGCAAGTGGCGACCGTGATGAACAACAGCCGCAGTCTCACCGACAGTAGCGTCGCGTTGACCCGCAAGGCCGGCGCGTCACTGGAGAACATCACCCGCACGGTGTCGAACATTCAGTCGATGAACCAGCAGATCGCCGCCGCCGCCGAGCAGCAAAGTGCGGTGGCCGAAGAGATCAGCCGCAGCATCATCAACGTGCGCGACGTCTCCGAACAGACCGCCGCCGCCAGCGATGAAACCGCGGCCTCCAGCGTTGAACTGGCGCGTCTGGGCAATCAGTTGCAGATGATGGTCAGCCACTTCCGCGTCTGATCCCCCGAGACGAGGGCGGCCACTGTGCCGCCCTTGCTCTGTGGCGAGCGAGCTTGCTCGCGCTGGTGCGCGAAGCGCGCCCAACAAGACGATTGCAGTCTTTCAGATAACACCCGCTGAGCGGTTTTGGGGCTGCTGCGCAGCCCAGCGCGAGCAAGCTCGCTCGCCACAGGGTATTCCGCAGTCCGCCATTGACGAGCGCAGCCACGTGATCAGACTGTTGCTCCCACAAAGGGTGTGCACGCACTCACGCCGCTCAATCAAGCGTGAACGCTGTCTCCGTGGCGAGCAAGCTCGCTCGTCACAGCATTTACGCTCGGTGTTCCCACGCCTTGACGCGAGCAACCGGTCGATGCCCGATTGCTCACGATGAACTCAAGCACACCCCGTCTCTTACCGCGTCCCGCGCTGACGCAAGGCCGACGGCATGAAATACGCGTCCTCCGGCACCGGCTGGGCGAAGTCCACGGTTTGTGTCTCTTCGTTATCCAGGTTCTGCACGTAGTAACGCCGTGCCTGTAGATCGTGGAACACGTCCATCGCGCTCCAGGTCGTCGGCAGGTCGTAGAAGTTCTTCAGGTAGCCCATCGACACCCGCCACAGCTCCCCTCGCCCGTCATACTGGTCCACCACTGCGGCGCCCCAGCTGTCTTCGTCGAGAAACAGCACGCGCTTGGAGTAAATGTGTCGCGAACCCGGCTTGAGCGTGCCTTCCACCACCCAGACCCGGTGCAATTCATAACGGGTGTACTGCGGGTTGAGGTGCCCCGGCTTGAGCAAGTCCGCGTACTTCACCTCGGGGCTGCCGACCTTGTAGTTGTTGTAGGGAATGTAGACCTCTTTCTTGCCAATCAGCTTCCAGTCGTAACGGTCCGGCGAGCCGTTGAACAGGTCGGTATCGTCCGCTGTGCGCAGGCCGTCCGAGGACGCGATCGGGGTGTCATACGCCAGGTTCGGCGCACGGCGCACGCGGCGCTGGCCGGCGTCGTAGACCCAGGCCTGACGCGGGTCCTTGAGCTGGTCCAGGGTCTCGTGCACCAACGCCGCGCCGCCCGCCAGACGGGCCGGGCTCTTCACGAAGGCCAGGTAGTAGAACAGGATGTTCTTCAGGTCCGCGTACTGCCCGCCCGGGCGGTAGTAGGTGAACATCCCCTCCTGCTGCGAGGTCACCAGGGCGAAGCTGCCGTTACGTTGTACCGGCGCTTCGGACGCGCGGCGTACCACGTAGATCCCGCGATAACGGGTGATGTGGTTCCACAGTGCTTCGACACCGTCCTTGGGCACCGGGAACGGCACGCCACCATAGGCATCGGCAAAGCCGTTTCCGCCGTCGAGCAGCTTGGCGCTGGTGGCGTTCTTGAAGGTGTTGTCATACAGCCACTGCGGCGCGGAACCCGAGCGGCGGCTGGTGTACACCGGCATCTGGAAGGTGTCGGGGTAACTGTTGAACAGCGCGATCTGCCCGGCACTCAGGTGAGCCTTGTACTGCTCGAGATTCGCCTTGGTGATGGTGAACAACGGCTTGTCGCCCGGGAACGGGTCCAGGTGATGCTGGCCCGGGGTATAGCCCTTGGGCGCCTGGGTGATGCCGCCGTCCCAGGCCGGAATGGTTCCGTCCGTATTACCTGCACGCTCGGCGCCCAGCGGCGTCAGCTTGGACTTGAGTTGTTGAGCGTCCTGGGGGGACAGGGCAGCCAGCGCGCTGCCAGCCGCCAGGCTCAGGACCAGGGCCAACGTGGTCTTGATCAGTCGCGGTGTGTGAAGCATGGACATTCTCCGAAATAAAGGCAGGGCGGCATCGCCCGCAAGCCAAGGGGCCTGAACACTCACAGGAAATACTTGAGGTTGAAGCCGACGTTGTCACGGTCGCGAATACCGTTGTTCTGGCCACCGCCGTAGAACTCGGTGTACTGCAGTTCGGCCTCCAGCTTGTTCTGGTAGTTGGCCTTGACCCCCAGGGTGTAGGCCTTGCGCCCCTCGATGGTGTTGCCCGCCTGATAGCTGTTGCCCTTGAAGTCATCCTTGTAGACGACATAAGGCGAGACGTTGACCCCGGCATACACGTCGTTCCAGGTGCCGTTGAACATCGCGGTGTAGCTGTAGGAGTTGCGGTTGACCTGGTCACCACGATCCCCGCCGGACACATAGGAATAGTTGCCGGTGCCGGCGTAGTAGCGGTTACTGCCATCAAAGGCGGTGTACTGCAGGTCGCTGCCGCGCAAATGCTCGGAGGCCAGTTCAAACACGCCGAACAGGGAGTCGAAGGACAGGTTCGGGCCAAAGTTGTAGATACTGCCCAGGGAGGTGTTGAACGACTCCACCCGCTCGGCGTTGTTGATCTGGCTGTCGAGCTGAACCATCTGCCCGCCGATGTTGATGGTCTGGCCGCCCGCCGCCGCAGCGGCGCCATTGGCCAGGTCGCCGATCAGGTCGTTGGTGGCCGCGACTCCGATGGGCAGGTTGGGCCGATAGGCCACTTCGCCAAACACCGACGCCTGGCCAAGGGTGGTGTTGAAGCTGAAGCCGTACATGCGAATGTCTTCGGCGTAGCGCCGATGCGCCTGAATGTTGCCCAGCACATCCGCGGTGGCCAGGCCGTTGGCCAGTTCCCCGGCCTGGCTGCCGGCCACCCCGGCCAACAGGTTGGTCAGGGCGTCCATGTCGATACCCTGATAACCGCTCAGGTCAGCAGAGATCGTCGGCTCCTTGGCGTGGTAGTTGACCAGGTACACGCCGAACTCGGTGCTGTTGAGCTCCTCGGCGATGTAGCGAAAGGCGAACCCGAACTGGCCATCGTTGCGGGCGTTGAAGTCCTTGCCCACGGAGGCCACCTTGAGGGTATTGCCGAACGCCGGTGTCACGCCGTTGGCGTACAGGCCGGTGGTCCCCAGGACCTGGCTCAACACCGGGTTGTTGCCCAGCGCGCTGTACAGATCGATCACGTTGCCGAAGCCAGGCACTGGCGTATCCAGCGCGGTGCCGGTGAAGTTGTTGTACGCGGTGTTGCCGCCGTCGGCGAACAGATCGGTCTGGGAGTAGAAGGTGCCGACCGGGTCGATGCGGGTTTCCTTCCAGTTCGTCTGGTAGAAACTTTCCATCGTCAGGTTGTCGCTCAAGCCGATGTTGAAGCTGACTGCCTCTACCGGCATCAGCACTTCCTTGACCTCGGCCCCCGGCAACCGATACTTGGCCGCGTCCACCGGGTTGGTGGTGTTGACCCCGCCGCGATAGAAAATCCCCTCGCCCCAGTTGAACACCTGGCGCCCCAGGCGTGCCGTCACCGGCATCGCGGCCACGTCCCAATTGCCATAGATATAGGCGTCGAGCATCTCTACCCGGCTACCGGCGATGTCACGGGTCTGATCGGTGAAGTGGTCGTCGTTGGGGTAGCTCTGGCTCGGTTGCGAGGGGCTGTTGTTGCGGTAGTAATCGTTGCGCTTGTCCATCAGTTGGGTGTCATAGAACGCGGTGCCACGCATGAACATCCCGTAGTTCTGATAGTTGGCTTCCAACTCCGAGGTGATCTTGTACACCTCGGAAACCAGCCCGGTATCGAAGTTGCGATTACCGTCGTTGGTGTTGACGTCATCGTTGCTCTTGTCCCGGCCCTGCACCCGCCACAGTCGGCCATAGGACAAGGTACTGTCGAACGAACCGGTCACCTCTTTGTCCAGCAGGCTGAACTCCATGGCCTGCACGCCGTCGACGACGCACACTTGCAGCAGCCCTGCCAACCCTATCCCCGCCGACAACGTGCCCGGCACCTTCGCGCTGGACAGGCGTGATCGAATGCTCATTGTGTGTTCCTCCCTTCCCTGCTGATCTTGTTGTTTTTGTGTCCGCGCGCCCTCGCCCGATGGCTCAAGGTGCAGCGGTATCGCTCTGGGCCGGGGCCAGGCCAGCACCGACATAGATCCGGCTATGAGCCCCGAAATGCTCCAGCAGTTGGAACAGTTGCTGATTGAGTGCCGGGTGGTCGAACGCTTCGGGCTGCAACTGGTTGCCGGCGCTGAAGCTCAGGGGGGCCGGGGTTGTGCTCAGCCATTGCCCGATCGCGGCATCAAACTCAGCGGCCTGGGCGACGGACTGGGCCGAGACGACCTCACGCAGGTAGTCCACCGAATACGGCGGGTAAGTGGCGTCCTCGCGGGTGTCGACGTAAGCGCTGAGCATCGGGTGCGCCTGGCCCGCACGCAGCAGGCGCTGGAGCCAGGCGAACTGATACTTCTCCACCTCGGTGTGCCGGGTAGCGACCCGCTCGATGGCCTCGTGCTTGTCGCTGTCATAGCCGGCCAGGGCCTTGGCCTCCATCAACAGCATGCTGTCGAGTTCGACACCCGGCAGCGGTTTGGCGTGATACGGCTGGGTCAGGTCCTGAACGTAGTGCAGGCCCCAACCGAGAAAGCGATAGCCCCAGTAGGCATGCCCCGTGGCGAAGGCCAGGCGCGACAAACTCAGGTATTGATAGGCCCGCCAGTCCGGCCAGTTTCGCTGCAGGAAGCCGGCTGCGGCGTACACCACCGGGCTCTCATGGAAAAAGCCCATGTGGAACGGCGCCTGGGAGCTGTACTGGAAACGCGGATCGCCAAAAGGCTGCGGGCCGAAGCCGTACAGCGCGGCCACGTCACCTGGGTTGTCGCTGAACAGGTTGATGTCGTGACCGTAGTCCGGCTCGTCGGCGGCGCTGGCGAGCACCGCCACGGGCGATACCTTTTCCCCGGTCGCCAGGCGGATGAATCGCTGCTGGTTCCAGGGCGAGCGGGTTTGCTCGACCATCACCTGCTCGGCCTTGAGCTGCTCACCCGCCACCGGGGTTTGCCCCGGCATCGGCTGGATCACCATGGCCAGATGGATCTGTGGATTGACCCGCAAGGCGCTGAGAAACGCCTGCCGCAGATTATCCCCGGGCACGGGCGGCAGCTTGAGGTTATCCGGGCGCGGCGGGTATTCGGGAAAGTGCTGACGGGCGAAGCGCTCCTGCTCCTCCAACAGTTCGCTCACGCCTGCGTACTGCTGGGCGAGAAACTGCTCCAGGGGCTCGACCTCGACCAGCGGTGCGTCGCGCAAGGCGGCCACATCCTGCAACGCCAGGTAGCTGCCCACCGTATGGTTGGACCAGCCCCAGGCCGTGGGGGCAGCCGCGCCGAGCAGCAGCAGGAGAAACGTCAGCTTCATTGGCTTTTTGATCTTATTGGATGAGCACAGGGGCTGAGCCTAACAACCGACCCAGGCCATGGCACTGTCCAATCTCGCCAAAAAAACTCTCCGATAGCGCCACGGCAAACCGGCAAAAAACGCCAGGCCAGAGCGCCATGCTGTTCAGTTCAGAAACGCTTGAAGCGAGTGAGAGGCCCGTGGCGAGCGAGCTTGCTCGCGCTGGTGCGCGAAGCGCGCCCAACAAAGCGACTGCGGTCTTTCAGAACGAACTCGGCGATCGTTTTTGGGGCTGCTGTGCAGCCCAGCGCGAGCAAGCTCGCTCGCCACGGGGGATGTATTGAATAACCCTATCCTTGGTTGAACAACATTGCGGTCAGGGCGAGCCGCCCAGCTCGCTAGCGCTGGTGAAACCTGCTTCAGGCCGGGTAGCCGGTGATCTGCCGAATGCTTTGGTACAAGGGCTTGAGCTGACGGTACATGCGCAGGTAGACCTCGTTGTACAGGCGCTGATAGATCTGCTGCGCCTCGGGCCTGGGCATGAACACCTCGCCGACCCGGGTCATGCCGGCAATGGCCGAAGGGAAGTCTGGATACAACCCAAGCCCCACCGCACAGGCAATCGCCGCCCCCAGGCCGGAGGCTTCGTAGACATGCGGGCGCTCCGCCGGCAGGCCAAATATGTCCGCGGTCAGCTGCATCGCCGCATCGCTCTGGGAGCCCCCGCCAGCCACCCGCAAGCGCTCGATGGTGACGTTCGTGCGCTTCTCGATGCGCTCCTTGCCCTGGCGCAAGGCATAGGCCAGCCCTTCGAGGATCGCCCGATAAATGTGCGCCCGGGTGTGCACGTCGCCAAAGCCGATCATCGCCCCCTTGGCTTCCACACCTGGCTCGCGGATACCCGGCGACCAGTACGGCTGCAGCATCAGGCCCATGGAGCCCGGTGGCACCGCGTTGACCAGCGCGTCGAACAGTTGCTCCGGCTCCACGCCCTGTTCCTTGGCCTGCTGCATTTCCCGCAGGCCAAATTCGTTCTTGAACCAGCTGACCATCCAGTAGCCGCGATAAATCATCACCTCGCAGTGGTAGTGATCCGGCATCGCCGCCGGGTAAGGCGGGATCAGCGGGATGATTTCCCGATAGCGCGAACGGGTGGTGGTGATCGTCGCGGTGGTGCCATAGGACAGGCACACCGTTTTCTCGTCGAGCACACCGGCGCCCAGCACTTCGCAGGCCTTGTCGGCACCGGCGGCAATCAGTGGCAAGCCCTCGGGAATGCCGGTATGCCGACTGGCCTCGGCGCTGATGTGACCCAGGGTTTCACCGGGTTTGTGCAGGCTCGGCAGTTGCTCGGGGCGCACCGCCAGCGCCTGCCATTTCCAGTCGGCGGGCGCGGCCCAGCGCAGACGCTTGAAGTCGAACGGCAGGTAGCCCACGCAGCAGCCCACCGAGTCGACAAAACGCCCGCACAGGCGGTGAGTGAGAAACCCCGAAAGCAGCAGGAATTTGTCGGTGGCTGCCCACACGTCGGGTTGGTGGCGAGCGACCCAATTGGCCTCGGCCTGGGCGCGAAAATAGTCCACGGTGGCTTGCGCCCCGACCAGTTTGAACAGCCAGCCCCAGGGTCCCTTGATCCCGCCTTCGACCTCGGTCTGGCGCTGGTCAAGCCACAGAATCGCCGGACGCAAGGCCTTGCCCTGGGCATCGACGTTGATCAGGGTGCCGCGCTGGGTGGTCAGGGACACACCGCCAATCTGCTGGCGATCGATACCGGTCTGCTGCCACAGTTGCTGGCAGGCCTCCCCCAGTTTGGCCCAGTAGTAGTCCGGGTCCTGCTCGGCCCAGCCGGGCTGGGTCGAGTAATAGGCCTGCAACTCGACTTTGCCTTTGCCCAGCAGATTGCCCTGCAGGTCGAACAGCAAGGCGCGTACGCTCTGGGTGCCATTGTCGATTGCCAACAGGTAGCGCTTGTTCTGGTTTTCCATGGAGCTCTCTTCAATGGGCATTCAGTGCGTGGCATCCGGCAAACCATGATGGCGTTGCCACAACGCCCGGTAACGCAGTTGTTCCTCTTGCCAGCGCTCGTCATCCCAGCCCAGCCGGGGCTGGCACAGACGACGAATCGCCGGCAGTTCATCCGCCGCGCCCCTGGCCAGCAGCAGACCGATTCGAGTACGGCGCAGCAGCAGGTCATCCAGGTGCAGGACCATCTCCGCCTCGCAGGCAAAGGCCAGTTCCGCCCACAAGGTGTCACTGCCGCCCACGGTGTCGCTGCCCAGCTGTTCCAACAGTTGCGCCAGCCGAGGCAGGTCGCGGCCATGACGCCCGGCCAGGCGTCGCCACTGACGGCCACTCAGGCCTGGGATCGGCAGTCCCGGCACGGCGGCAAACACCGGCGCGCCGTCATCGCTGACAGGACGTCCAAGCATGGCCGCGCAGGCCTTCAACACCTCAATGGCCTGGGGACGAAAGGTAGTCAGCTTGCCGCCGGCCAGGGTCACGCAGCCGGGCTCCTGCCACAGCACATGCTCACGGGCTTCATCCGAGGGCTTGCCCTGCTGCTCGCCACTGGCGCTGCCCACCACCGGGCGCACACCCGACCAGGTCGAGAGCACATCGGCGGCAACCACCTCGGCCCCCGGGAACTGCCGGGTGCACGCCTCCAACAGATACTCGAGTTCCTCGCCGCTGATGCTCGCGCTCTGGTCGAGATCCTCGCGATGATCCAGGTCGGTGGTGCCGACCACCGTGGCGCCCTCCCAGGGAAACACAAACACCGGCCGGCGATCGCGCGGGTGCAAGAAAGTGAACGCCTGTGCCACCGGCAGACGCCAGCCCGGCAACAGCAGATGACTGCCACGCAACGGCCGCAACTGCCGGCCAGCGCTCGCCGGGCGCAACCGCTCGGCCCAGGCGCCGGTGGCCACCGCCAGCGTGCGACAACGCAACTGCAGCGACGCCCCTCCTTCGCAATCCTCGACCTGCACCCCGCAGACCCGCCCGTCTTCGCGCAGCAACTGCTGTACCCGCACGCCGTTGAGCGCCAACGCGCCATCGGCCCGGGCCTCGGCCAGCACGCGCATCACCAGGCGGGCGTCATCGGTCAGTGCATCGACAAAACAGGTCCCTCCCAGCAGATCGTCTTGCGCGACGCCCGGTGCCAGATACCGCATCTGTTGCGCGTCATAAAAACGATGGCTACGCCGCCCGGCCAAAGCGTCATAGACCGTCAACAGCCCGCCCATCACCCGGGGGCCGGGAAAGCCGCCCCGGTAATGGGGCATCAGAAAACTCATGGGCTCCACCAGCCCCGGGGCTTCTTCGAGCAAGCGCTGGCGCTCATGGACCGAGTCGCGGGTCAGGCGCCACTGACCCTTGGCGATGTAGCGCAAGCCGCCATGGACCATTTTCGAAGAACGACTGGACGTGCCCCAGGCAAAGTCGCGCTGCTCCAGCAGCAGGCAACGCCAGCCGCGACGCGCCGCTTCACGCAGGATCCCGGCGCCACTGATACCGCCGCCGATGACGATCAGGTCCCAGGTTTCGTCCGCCAGCGTCGGCAACACCTGCCGTCGCCACGCCGCATTCCAGTCCAGGCTCATGGCCGTCACTCCTGCAGCAGGGTGCCAGGGTTCAGGCGCCCGGCAGGATCGAAATGCCGGCCCAGGGCCTGCAAGGTATCCATGGCCAGCGCGCCTTTTTCCCGCAGTAGGTACGGCGCGTGATCCTTGCCCACGCCATGCTGGTGACTGATGGTGCCGTGGTTGTCGACGATGGTCTGGCTGGCCGCCTGCTTGAGCGCCTGCCAGCGCGCCAGCGTGGCCGGGTAGTCGGCCGCCGGACGGAACACGTAGGTGGTGTAGATGCTCGAACCTTCACCGTAGACATGGGACAGGTGGGTGAACACATGGACCCGCTCACCTTCGGCGGCCAGGCCATCGCGCAGGCTGTTTTCGATGCGGTTGAGCAGGTTGTCGACATTGCTCCAGTCGGTCGCGGTTTCCAGGGTGTCCACCACGTAGCCGGCGTTCCACAGGTTCTCGCGCAGATAGGGAAAGCGGAAGCGGTTCTGCGCCCACTTCTTGCCCAGCAGGGTCCCGGTGAACACCCCGCCAAAGGCCTTCAGGTGTTGCCGGGCCTGGCTCAGGGACAGGGCATTTTGCCGCCGGTTACCGGTCACGCCAAAGGTCAGCAGGCATTTGCCCGCGCCGGCACCGCGCAGGGCCAGGTACTTCTCCAGCCAGGCAATCTGCTGCGGATGACCCGCTAGGGCCAACTGGGTTTCGGTTTCCACGGCGTTAGACAGGCGCAGCATCGACAGCGGCACGCGGGCCTGGGCCAACTGGCGGATGGCTTGCAGGGCGCGGCTCCAGTCGGGCAGGAACACACCGTAGAAGCGCTCGTCGGCCGGCAGCGGGCTGACTCGCACCTTGACCTCGGAAATGATCCCGAAACGGCCTTCGCAGCCCAACACCACTTCGCGCAAGTCCGGACCGGCCGCCGAGGCCGGGAACGTCGCGATTTCCAGCGGCCCGGCGAAGGTTTCCAGGGTTCCGCCGGCGAACAACTGCTCGATACGCCCGTAGCGCAAGGACTGCTGGCCACTGGAGCGACTGGCCACCCAGCCGCCCAGGGTCGACAGCTCCCACGACTGCGGAAAATGCCCCAGGGTGTAGCCCCGTGCGCGCAGCTGACTCTCCACCTGCGGCCCGGTGGCACCGGGGCCGAAGGTGGCCAGCAGGCTCTGCTCATCGAGATCGAGCAGGCGACTCATGCGCGCCAGGGACACGGTCACCACCGGCCGTGTGGACAGCGGTGGGTTGATGTGCCCGGCCACTGACGTGCCGCCGCCATAAGGGATCAGGCACAGGTCCTGTTCCTGGGCCAGTGCCAGCAACTGACGGATCTGTTCGGCACTCTGCGGGAACGCCACCGCATCGGGATAAATGCCTGGCGCGCCTTCACGCAGGGCCAGCCAATCCGACAGGCTCTGGCCACGGGCATGCAGCAAGCGGTCGTGGGCACCGACACTGTAGAGCGGGTGTTCGTCGAGCCGCGAAGCCGGCACCCTGGCCAAGGCCGCCTCAAGCGTGGCATCGGGCAGCGCCTGGCCGGTGCCGACCCGTGCCGCGAGAAACCCCGCCCCCTGGGCCGGCAACTCGACCACCGTGGTTGCATCCCCCCAGCCGTTCCAGCGTCGCATGCGTGTGTCCTTTTCCGGTTCTTATAGGTGACATTTCAGGCGCCTATACTAGCCGGCCGCCCGGACCTGTCACGGTCGCATCGGGCCAGTTCGAGTAGCCAATTGAGTCAACCCGCGCAGCCGGCTCAGCCATTTACTTTAGCTGTGGTTTCAAATTACCTTTCAGGGTATTCAGCCGCGCCAGCGCGTGCCTCGATCAAAGGAACACGATCATGCAATCCCTTGGCTACACCTCGGTTCCCCCGCTGCTCAAATACGTGCGTCACGCCGAACAACTGGGCGTGGCCATCGAGCCTGCGTTGGCGGCAGCCGGGTTGCAGGCCCGGCAATTGAGCGACAACAGCCTGCGCTTGCCGGGCGAAGCCCATGAACGCTTGCTCGACTACTTCTGCGAACACTCGGGCGACCCGTTGTTCGGGCTTAATTCGGCGCGTTTTGTCCTGCCCAACTCCTGGAGCGTGCTGGGCTACATCACCATGAACTGCGCGACCCTGGGCGATGCCATGAGCCGGATCATGCCGTTCGAGAAGCTGGTGGGCGACATGGGGGTCAGCCGCGCCGAGCTCCAGGGCGACCACGTGCACCTGATCTGGACCTGTCGCCATCAACGCCCACGAATCCGTCGGCACCTGGTGGAAAATGTCCTGGGGTCCTGGTTGCAATATGCACGCTGGATTGCCGACACCCAGCTCTCACCCGCCGCCGTATGGCTGGAACATCCACAGCCGGCCGACACGCAACTTGCCCAGTACGAGCAGTTCTTCGACTGCCCTGTACTGTTCGACCAACCCTACTCGGCACTCATTGTCCCACTGCCTTATTTACAACTGCCCCTGCGCCAGGCCGATGCGCAATTGCTGCGCACCCTGGAAGAACACGCCCTGGGCTTGATGGCCACGCTGGAAGACGCGTCCCTGGAGCAACGGGTGAAGAACATCCTGCGCCAGTTGCTCAAGGAAGGGCTGCCACGCAAGGAACAGGTGGCCGAGCAGTTCGCCGTGTCGGTGCGCACCCTGCAACGCCAGCTGCACCAGGCCGGTACTACTTACCAGCAAATCCTCGATGACCTGCGCCAGGAACTGGCCGAGCACTACCTGCTCAACAGCGCCTTGCCGATCCAGGACATCGCCCAGTACCTGGGCTTCACCGAACCGCGTTCGTTTCACCGCACCTTCAAAAGCCGGCGCGGGATGCCACCTGGCGAGTTCCGCCAGATGCACCGCACGCCGGACGAAGCCTGAGGCTCAAACGCAGATCGCGTTGGTGAACACCAGTCGGTTGCCGAACGGATCGTTGATCGTCATGTCCTGACTGCCCCAGGGCATGGTCTGGATCTCGGGATGGGCATAGCGATAATCCTTGGCCAGCAACTGCTGGTGGAACGCTGGCAGCGCATCGGTCTCGATACGCAATGCCGACCCCGGTGTCGCGTCGCCATGATGTTCGGACAAGTGCAGCACACAATCGCCCCGCGACACCTGCAGATACAGCGGGAAATTCGCCTCGAAGCGGTGCTGCCAGTCGAGGCTGAAGCCTAGAAAATCGACGTAAAACTCCAACGCCTTAGCCTCGTCGAAGATCCGCAGGATGGGGGTGGTTTTTCCAAAACGCATGGCGCAGCTCCTTGAGTGAAGGGGCTCATCATATACAAGGAACGAGTCTTGATACGATCGCCAGATCGTTCCCACGCTCCCGCAAGGGAATGCCTCAACGGACGCTCCGCGTTCGGCTTTGGAGGGGACGCGGAGCGCCCCAGGCTGCATTCCCACGCAGAGCGTGGGAACGATCGACAATCGACAATCAGGTCATTGCCAAACACCACCCAGGCCGACCGGAAGGTCGCCGCGCTCTTGCTCTTGCTTTAGCTTTTGATCCACCCGCCCCATCGGCAGGCCGAGCGCAGGCGTTCATCAGGGGAATGGCGCGCAGCGCCCCTCGACGCCGTCGAGGACATCGCATGGAGGTCGAGCGAAGCCGACCGGAGAGCGATGCCCCCTGAGGAATGCCGAAGCGAGGGAACCCCGAGCCTTGGCGAGGGGCCGGACGCTCGGGGCGAAGCGTTTTGGTTCCTTTTTGGCGTTTGAAAAAGGGACTCGCCGTAAGGGCGAAACCATTAGAAGCCATGACCGCAGCAACGGATATGCACACCGCACCGGCAAGAGAATGGCTGGCTGTCAGGCCGCCTTCGCGGGCAGGGCAAGCCAGCCCCTACAAAGGCTCGGTGCACACACGCAGTTCAGGGTATCTACGCGGCGTTAACGAAACCCCACCCGCAAATCCCCATCCCGCGCCAAAAACCGCCCCTCCCGCCGCCCATTCGCCTGACCATCGACATAACTGCGCACCCCGTTGACCCACACTCCGTCGATCCCTTCGGCCGAACGCTGCGGGTCATTGAAGTCCGCCACGTCCCGCACCCGCAACGGATCGAACAACACCAAGTCAGCCCAGTACCCTTCGCGAATCTCGCCACGCGCCTTCAAGCCAAAACGCGCCGCCGACAACCCGGTCATCTTGTGCACCGCGGTGTGCAGCGGAAACAGGCCGACATCACGACTGAAATGCCCCAGCACCCGGGGAAACGCCCCCCACAAACGCGGATGGGGAAACGGGTCTTCGGGCAGGCCGTCGGAGCCGATCATCGACAACGGATGGGCCAGAATGCGCCGCACGTCCGCCTCGTCCATGCCGAAATAGACCGCACCGGCCGGTTGCAGGCGACGGGCCGCGTCCAGCAGCGGCATGCCCCACTCGGCGGCGATGTCGATCAAGTCGCGACCACTGACCTCCGGGTGCGGGGTGGACCAGGTGATGGTGATGCGGTGGGCATCGGTGACTTGCTTGAGATCCAGGGTCGAAGAGCTCGCCGCGTAGGGATAGCAATCGCAGCCCACCGGATGGGTTTTCGCCGCCTGCTCCAGGGACGCCAGCAACTGCGGGCTGCGACCCCAGTTGCCGGCGCCGGCACATTTGAGGTGGGAAATAATCACCGGGCTCTGCGCTTGCCGGCCGATCTGGAACGCCTCGTCCATGGCCTCCAGCACCGGCTCGAACTCACTGCGCAAGTGGGTGGTGTAGACCGCGCCAAAAGCGGCCAACTCGGCGGCCAACTGCTGCACTTCATCGGTGGATGCCGAAAAGGCGCTGGCATAAGCCAGGCCGGTGGACAGCCCCAGCGCACCGTCTTGCAGGCTCTCGCGCAGTTGCTCGCGCATCGCGCTGATTTCCTCGGGCGTGGCAGTACGGAACAGGTCGTCCAGATGATTGCTGCGCAGTGCCGTGTGCCCCACCAATGCCGCCACATTCACCGTCGGCTGGGCGGCTTCGACCGCTGCGCGGTAATCACTGAAGCGTGGATAAACAAAGGCCGCCGGGGTGCCCAGCAGGTTCATCGGGTCCGGCGGATCGCCACGCAGGCTCACCGGAGAGGCGCTGATCCCGCAGTTGCCGACGATCACCGTGGTCACGCCCTGGCTAAGCTTGGGCAGCATCTGCGGCTGGCGGATCACCACCGTGTCGTCGTGGGTGTGCACGTCGATGAAGCCTGGCGCGAGCACCCGGCCAGCGGCGTCGATTTCCTCATCGCCACGGGCGCCCTGCAAGTCACCGATGTGCTGGATGCGCCCGTCCAGGATGCCGACGTCGGCGAGGTAAGCGGGGCGGTTGCTGCCGTCGATGACCGAGGCGTTGCGAATCAGCGTGTGGTACTGCATGTCAGTCTCCCAGCGGCAGATGGTCATCGCCGCCACGGTAATCGTCGAGCGCCAGCTTGATCCGCCGCAGGCGCTCTTGATTGTCTTCAGGTTGCGCCAGTGCCAGCTCAGTGGCGAGCACGTCGATGGCCAGCAACATGCCGTAGCGCGCCGCCGTCGGTTTGTAGATGAATGAGGTTTCACAGCTTTGCAGTGGCAGCACCACATCGGCCAGCTGTGCCAGCGGCGAGTCGGCCAGGGTGATCGCCAGCACCCGCGCGCCGTAGCTTTGCGCCAGTTCCACCGCCTCCAGCAACTGCGGGATGATGCCGGTCAGCGAGCAGGCAATCAGCACCTGGTCAGCGCCCATCGATGCGGCGGTGACACGCATCATCACCGGGTCGTGGCAGGCGGCAATCGGGTAACCCAGGCGTACCAGGCGCACTTGCAGCTCGGCACTGCACAGCGTCGAACAGCCGCCCATGCCAAAGGCGTGAATCATCCGCGCCGTGCTCAGCAGTTTGACCGCGTCGGCGAATCGCGACTCGTCAAACGCCGACAGGTGCAGACGCAGCGTCGTTTCGATATCGCCGACGATCTGCCGGTAAAACGCCGACTGCGCAGGCCGCCCAGCCGGGTCCAGAAAACGACTGCCGACCCCGCTGGCCTGGGCCAGTTGCAAACGCAGGTCGCGCAAGTCACGACAACCCACCGTGCGGGCAAACCGCGACAAGGTAGCGCTGCTGACATCGGCGCGCTGCGCCAGTTCGTCGAGGCTGGCCGAGGCGGCGAAGCCCACGTCTTCGAGCATCAACCGGGCAATGCGCCCCTCGCCGGCACTGAAAGAATCCTGTCGTGCGCGAATCTGATAAAGGATGTCCATTTACCGCACCTGCTGTTCACAGCACATAGGAAAGACCGACGGTCAGGGCGAATGCGACCACCGAAATCAAGGTCTCGAGCACCGTCCAGGTCTTGAAGGTCTGGGTCACGGTCATATTGAAGTATTCCTTGATCAGCCAGAAGCCGCCGTCGTTGACGTGGGAAAAGATAACCGACCCCGCGCCTGTCGCCAGCACCAGCAGCTCCGGATGGGGATAACCCAGACCAATGGCCACCGGCGCTACCACGCCCGAAGCGGTGGTCATGGCCACAGTGGCGGAACCAGTGGCGATGCGCATCAAGGCCGCGAACAGCCACCCCATCAACAGCGGCGACAACTGAAACTCATGGGCCAGGCCGACGATCTGGTCGGTGACCCCGGCATCCACCAGAATCCGGTTCAGGCCACCACCGGCGCCTACCAGCAAGGTGATGCTGGCGGTCGGTGCCAGGCACTCATTGGTAAACCTCAGGATCGACTCGCGGCTGAAGCCCTGGGCCAGGCCCAGGGTCCAGAAACTCAGCAAGGTTGCCAGCAACAGCGCGATCACCGAGTTGCCGATAAACAGCAGGAACTGATTGAACCCGCTACCAGGGGTGGAAATCAGGTTGGCCCAGCCACCGATCAGCATCAGCACCACCGGCAACAGGATGGTCGCCATGGTGATGCCGAAACCCGGCAGGCTGTCCCGTGGTTCACGCTCGAGAAATTGCCGCTCCAGCGGGTTGTCCTCGGGCAGCTGGATCCGCGGCACGATGAACTTGGCGTACAAGGGACCGGCGATGATCGCCGTCGGGATACCGATCGCAATCGCATAGAGCAAGGTCTGTCCCACCGAGGCCTGGTAGACCTGCACCGCCAGCATCGCGGCCGGGTGCGGCGGCACCAGGGCATGCACCACCGAGAGGCCGGCCACCATCGGCAAACCGACCATCAGGATCGACACGCCGACGCGGCGCGCCACGGTAAAGGCAATCGGCACCAGCAGCACAAAACCGACTTCGAAGAACAGCGGCAGGCCCACCAGGAAGGCAATGCAGACCATCGCCCAATGCGCGTTTTTCTCGCCGAACCGCTCAATCAGCGTGCGCGCCATCTGCTCGGCGCCACCGGACTCGGCCATCATCTTGCCAAGCATGGTGCCCAGTGCCACCACCAGCGCAATGTGCCCCAAGGTCTTGCCCACCCCCGCCTCGTAGGCCCCCACCACGCCAGACGGCGGCATCCCGGCGACCAGCGCCAGGCCAATGGAAATCAGGGTGATGACAATGAACGGATTGAGCCGGTAACGGGCGATCAGAACGATCAGGGCAATGATGGCGACAGCGGCATAAACCAGCAGCCAATAGCCGAACGACGGTGCCATGCGGTACTCCTCGAAAAGGGTCACGTCGATGTGTTGTGAAACTCATAAATCATTTCGAGGAGAATCTTTCAAACGGGATGAAACTAGCTTTCGCACACAGGCAAGGAATGTCGCTTACGGATATGTCGTGTCGCGATTAATGAAAATAGGCGGGCGGGATTTTCATGCAAGGCGCGTTGTGATCGTTCCCACGCGCAGCAACGGACACGCTACGTCCGCACCTGAGACGCGGAGCGTCCCGGGCGGCATTCCCACGCGGGAGCGTGGGAACGATCATGGCGGACAGGGGTTACTTCACAACTTGACCCACACCCCGGCCGCGAGGGTCGGAGGCGGTTTCCAGGGCGCTGCCGTTGACGCGGATCGCCTGGATATCACCCATTTCCCAGCCCTGGTCTTCCAGGGTGTAGCCCATGGTTTTCAGCTCATCGGCGACCTTGCCGGTCAGGGGCGCGTAGGCGTCGAAGTAGATCGTGTCCTTGGGCAGCAACTGGTGATGGACGCGTTGCGCGGCCACGGCTTTTTCCAGCGGCAGGTTGTAGTCATACAGGTTGTTCAGCACCTGGAAGATCGAGGTGAAGATTCGCGAACCACCCGGCGTGCCGAGTACCAGCGTGACCTTGCCATCGCGGGTCACCAGGCTCGGGCTCATCGACGACAACATGCGCTTGCCCGGAGCAATGGCGTTGGCATCGCCACCGACCACACCAAAGGCGTTGGCCACGCCGGGTTTGGAGCTGAAGTCGTCCATTTCATCGTTGAGCAGGAAACCCGCGCCTTTGACCACGACGCCGCTGCCGTAGTCCCAGTTCAGGGTGTAGGTATTGCTCACCGCATTGCCGTCGGCATCAACGATGGAGAAGTGCGTGGTCTGATGCGGCTCCAGGCCTGGACGGACTTTCTCGGTCGGCGAGATGGCGTTCGGGTTGACCTCGGCGGCGCGCTTTTCCAGGTACGCCGGATCGGTGAGTTGCTTGACCGGCACGTCGGAAAACGCCGGGTCGCCAAGGTAGTCGGCACGGTCGGCGAACACGCGTTTTTCGATTTCCGCGAGCAGGTGAATGTACTTCGCCGAGTTCAGTTCGACGCCCTTGAAGTCGGCGGCACGGTCTTCCTTGATGGCGATCAATTGCGCCAGGGCGATACCGCCGGAACTCGGTGGCGGTGCGGTGTACAGGGTATTGCCGCGCCAGTTGACTGTCAGCGGCTCACGCCAGTTGACCTTGTAGTCGTTCAGGTCCTGCTTGCTGATCAGGCCCTTGTCGGCCTTCATCTGCGCGACCAGCAGGTCGGCGGTCTTGCCTTGGTAAAACTCGCTCGCGCCCTTGTCGGCGATCCGCTCCAGGGTCTCGGCCAGTTCGGGTTGGCGGAAGGTTTCGCCGGGCTTCATGCTGCCAAAATAATCGGCGAAGTTGGTCGTGCCGTTGAACAGTTTCAGCGCATCTTCGCGGTACTGGTACTGTTTGTCCGCGACTTTGAAGCCGGTCTTGGCGTAGCCGATGGCCGGGGTAATCAGCTCGCTCCAGGGCAGCTTGCCGAACTTCTTGTGGGCTTCCCACAGGCCCATCACCGTGCCCGGTACGCCGGCAGCGCGAGCGCCAACCAGGCTGAGGTTCTCGATGACCTCGCCCTTCTCGTTCAGGTACATGTCGCGGGTCGCGGCCTGGGGTGCCGTTTCGCGGTAGTCGAGGAAGTACGGCTTACCGTCGATGAACAGGGTCATGAAACCACCGCCACCAATGTTCCCCGCTTCCGGGTAGGTCACCGCCAGGGTGAACGCGGTGGCCACCGCGGCGTCGACGGCGTTGCCGCCTTTCTTGAGTACTTGCGCCGCGACATCGGCGCCGTACTGGTTCGGTGCAGCCACGGCACCGCCTTCCAGCATTGCAGCAAACGACGACGAACTGGCGGCAATCGCCGCCGCCAGGGCCAGGGTCTTGAACAACACGATACGCATGGAATCCATCCTTTCTTGTTATAGAGGCAGGAGGAACCTTAGGCTTTGTAACAAGGTTTGAGCAAGTCCACCTTGTGCTGAATTCACACCACCACCGAAGCCCGCTGCGAGGCCCGGCCCGACAATCGAGCAGCGAATGGATCCCTGCTGAAAAGGTCCGAGCTACACCATTCGCGCTTGCGCAGAGGTCATGCGTCAGCCCTCGAACACTTCACTCGCATAACCGGCCAGCTTGCCCTGGATGAAGTCGAGGAAGCACTGAATCCGCAGGGCCAGTTGCGAGTTGCGGTAGTACACCGCATTGATCGGCTGGCGATAGCCGCTGTTGGCTTGGGCCAGCACCGGCTTGAGGCGTCCGGCCTTGATGTCTTCGATCGTCATGAAGTGCGACAGGCACGCAATGCCCTGCCCCTCCAGCGCCAGATGACGCAAGGTTTCGCCACTGGAGGCACTGATGCCCGGTTGAATCTGCCAGCGGTCACCGTGCGCGTGGCGCAGCGGCCAGTGGTTGAGGGTTTCGGTCTGGGTGAAGCCCAGCAACCGGTGCCCGGCCAGCTGTGCAACGCTGGTCGGGATGCCATGTTTTTCCAGATAGGCCGGGCTGGCCAGGATGTGCAACGGACTGCATCCCAGCGAGCGCGCATGCAGGGTCGAATCCGCCAGGGCACCGATGCGGATCGCGATGTCGGTGCTCTGCTCCAGCAGGTCGATGATCAGGTCGTTGCTGTTGAGCTCCAGTTGGATGTCCGGATACAAGCGGCTGAACTCATCGATGTAGGGCACGATGGCATGCAGCATGAAGGGTGACGCGGCGTTGATCCGCAGCCGCCCCGAGGGCGTCTGGTGCCGCGACGACAGGCGTTCTTCCAGCTCGTCCATCTGCTCGAGGATCCGCTTGGCCTGCTCGAAGAAGTACTTGCCCTCCTCGGTCAGGTCCATGCGCCGCGTAGTGCGGTTGATCAGCGTGGTGTCGAGCTTGGCCTCCAGTCGCGACAGCGTGCGGCTGACCGCCGAGGGCGTTTGCCCGACCTGCTCGGCCGCCGCGGAAATCGAACCGCACTCGATCACGCAGACGAAAATCTGCAACTCATCGGATCTGGCTTTCACGTGTGTCCTTCCTATCGAATGCGCTCTCATCGTGGCGAGGGAGCTTGCTCCCGCTGGGCCGCAACGCGGCCCCAAAACCATTCGGAGCGGTTCTTCAGCCATACCCCTGTCGTCATGAGCGGGAGCAAGCTCCCTCGCCACAGGCAGCCGGTTACGCCGAGATATCCGATAGTAGCTGGATGCGGGGCAGAACGCAGGTCACGCCGGCAAGTTGAACACCTGCTTGAGGTGCTGCTCGTAGCGCGCGATATCGGCTTCAATGTTCGGACGCTTCATCACGTCGACACACAGGAAAGTCGGCAAGCCGGTCATGCCAAGGAACTCATTGGCCTTGTGGAACGGAAAATACACCGCGTCCACACCCTTGGCTTCAAAGAAGTCGGTCGGGTCGTCGAAGGCTTGCTGCGGGGCATTCCAGGTCAGCGACAGCATGTATTGCTTGCCGTGGATCAGGCCACCGCTGCCGTACTTCTGCGAAGCGTCGGAACGGGTGCGACCGTCACTGGCATAGAGGCTGCCGTGGCCTTCGGTGAAGACTTCGTCGATGTACTTTTTCACTGTCCAGGGCGCACCCATCCACCAGCCTGGCATCTGGTAGATGATCACATCGGCCCAGAGGAATTTGCTGACTTCATCGCTAATGTCGTAACCCTCGTCGATGTGGGTCACTTTGATATCGACACCGCCACGGTCCAGCACGCTCAGGGCGGCTTCGTGCAAGGTGGCGTTGTAGCGACCGTCGGAATGGGCGAATTTCTTGCCGCCGTTGAGCAATAGCACTTTTTTCATGGGGAGCCTCATCATCTGGGTCCGATGTGCGTGGTGGATCACTCGCGCAATCGGGGAAGGTTCAATTCGATGACGGCAGGGTATCGATCGACACCCCCGTGAATAAGCCCTGCTTCGGCAAAATACATTTGACCTATACGCACGAATAGCCATTCGATTGTTGCCGTAGAATTTCCTCCCTCCCTTCCAGAAGAGTTGTCCATGAGCCCACAACACGGCTTCATCCTGCACGCCAAAACCCGCCCGGAACGCGCCGAGGCCTTTGAAGCCCTGTTCCGTGCCTACGTCGAGCCCAGTCGCGCCGAACCGGGTTGCATCGAATACCACATGCTGCGCGACCAGCAAGACCCGACCCTGTTTATCTTCTACGAGATCTGGCAGTCCCAGGCCCATCTGGAAGTGCACTCGAACCTGCCGCACATGAAGGCGTTTTTCGACACGCGCATGGACTACCTGGAGCGTGACTTCGATATCCGTCCCATCGAGATGCTCAGCCCTTCATCCGCTAACCGTTGACCAACAGGTGCCCACCGAGCACGCCCAGGCCAATGAAAAATATCCGTTTGAACAGCACGGTGCTGATGCGCTGACGCAGCCATTGCCCCAGCAACATGCCGAGCACAGCGGGAATCAGGGCCAGCAGCGAGGCACTCAGTTCGCCGCTGCCCAGCGCGCCGCGCCACGACAGGCCGGCCGCCAGGGCCAGGGTCGACACGGTGAATGACAGGCCCAGCGCCTGCACCAGTTGATCCTTGCTCAACCCCAACGCTTGCAGGTACGGCACCGCCGGAATCACGAAGACCCCGGTAGCGGAGGTGATGATCCCGGTCAGCACGCCGCACAGCGGGCCGAGCCAGCGCTCACTGGTGCTACCGACCTTGAAGGCGGGCAGCAACAATCCGCTCGACGCATAGAGCAGTAACGCGCCACCCAGCGCCCGCACGACCCATTGTCCGCCGTCGACACCCAGCCACAGGGTACCAGCGCCAGTGCCGATAAAAATCGCCAGCAGCATCGGCCACAAACGTATAAGCAACGTCCGCAGGTGCCCACCAGACGCCAGTTGCCAGACGTTGGTCAGGGTCGCGGGGATGATCAACAACGCCGCAGCCTGTGTCGGTGCCATAGCCAGACCAAGCAGTCCCATGGCGATGGTCGGCAAGCCCAGGCCGATCACACCCTTGATCATTCCAGCCAGGAGAAAGGTGGTAACGACCAGCAATGACAAGGCCAGGCCGAGGTGTTGATAGAACGCCAGAAGTGTATTCATGGCCGTATGGTGGGGCTTTCGGCTGCCCCTGAAAATCTGCCATATACTGAGGCTGACTCTTGTTATGACAGAGTCAGGTAATCTGTCGGGGCGATCGGCCGGCTCTGGTCTGCTGGCGAATGCAATACGCGATATGCCTGATAAACCGCCTTCGCTGGCAAGCCAGCTTGTATGTTTAGACTTGTAGGGGTGGTGGGACTAAAAGCCAGCATCTGACTCTAGCCAGTACAG